>JAEZED010000219.1 GCA_023417885.1 Planctomycetota bacterium
CTCGACCTCGAGCGCGAGCGACTCGACCTCGAGGTCGAACGGCTCGACCTCGAGCGCGAACGATTCGCGCTCGCCGGAATGGGACGTCAACTCGACGGTTATCGACCGCCTCCGGCATCTGCGCCGCCCGAACGCCGCTTTTCCCGGACCGGTCGGTTATCGCGCCCGAACGCCGTCGTTCGCGCCGCGAAGGATGAGGGCGCGCAGCGCGACGATCGCGATTTTTCTCTGCTCCCTGTCTAAACCGCTCCCCCGCGCCGCCCGATTCAGGGAGTGCGTGAGGAAAATGCAGCGGCGTGCCGGAACAAGGGACCGCAGCCGTACCAACCAGAGGGCATGTAAGACGCACCAACCAGGGAAGATCATTATGAAGATCAAACCCACAACGCGTGTCGGACAGATCGAGTGGGCCGAGAACCACGTCGACCCCTGGACGACCAACGCCGAAGCCATCGGCTCCTCCACGGCGGAGATCGCCGCCTTCGCCGCGAAGACCCTCGCCGCACGCGCCGCGTACCAGGCGCAGCAGGCGGCGCAGGCCGCGGCCGTCGATGCGACGACCAACCTCAACATGGCCATGGAGCAGATGAACGACGCCGCGGCGGACATCGTCAAGAAGGTCCGCGCCAAGGCCGCCACCGACGGCAACGGCATCTACGCGCTGGCTTCCATCCCCGCGCCGGCCGTTCCCTCCCCCATCGGCGACCCGGGCATGCCGTACGGCTTCGTCGCCACGCTCCAGCCCGAAGGATGGCTCGAGATCAGGTGGAAGTGCGACAACCCGCCGCGCGCCACCGGGACGATCTACACGGTCTACCGCAACGATGGCGACGGGACGTGGAAGAACATCGGCGGCGCGGGCATGAAGAGGTTCATCGACACCTCCGTCCCCTCGGGCGTGCCCAGCGTGAGCTACAAGGTTCGCGCGGTGCGCTCCACCGGCGCCGGCGTCGCCAACATCTTCACCGTCAACTTCGGCGTGAACAGCGCCGGGGAGATGACCGCCACCACCGCCCCGAAGCTCGCGGCGTGAGCGTTCCCACAAGACCGCAAAGGCGCAAAGAGCGCGAAGAGTGAGCAACGAGAGAAATGGTCAGAGGGTTGTGTTGTGCCCTCTGATCCTTCTCCGAACCGTTGCTCCCCCTTTGCCGCCCTTTGCGTCTTGGCGTTCTTGCGTCCGCGCGGCTACTTCCGCGCCGCAACCCCCACCCCCCACGCCGGCTTGGCCAGCCAGTCCCGCAGAACCCCCTCGGCGGGCTTGTTCTTCGGCGTGTAGCCGCGATCCTCCGGGCCCCCCTCGCCCGGGGGCCATTCCCACACGGAAAACCCGCCGAGCCAGGGCACGCCGTGCCAGCTTTCGAAGAACCCCTCGTAGAGGCGCTTCTGGAGGTCGAGGTTGACGGGGACGTCCTTCGTGTAGTCCCACGGCTCGACGGCGGCGTTGTCGAGGCTGCACCAGCCGATCTCCAGGAAGAGCAGGGGCTTGCCCTTCTCGCGCACGAACGGCTCGAGCTCGGCCTGGATGTCCTCCCAGTTGCGCTGGATCGTCTCGACGCTGGTGTGCTCGTCCGGCCCGAGCGTCCAGTAGCTGTTCATGCCGATGAGATCCAGCTTCTCCCAGAAGGGGATGTCCTCGTAATGGTCCCAGTTGCTGGAATAGGTCAGCAGCCCGCTGTAGCGCCCGCGGATGAAGTCGATCGTCTTCTCCCACTCCGCCGCCTGGCGCTCGCTGCTGACCAGCTCGCTGCCGATGACGAAGACATCCACGCCGTTGCCCTCGGCGATCCAGAGGAAGTGGGCCATGATCCCGCGGTAGCTCTCGAACCACTCCGCCCAGCTCTCGGGCTTGAGCGTCCCGCGCCACTCGTCCCCCTTCGGGTCATCCAGCAGCACGATCGGCATGAGGATGACCTTCAGCCCCTTCCCCTTGGCATAGCGGATGAGCTCGCCCAACTGCTCGGCGCTGGGGGTCATGCGCAGGTCGATGTAGATGCGGTTGCTCGTGCCATCCTCCTGGCGGGCGTCGACGACGAACTTCACGCCGTCGGCCCCGAGGGCGGCCACCTCGTCGATGCACTGCTTGTACTCCTCGATCCAGTCGGTGCGCTGGAGCTGGATGCCCACCGCACGGATCGGCAGCATCCCCGGCTCGATCACCCGCGCCCCCGACGAACCGCCCGCCGAGGCGCGCGCGGCGCCATCCTGCTCCGCCCGCGCCCGCCCGCCAAGGATGGCGCAGCCGGCGATGATGACATAAAGCAGAACGGCGATGGAAACCAGTGTCGGTCGCATGGATCGGCCGCATCTTACGGCCGCCCCCGTGGTTGCGGAACGCCGACCCTTCCCCCGGCCACCCCCGCGCCGCCCCATCCGCCCGGCTCAGGTCCGCCGGCTGACGACGAAGTCGCAGATGCCCTCCAGCGCCGACCTGGCGTCGCTGTCCGCCAGCCCCGCCAGGCACCCCCGCGCTTCGCCGGCCAGGCGACGCGCCTCGCCGGCGGCGTAGGCGATGCTCCCGCTGGGAAGCACGAGGTTGCGGATCTTCTCCACCTTGTCCGGATCATGACTCCGCAGAAGACTGCACAGCAACTCGCGATGCCGCCCGGGCGCCGTCCGCAGGAAGTGAATCAGCGGCAGCGTCAGCTTCTGCTTCTCGATGTCCAGCCCCAGCGTCTTGCCGACCTGCGTCGTCTCGCCGACGAGATCCAGCACGTCGTCCTGCACCTGGAAGGCGGACCCCACGAGCATGCCGAACTGCTGCATCCGCGCCGCCGTCCCCTCGCTCGCACCGGCGAAGACGGCCCCGAGCAGGCTGCTGGCGGCGGTGAGCTCCCCAGTCTTGCGCCGGATGATCTCGTGGTAGGTCTCCTCGCCGATGCGCAGGTTGTTCCTGTTCTCGATCTGGAGCAGCTCCCCCTCGCAGAGGCGGTTGGTCGTCCGCCCGATGAGCCGCGCCGCCCACTGCGCCTCGTAGGGCGGCGGGGCGGTCACGCTGCTGCACAGGTGGTAGCTGTGGCTGATGAGGTAATCCCCGAGCATCACCGCCGCCTCGTTGCCGCGGAGGTGGTTGATGGTGGCGCCCTTGCGCCGGAGCTCGGCCTCGTCGAGCACGTCGTCGTGGACGAGCGTGCTCATGTGCACCATCTCCACGACGGCGGCCAGCGTCAGCGCCTCCCGCGAGACAGGCGCCTCCGGCGCCACGGCGCGCGCCGAGAGAAGCAGGAGCATCGGCCGAAGCATCTTCCCGCGGAAGCGGGAGACGTGGCGGACGAGCGTGTTGGTGCAGGCCAGGTCGCTCGCCAGTTCGCGCTCGAAGATCTCCTCGACAGAGGCGAGGTCGGCGGAAAGGGGCTCGAGGTACTCGGCCAGGGGGTCGCCCTCCGCGGCTCGGCGGGCACGGCTGGCGGGGATGGGTTCCTGGTCGATCGACATGCGTTCTCCGGCCCGCCGGCAGATGTCTCGCCGACGGGGCCCGGGATGATAAAGCCCGCGCCTCGCCCCGCTGCATGAGGCGTATTTCGAAAACAATGAAAGATCGGCCTGTTCCCAACGCCCATCGACCCGATTTCCGGAGGCGCGCCGAGTTTGCTAAGCTTTGTCCGATGATTCGCGGCAACGGTATTGCCTATCTCGACAACAACGCAACCACCCCGCCCGACCCGCAGGTCGTCGAGGCGATGGTGCGGTACCTCCAGTCGGAGTGGGGGAACCCGAGCAGCGTCCACTGCCTGGGCCAGGCCGCCCGTGCCGCCGTCGATGAGGCGCGATCCCACGTCGCGAAGCTGATCGGCTGCCGCGACTTCGAGGTCACCTTCACCGGCGGGGGAACCGAAGCCAGCAACTGCCTCCTGCGCGGCCTGTTCAGGATCCGCCGGCCGCGCACGAAGGTCATCACCAGCACCGTCGAACACTCCGCGACCAAGGCGCTCTGCCGCGTGCTGGCCGAAGGGGGCGCGCAGATCGTAACCATCGGCGTGGACGAGCTGGGCCGGCTCGACATGGATGCCCTGGCCGAGGCCGTGGACGATGAGACGTCTTTCGTCACCACCCTCTGGGCCAACAACGAGACGGGCGTGATCTTCGATGCCGCCGCCATCGCCGCCATCTGCAAGCGGCACGGCGTTCCCTTCCACTGCGACACCACGCAGGCGATCGGGAAGATTCCCGCCGACTTCGCAGCGATGGGCATCGACTGCGCGACGCTGGCGGCTCACAAGTTCCACGGCCCCAAGGGCGTGGGGGCGATGTTCGTCCGCCGCGGCCTTCGGATTCCCGCGCTGATCGTGGGCGGCCCGCAGGAGCGGGAGCGGCGGGGCGGGACGGAGAATGTTCCGGGCATCGTCGGCATGGGAGAGGCGGCCCGCGTCGCGCTCGAGCACCTGGCCGACATGCCCCGCGTCGCGGAGATGCGCGACGACCTGGAGCGCCGGATCCTGTCGTCGGTCCCCGACACGCGCGTGAACGGCGACGTCGAGAACCGCCTTCCGAACACGACGAACATCGGCTTTGCCCCACTCGAGGCGGAGGCGATCCTCCTGATGCTCAGCGAGCGGAACGTCTGTGCCAGCGCGGGGTCGGCCTGTAGCAGCGGGAGCCTGGAAGCCAGCCCGGTGCTGCGCGCCATGAAGGTTCCCGAGACGTACGCCCATGGCAGCCTCCGCTTCTCCCTGTCGCGGATGACCCGCCCGGAGGAGATCGACATGGCCGTCGCCGTGCTGCCGGAGGTCGTCTCCCGCCTGCGGGCGATCACGCCGACAGTGCCCGCGACGGCCTGATTTGCCGGGCGCTGCCGCGATGGGATAACGTTCGAGGCTTGCCCGCTTCTTCCCCGCCTTTTCTCGACCCCGCGTGGCTCTCGGTGGTGCTCCTGCTGGGCGCCGCCCTGTCGTGGTACATCGCCGCCCACGCCGCCGCCGCCGCGCTGCCGAAACGCGCCTCGGCCTTCATCCTGGGCGGGGGGCTCCCGGCGCTGGCGGGCGTCGTCTGGTTCGCGCTCACGGGCCGGACGGAGGCGGCATTGGCCTTGGCGCTGGGGACGGCGGTGGCCTCCTCGACGCTCGTCCTGGGCTTGGTCGCCAACGCTGAGCCAACCGAAGGCCGGCGGGTTCTCGACGATCCCGGTCGGCGCCTGAAGGCGATGCTCCTGCCCGTCGCCGTGACGTTCCTGGTCGCCGGTTTCGCCGGTGCGCTCTCGCTGCTTCACGGGATCCTGCTGCTGGCTGAAGGGGGGATCATCGCGTGGCTCGGCCTGGCGTCGCGCCGGGCGGTTCCGACCGCGACGGTTGCGGGTGGCCCAGTGGCCGAGAAGCCGGAGCCGGGGGGCTCCTGGTGGCTGCGTGGCCCGGTGATCGTGCTGGCGGCGATCCTCGGCACGGCCGGGGCCGGGCTTGCGGCAGGCGCGGCCAGCGCCGCAAGCCGGCGACAGGGGATGGAACTGGACGCGGCGTTCGCGACGCTGCTGGTGGCTGCGATCCTGGCGCTGCCGCTCATCGGGATTGGGACGCGTTTCTCAATATTCGGACAGGGTCTCGTTGCCCAGCGCGGCCTGGCGCTGCTGGCTGTATACATGGTGTGCCTCGCGATTCCGGTGGCGACGTTCATCGACATCGGCCGGCAGGCCAGCGACCGGCTTGCCGAGGGGGGCGCGTGGTTGTCCCTGCTGCGCGACCCTCCGAGTGTGCCGCTTCCGCAGCGCCTCTGGCGGGCCGACTCGATCGTGCTCTGCCTCGCGGGCCTGCTGCTGCTGCCGCCGGCGGCGGGGCGGTATCGTCTGGGGAAGCTCGAGGGGGTGGGGCTGATCGTTCTATACCTGGCGTTCCTGTTCCTGACGCTGGTCTGGAGCTGGTGACTGGCGCAGGTGGCGTGGAAGTTTGGGCAGGACCCGCCGCGGGGTCATGCTGGCGGAATGGCCGTTCTGGAAAGTGGTGCAGCCGTGTCGGAAGAGATTTCGCGAGTCGGGGAGAGCGCCGATCGCATCCGCCGCAAGTCGGCGGAGACGGAGATGGTGGACGTCATGGGCGGCGATGCGCGCTGGGAGATCAGCGTGCACGATCACGGCCTCGTTGCGCTGATTGATGCGATGCCGCGGCTGGTTCCTGCGGGGACGACGGCGGACGCGGCGATCGTGCAGGCGGCGCGGGTGAGCTACGGGGCGGGCACGAAGCGCGTGAACGAGGACCGCGGACTGATCCGCTACCTGCTGCGGCACCACCACACGACGCCGTTCGAGATGGTGGAGTTCAAGTTCCACTGCGTGATGCCGATCTTCGTGGCACGGCAGTGGATCCGTCACCGCACGGCGAATGTCAACGAGTACAGCGCGCGCTACAGCGTCGTGCGCGACCGGTTCTACAAGCCGGCGCGCGAGGACATCAAGGCGCAGTCGAAGACCAATCGTCAAGGCCGCGATGAACTCGCCGACGACACGACGGCGGAGGCTTTCCTCTCGCACCTGGAGAAGATCGAGAGCGAGCAGTACGAGGCTTACGAACGGTTTATCGAGCAGGGAATGGCGCGCGAGCTGGCGCGCGTGGCGCTGCCGGTGAATGTCTACACCGAGTGGTACTGGAAGTGCGACCTGCACAACGTGCTGCGCTTCCTCCACCTGCGGATGGACGAGCACGCCCAGAAGGAGATCCGCGACTACGCGACCGCGATGTACGACCTGATTCGGCCCATCGTGCCGATCACCTGCGAGGCCTTCGAAGACTACCACCGGGGCGGCCTGCACCTGACGCGACTGGAGATCGAGGCCCTGCGCACCGGTCAGTCGCTTGCGAGCGAGAACAAGCGGGAGATCGCCGAGTGGGAAGCGAAGCGCGCGCGCCTGGGCCTCTAGCCCGGCCGCTTCGCCTCGGTTTGCAGGCCCGCCGACCTCATCGGCTAACATCGTCGCGATGACTCGCCAAGCCGACAATCACAACGGACGCAGGCACGATCCGGGCGTGCCGGCCGTAAATCCGTATTGCCTGCTGGATGACCCGCGCGAGACGATCGGGCCGGATCACCGCGACTCCTGGCGCATCTTCAAGATCATGGCGGAGTTCGTCGACGGCTTCGACACGATGTCGCGCGTCGGCCGTGCCGTGGCGGTCTTCGGCTCGGCGCGGACGCGGCCGGAACACGAGGAGTACCAGGCGGCGGTCGAATGCGGGCGCCTGCTGGTGGAGCGGCAGATCGCCGTCGTGACCGGTGGGGGCCCGGGGATCATGGAAGCCGGGAACAAGGGGGCTTACGAGGCGGGTGGCGTGAGCGTGGGGCTGAACATCCAGCTTCCGCAGGAGCAGTCGTCGAACCGCTACCAGACGGTGAGCGTGAACTTCAATTACTTCTACGCCCGCAAGGTCTGCTTCGTGAAGTACTCCAACGGCTTCATCTGCTTCCCGGGCGGGTTCGGGACGCTGGATGAGCTGTTCGAGACGCTGACGCTCGTGCAGACGCTGAAGGTCGATCCATTTCCGGTCGTCCTGGTCGGCAGCAAGTACTGGAGCGGACTGATCAAGTGGGTGAAAGACGAACTGGCCTCCGGCGGCTACATCGACGGGGAGGACCTCGACATCTTCCGGATCGTCGATACGCCCGAGCAGGCGGTGGAGCAGGTGATCGACGGCATCCGCAAACCGTGGTTCGCCCCGGGGCGAGATCTCCCCTCTCTCGGCGACGAGACAGGCGAGGGAACGCGCTCCGGCACCCCGATCGACCCGACCCCGCGCGACGTCGCTCCGCAGGAAGCAAAGCCGCAGCAGTAGGTCCGGGGCCAAGGGCCGCGCCGCCGTGCACCGCCATGCACCCTTCAGCGGGCCGTCACCATCATGGAGTCGGAACCGATCGTTTCGCGCGGCGCCTCGTCGGCCAGGTCGGCCGGAACGGCGGGGCGGTAGACGCAGGCGATCAGCGTGTCGTCCGCCGGTGGGGCGTTGCGCCAGGCGGCGACGCGGCGGATGAGAAACTCTGGCCAGCGACTGGCATCGTGAGAGTCACCGGCGATGTTCCCCAGCAGGTCGCGTACGCCTTCAATGCCGATCATTTCGTCGTCGAGGTTGCGCGCCTCGATGGCGCCGTCGGTGTAGGCGACGATGGCGTCCCCCGGCTGCATGTCGAACGCCTGCTCGTCCGAGTCATACGCCTCCGGCGGGAGGACGCCGAGCATGGTCGCGTTGCTCTCCAGCCGGTGGATGTCGCCGTCGGCGCGCCGGATGAAGGCGGTGGGATGCCCGGCGCTGGCGAACGTGACCTCCAGCGGCTCCCGGTAGCAGTCGGCGCGGTTCTCGTAAGCGGGCATCCGTCCGCGCACGGCGAGGCCGGTCACGAAGATGCCGTGGGTCGCGAGCGTGAGGTAGACGTACTTGTTCAGCGTCTCCATCAGTTCGCCGGCGCCGATATCCGGCTTCTCGGCGAAGATCCGCTCCAGTTCCCCGACAATGCGGTTCACGGTCAGCGCCGCCGCGATCCCGTGGCCCGTCACGTCCAGCAGCACCATCGTCTGTCGAAGCGGCTGGCAGTAACCCGCTTGGCTCGTCACCGTGGTCGGCCCGTCGGCGGGACGCGGGTGGAGGAAGAGCACGTCACCGCCGATCTGGCTCATCGGCTCGTAGATGTAGCTGAGCCGGACCGGGCCGGTATCGACAACCGGCGGGAGGCTGGTCTCGTGGATGCGACGGGCGCCGCTGAGTTCGTGCGTGAGCTGGCGCAGCTGCCGGCTCTCGAAGATGTTCCGGAAGTTGCGCCGGAAGCGGCTGTAGCGCCACCAGCTCCACCCGATACCGGGCAGCACGGTCAACGGGAGCACGACGAGCGCGCCGGCGATGTAGATCAGCGAGGCGCGGCCCAGCAGCAGGTCGCCGAGCACCAGGAAGCCGGCGGCGGCGAGCAGGATCAGCGCCGGGCGCGTCGCTTCGCGCACCGTCCACGGGAGGAACAGGCAGGCGATCAGGTGGCTCGTCAGCACCGCCCAGGCCACTGTCCCGAGCGAAACACCCTGCTGGACGCGGCGCACCACCGCCGGATTGGCACGGCGCGGCGCCTGAGGCGGCGCAGTGGCATTGCCGGTTTCCCCGCCTTTGGCGGCGTCGCTTGGCTCGATCTCGACACGCGCGGGTACCCGAACGTCCAGGTTATCCGAACGCCCCTGCTCGAATCGGTTGAGCTCTTCGAGCACCGCGAGCTCGCCGGCGAGGCGCGAGCCGAAAATTCCCAGCACCCCCAACCCGATCACGAGCCAGAAGGCGATCGAGAAGAGACGGTGCTCGTTCCGCACCGCACGCCGCGCGTACCACCACGCCCAGCCCGCCGCCGCCACCTGGATCAGCGACAGGGATACCTGGAGCACGCCACTCGCCTGCACGTAACCCGAGCTCGAGAACAGGTTGCCGACCGTCAGCGGCAGCGTGATGACGGCGAAGACGAAGAGGGTGCCGGTGAACCAGAGGAACCGCCGGCGCAGCCAGCGGGCGCGCTCGCTCTCCATCTCCCACTCGTATCGATTGGGAGCGGCATGCCTGGGTGCATACTCCAGCGTCGCCGGATTCATGTTCCTCCTGATCCGTCCGTGGCGGCGTGGCGTGGGGGGCGTCATCCAACGCCCCCGCCGATCATCTGGAGACACCACGCGTCACAAGCATAGTTTCGCCACGCCCCGAAAAAGGTGCAGGGAAAGACGATGCGGCCTCAACCGGCCCCGAAGTGCGTGTGGTGCGGGTCGCCCACCTGCTCGGTGAAGGCCGGCAGCGAGATCGTGAACGTCGTCCCCGCGCCCGGCTTGCTGCTGACCTCCAGCGTGCCTTCGTGCTCCTCGATGATCTTCCGGGCCACCGGGAGCCCGAGCCCGGTGCCGCGATTGCCCTTGGTCGAATGGAAGAGTTCGAACAGGTGGGGCATGACGTTCGGGTGAATGCCCCTGCCCGAGTCGATCACCTGGATGATCGTCCGCTTCTGCTCCGCGTCATATCGACACACCACCCGGATCAGCCCCTTGTCGTCCTCGATCGACTCCAGCGCGTTGGAAAGCAGGTTCATCAGCACCTGGTGCAGGCCATCCGGATCCAGCGGAACCGCCGGCTGGTCGGCGGCGACGTCCGCGACGGCCATCACGCCCCGGCTGCTGGCCAGCGGGGCCAGGAGCTCCAGGCACTCCTGGATGAGGACGCGCGGCTGCACCAGCGTCCGCTGCGGCTTGCGCGGCTTGCTGAAGGCCAGGAGGTTGAGCGTGAGGTTGTAGATGCGGTTCAGGTTGCGGTCGACGACCTCCCACCCCTTCTTGAGCTGGTTCATGTCCTCCCGCTTGATCCCCATCTCCACGACGTTCGCACCACCGCGCAGCGCCTGGAGAATGTTCTTGATGGAGTGCGACAGCGCCGCCGTTGTCTCGCCGATCGCCGCCATGCGCTCCGCCTGGAGGCCCTGGTGGTAGAGCTTGGCGTTCTGGAGCGCCAGCCCCGCCTGGAGGCCGATAGCGGTCAGGAGACGAAGCTGCTCGACGCTGTAGGTGTAGTTGCGGACGCTCGAATCGATATAGAGCACGCCGAGCAGCTCGTTCTCGTCCACGCCGCTGCGACCGTTGATCCCTTCCACGCGCTCGCTCACGCGCGTGTCCAGCCGGCGGGCCTTGATTGGGACGCACAGCGCGCTGCGGATGCCCAGGTCGTGCACGCTCTTGCCGGCGCTGAAGCGCTTGTCCGCCATCGCGTTGCTCGAGAGCACGCCCTCGCCGGTCTGCACCACGTGGTTGATGATCGTCCGGCTCGCGTGGATCGGATCGACTGGACGCGGATCCCCCTCCAGCAGGTTGCTCCCGCCCGTGTCCTCCGAGTCATTCTCCTCGTCGCGCCGGCGGACGACGCGGGGGACGAGCTCCCCCGTCGCCTCCTCGTAGACCATTGCGATGCCGCGGTCCGCCTGAACCGTCTCGAAGATCAGGTCCAGGACCACGTTGAGCACCTGGTCGATGCTGAACTGGCTCCCCAGCGCCGCGGCGAGGCGATAGAGCACCTTCAGGTTCCCCATCGCCGCCGCCGCCGGCTCGGGGACTGCGAGGACGATGCTGTCCTCGTTGCTGGGGACGGTGTTGATGATCGCCGAGTCCATCCCGCTCTCGGCGTCGGCAAAGTTGACGCGCGCCACCTGCTGGGCGCTGACCCCCGGCTGACCGCCGAAGAGCAGGAGCGTCTTTCCGACGCGGAGCTGGTCGCCCAGCTTGAGCGTGACCGGCTGCCCGAAGACACGCTGCCCGTTGACGTATGTGCCGTTGCTGGAACCCATGTCCCGGATCGTCCAGCGGTCGCCGTACGCGGCGGGGCGCAGCTCAGCATGCTTGCGGCTGCAGGTGTTGTCCTCCAGCCGCACGTTGGGACTCTCGCGACCAATCAGCGAGGGCCGATCAGGAAGCTCGAAGCGCTTTCCTTTGTCGGGCCCCTGCAAGACCAGCAGTGTGATCACGGCCTCATTCTAAACGCCACGAGGCCGGCGAGCGAAATGAACCGCTCCTAGGCTGGTCCGCGACCCTTCAGCCGGCGTCCGTCCCCGGATGCCGGATCACCACCGGCTTCAGCACGACGATGTCGGGGAGGTTGCGGTAGAGGTTGTCGTAATCGAGCCCGTAGCCGACGACGAAAGCGTCGGGAATCTCGAAACCCACGTAATCCGCTTCCACCCGGGGCGGTTCCGGCAGGCGCTTTCGCAGGAGTACGCACGTGCGTACCGTTTCGGCCCCCATCTCCTGCAACAGCGGAACGACCGTGGCCAGCGTGCCGCCGGAATCGAGGATGTCATCCACCAGCAGCACATGCCGTCCGCGGACATGCTCGAGCTGCCGGCCCAGCACCTGGCTCCCGTGTGACCGGATGCTCTGGCCGGGATAGCTGCTGACGGTGACGAGGTTGATCCGCATCGGCAGGGGGATCGCGCGGATGAGATCCGCGGCGAAGATCATCGCGCCCGTCAGGATTGGTACGAGCGTGATCTGCGCGTCGCCCGGCATCCGCGGCGGGCTGTGATCCGCCGTGATCCGCTCCGCCAACTCGCCGACGCGGCGGGCGATGCGTTCCCCGGAGATCAGGACGCGCTCGATGTCCTGTTGCATGGGCGGATCGTAGCGGATGGCCGGGATCGGCGTCGCGCGCTCACGTCGGGCCGGTCCCGTGGATACACTCGCCACACATCCCCGATGTCGAGCACGGAACAACCAGCACGGATCCCGACGCCGGGGAAGGCGGACTCGAACGACGCAACGGAGGCGTTCGATCTCCGGAAGGTCGTGACGGCATACTTCTGGTTCATCCTGAAGAACGTGGTCGGCTGGCTCTGCATCCTCGGGTCTCCCATCCTTGGCATCCTGCTCCCCGGGCCGGGCGGCATCCCGCTCTTCCTGATCGGCTTCGCCCTGGTGACGCTCCCGGGGAAGCGCCGGCTGACCACGCGCTTCATGCGCGGCGGGAAGCTGCCGATCGACTCGTCCCTCTTCACCGGCCTGATCACCTTCTTCAGCGTCGCGGTGACGGGCACGCTGATGATCCTTGCCTGGCAGCACTTCGAGTGGCTCGAGGCGAAGGTGCCGCTCCAGCAGTGGGGCATGGGCGACGTGGCGCAGGTGATCGCGATCAGCGTGCTGGCGTTGCCGGTCACCATGATCGTCACGTGGCTCGGGCTGAAGGTCCTGAACGTTATCCTCGGGTGGATCCCCGGAATCCGCCGCATAGCGCGGCCGGCGATGCGCAAGTGGGGCATCCGCCTCCTCCCCACGCGCCGCAAGCGGATCGGCGGACGCACCCAACTGGTTCAGGATGAGATCCTCGGTCTCGACGAGGGCCAGCGCCAGCGGCTGTCGCTGCTCTGGCTGCGCTTCGGCCCCTGGCTGACGCGCCTGGCCGCCGTCAGCCTGACGGTGGGGATCCTCTACCTGATCGTCGCGCCCGTCATCGAGCGCTGGCCGCTCGTGGAGCAGCGGATAGGCAAGGTGGAAGCGGCACAACTCGTGGTTGCGGTCGTGATGCTGGCGGTCGGGCTGCTGGTCTTCCGTTCACTGGCGTGGCGCACGATCCTGGTGCTGATGGGCGAGGAGATCCCGCTGGCGCCGGCGTCGCGGATCTGGTCGTTGGGTCACCTGGCGCGATACGTGCCGGGGCGCCTGCACCAGGTGCTGCGCATGGAGCTTGCCCGCCCCTATGGGTCGAGCAGCGTCCACGCCGCCGTCGCGACGCGCCTGGAGGGAGCCCTTTCGGTGGCGGGCGCGATGGTGGTGGGGCTCTTCGCGTTCTGGATGGTGGCCTACCAGAACTTTCCGGGGTGGCGTCCGCTGCTCATCGTCATCGCTGCACTCTCTCCCCTGGCGCTCGTCGTGACGATGCCCTCGGTCTTCTACCGCCTCGTTCCCGCCAGCACGGGGACGTGGCGGCGCGGCGACCCGAACCGCGTCGGCGGGGCGTGGCTCCTCGTGCTGTTCGTGTGGCTCTCGCTCGGCATTCTGTGGCAGAGCGCCGCGGTCTGGATGCTCGTGGGCCCGCCCCTCCAGGCCTCCGGAAAGCTCTGGATCATCGCCGGCGCCTGGTCGCTCGGCTGGGCGGCCGGGCACCTGGCGCCCTGGAGCCCTGGCGGCCTGGGCGTGCGAGAAGTGGTTTTCGTCGGCGTCCTGAGCGTGCTGCTGCCGCAGTCGCTCCGGGAGACGTTCGCGGTCAGCATGCCCTTCACGCTCTGGAGCCCCGCCTCCTGGCAGGACGTCTGGTGGGCGTTCCTATTCTTCCTGAGCCTGCTGCTGCGCCTGGCGACGACCGCCTCCGACTTCCTGCTCGCGGTGACGACCACCATCGCCGACTGGCGCGGCATGCGCCGGCTGATGTCGGACTGAACCTCAGCCCCGGGTGTTGAGCAGGATGAGCAGGCCGATCCACGCGACGAAAGCGACCAGCAGCGTCACGAACAACCGCGGCCGTGGCCTGAAGCCCGAGAGCGACTGCTCCGCCTTGGCGCTGGGGGAATCGGTCACGGCTGCTCCGCCGGGGTGTCGTCGGCGTACTCGAACTCCGACCTGTGGAGCGGGCTCTTCGGCACCTCGTAGAGATGCTCGAAGTCGGCGAAGCTGAAGACGTCCTCGAAGTGCTCGAGGCTGTCGCGATCGGTCTTGTGCAGGAAGTCGTTCTCGACGAGCACGAAGACCATCTGGCCAAAGTCGCGCGAACTGTGGATGCCCCAGCTGTTCAGCACCGTCTTGGCGAGAAAGCCCCAGCGCTCGACCGCCAGGTCGCGCAGGCCGAGGCAAAGCTGGATTCCGTCGACGTGGCGCGACGTCCCCTCGGCCGGAGCCTCTGTCGCGGTGACGCCGTGAATACGCGCCACCGCGAACTCCAGCCCCTCCTGGAGGAAGCGGTACGCCTCCAGCGGATAGCGGCCGTCGTGCTCCACCACCTCGAGGAAGCGGACGTACGTCTCCCGCGCCAGGGAGACGCCCTCCACGGCGCTGGTGCCCGCCCCGTGCGTGTCCGCCGAGCCCGGCTTGGCGGATGCCGGCTTGTCTGTCTGATCGCCTGCTGGCATCGATCCGCAGTCTACATCGATTCGGCGCGGACCAGCAACGCCGGATCGGTTTCCTGCAGCCCCATCGGGCTTATGGGACGCCGGCGACGCGGTTCCTGACGCCTGCAACGGGATGACGCACGCAGATACCATCAGCGTCGAATGATTTCACTGGATTTCACCGTTGCTGCCGGCATCACCAGCGACTGGCTCAGGCCGCTTTTCACCGGCGTCATGCTCGGTCTGGGCGCCGCCGTGCCGCCGGGGCCGGTGAACCTGGAGATTGCCCGCCGTACGACGCGCGGGGGATTTCTTCGCGGGGCGAGCGTCGGTTTCGGGGCGGTGACGGTCGACGTCTTCTTCGCGCTGCTCGTGTGGCTGGGTGTGCTTCGCCTGATCGAGGCGACGCTTTTCGTCCGGATCCCGATCTCCGTCATCGGCGTCTGCCTCCTGATCTACCTCGGGACTAGCGCCCTGGCGAACTTTCGACGCCACATCCGCAGCTCGCGAAGCGGCCTGATCTCACTTGAATCGATCGCCGGGGAGCCGACAGTGCCCGGGCCGATGGCGGGTTATCTCGCCGGCCTGCTGATCTGCGCCACCAGCCCGTACCAGGCGGCGTGGTGGCTCACGGGCGTGCCCGCGGTGATCCAGGGCACCGGGAGCATCGCGGAGAATCGGCTCTCGGGCCTGCTGCTGTGCGTGGGCGTCTTCATGGCGACGCTCCTGTGGGTGTTCTTCTTCGCGGGCCTGCTGGCGACGGTGCGCTCGCTGGATCGGAGCCGCTGGCTGGCCGCGGCGATGGATCTGGCGGGCGGGATCCTCCTCCTGAGCTTTGCGGGGCTGCTGGCTTGGAAGCTGGTGGGGCTGGTTTTATGATCCGCCCCCACGCCTGCGCCTAAGCTGGCGACCGGCGCCCCATCGCGCCGCCCGCCGCTCCACGCCTGCCAAAGATCACCCGCCATGACCGACCGCGCTCCCGCCCGTTCGCTTCCGCGCCACCTCTCACTCCAGCTCACGCGCCGCCTCTGCCTGGGCCTGGCCGTCGCCGGCGCGGGCGCTGCCACCGGTTGGATTGCCGGCTGCACGCTGCCCGAGCCCCCGCCGGTCGATCCGGCGGCGCTCCAGTCACTGGAGCTGGAGGGAGCGGCCGGCACGCGATACCAGCGCCTTCCGCAGCTTCCCAGCGACGAGTACTTCCTCAACCCCAACGACCGGAACGACCCGCGGAACTACGACCCGGTTTCCCGTATCGAGGCGGAAGTGGCGCGCGGAACCGACGTCTCGATTGGGCAGATCGGCTTACGCGTCCCCACGTCGCGTCCGACCACCGGCCCTGCGACCCAGCCGGCCGACGAGCAGGTGCTCTACCTGCCGCTCCAGGAGTGCGTCCGCCGCGCCACGCTCAACAACTTCAACGTCGCGGTGGCGGGGTATGCGCCGGCGATCTCCGAGACACGCGTCACCGAGGCGCTGGCCCGCTTCGACCCGACGTTCCGCACCGCCGCCGAGTACCAGGACCAGGTGGGCGTCAATGTCGCCGAGAACGTCTTCGGTGACACGGAGCGCCTGACCCTGAGCACGGGCCTCAGCCAGCTCCTGCCCAGCGGCGGAAACGTGGAGCTCGAGTACCGTGCTCTGCGGAACGACAGCGACCAGACGTCGATTTTCAGCCCCATTCCCGCGGGCGTGAGCTGGACGAGCGACCTCTCGCTCCAGCTCACCCAGCCGCTGCTGCGCGACTTCGGGTACGACATCAACCGCGCCCGCATCTACGTCAACCGGAATGACCAGCGGATCAGCGTGCTGGAGTTCCGCCGGGAGCTCGAGGAGATCCTCCTCCAGGTCGAGCAGACTTACTGGCAGCTCTACCGCGCCCAGCTCGAGGTGGAGATCCAGACCGAGCTCCTGGATCGCACGCAGGAAACGGCCGACCGCATCGCCAAGCGCCGCGTTCGCGATGCGACGCGGGCGGAGATCTCGCAGGCGCTCTCGGCCGTCTCGCTGCGCCGGCAGGACCTGATCCAGGCCAAGGGTGCGGTGGCGCAGCTCTCTGATCAGCTCAAGCAGCTCATCAACGACCCGACGCTGCCGATCGGCGGGGAGACGCTCGTCCTCCCGGCGACGGAGCCGGTCATGGTGCCGCTGCTCTTCGACCAGCAGGAGGCGCTGGCGGTGGCGCTGGTGAACCGGCCCGAGCTCTCCCAGCAGATCCTTCGGATCGTCAACTCCGGGCGCGTGCTGAGCGTGGCCGAAAGCAATCGCCTGCCGCGCCTCGACCTGCTGCTCAGCGGCGGATTCGGCGGGTTCGACGAGGACTTCGGAGAAGCGGTGAGCCAGCAGCTGAGTTCGACAACTTCACGGTCGGCGCGGGTTTGCAGTTCGAGATCCCGCTTGGCAACCGGGCGGCGCGGGCGGTGCTGCGTCGATCGCGGCTGGAGCGTGAGCGCGAGGTGACGCAGTACCAGGCGCTGGTGGACCGGGTCGCGCTGGAAGTGGCGCAGTCGCAGCGGCAGGTCAGCACGACCTACGCACGGCTCATCGAGCTGCGAAACGCGCGAATGGCCGCCCGCGACGCCGTCGAGAACGCCGAACTACTTGAACGTTCCGGCACGCCGCTGACCCCGCAGTTCAGCGACCTTCAGCTGCGCTACCTCGCGGAGCTCGCCCAGACGCGCAGCCTCGAGGCGGAGGCGATCGCCACCTACAACACGGCGCTTGCGGAGTACGAGCAGGCCAAGGGGACGCTCCTGCGCTACAACAACGTCGTTCTCGAGGAAGCCGCCCGCCAGATGAAGCTGCCCGTGGGGCTCGACCGCTGAGACGGCCGCGCGTGCGGCGCGATCACGCGACCACTTCCCCCGCGATCCATACCTGCCGGGGCGAGACGCCGTGATCGAGCAGCGCCAGCAGCGGATCGCCGGCATCCGGCAGCGGCCACGACGCCAAATCCGCCCAACGTCCCGCCGCCAGGGTTCCCAAGCGATCCGCGACCCCCAGCGCTTCGGCGGCGTTGCGCGTGACGAGATCCCACAGTGCCTGCGGGGGCAGATCGGCATGCTGCCGGCGAACGAGGCGCAGGTCATCCAGCAGGTTCAGGTCGGGGGAACTGGCGCGGCTGTCCGTGCCGAGGCACACCCGCACGCCCCGCGCCAGCATCTCGCGGAAGCGGTGGGGCGGATGGCCGAAGTAGGCGTGCGTCCGCGGACACCAGACAACGCTCGCCTGACCGCGCGCCAGGAGGGCCAGTTCGTCGTCATCGATGTAGTTGACGTGAGCCAGCAGCGTGGGGTGCGTGAGCAAGCCCAGTTCCGCCGCGAGCCGGATCGGCCCGCCTCCGAACCTCGGCACGTCGTCCCGCCAGTCTCCCAGCGCGTCCCACAACTCGCGGAAGTCTCCGCCGTGACCCGCGAGAAACGTCGCCTCCTGGGGCGTCTCCGCGAGGTGAGTGGTCAGCGGGCGGCCGTGAGCCTGTGACCACGCCAGGCAGCGGCGATATCCCTCCGGCTCGACGCTGTAAGGGGCGTGTGGCGAGATGGCGACCAGGAGCCGGCCGGGCCCGTCCCACCCCTCGGCGGCCATGCTGGTCGCGATGCCCAGGCGCTCATCCAGCAGGTGGCGTCGGCCAGCCATCGCCTGGATCTCGCCGAAGCTGATCACGCGCAGCGGGCTCGTGACCAGTGCCGGGCGCGTGGCGCCAGGGAAGCGGCTGATGTCCCCGACACATGTCACGCCATGCCGCACCGACTCGGCCGCCCCCGCCAGGGCTGCGGTTGCGGCGGCTTGGAGTATCCCCTCACCCAGGCTCACGCGCGACCGGATGACCGCAAGCAGCCAGTCGACGAAGGTTCCGGCTTGCTCCGGCGGGGTTGCGTCCGAAAGCTCCAGGTGAGCGTGCGCGTTGACGAGCCCGGGCGTCAGGACAACCTCGCCGAGATCCAGGATTTCGGCTGTGCCGTTCGATCGCTCAAGCGCATCGGCGGGGCCGACATCGATGATCGATGCCCCCCGGATCAGCACGCCGCCGTCCCGGATGGGCGGGCGGTTCATCGGTGCGACGATGCGGGCGCGCAGGAGCTTCACGAGCGAAATGTAGCACCACCCCTTGCAACGCAGGCAAACAGATGCGACGTTCCCCCGCACGGACCGTCATGGATGACCTTCTTCGCCGACCCTTCCTGACCTGCCTCACACTCACCGCGCTGGCCGCGGGCGGTTGCGCCACGGCCCGCCCGGACGCCGCGGGCGAATCTCTCGAAGGCAACGCCCGGCAACTGACGCGCGGTTTCGCCGAAGCGTCGGACGCCGTCTTCAGCCCGGACATGCGCTGGATCGCCTTCCGCGCGCGGCCCGCCGACGAGGAGGGCGCCCAGCTCTACCTCGCCCCGCTCCGGTCTGAGCGCGGGGAGATCACCGGCATCGGCCAGCCAATCCGCGTCACCCCGCCCGGCACGCGCAACGCATCGCCCACCTTCAGCGCCGACGGGCGCACACTCCTCTTCTCCAGCACGGCCGCCTCCCAGACCGATCCGCTGGAGGTCGGGAGCGCAGAACCGGGACGCTTCGATCCGAAGGCCGACCTGTTTCGCGTCGACGGCTGGCAGCGCAACCTCGCGGCCGCCGATCCGCGCGTGGGGGTGAACTTCGCCCGCCATCCCCTGGCGCCGCACCCGGGGTATGACGGCCAGCCCGCCTTCACCCCGGACGGGAGGCATGTCATCTTCGCCAGCGACCGCGCGGCGCCCGAATCGGCGCTGGACACTCGCTCGCTGGTCGACCTGTGGGCCATGCGCAGCGACGGCACCGGCCTGGTTCGCCTCACCGACTGGCAGGGATACGACGGCGCGCCCGCGGTGACGCCGGACGGGCGGAACGTCGTCTTCCAGAGCGAGCACGAGCACACCGGCCGCTTCCACATCTACATCGCTCCGCTCTCACACGACGACGCGGGCAACATCACCGGCATCGGTCGGCCGCGTCGGTTGACAGACCAGGGCTCGAACACCGCGCCGGCCATCGCGCCGAACGCAGCACGGCTGGTTTACGTCCGCGTGCCCCTGGACGAGGCGAACGCGGCGCAGTTGCGCCAGGTGCGTCCGGACGGGCGTCGCGACCGTGCCGTGACCCGGCAGGGGGACCAGGATGCCGCGTCGGTCAGCCCGGACGGGCGTTACCTGCTCTTCTCGGCCCCTGCCGAAGACGGGACGCGCCAGATTCACCTGATGCCGTACCGCCCCGGTTGAGCCTCAGCGAACCTGGGCCACCTTCTCCAGGTCCTGCACGCGGCCGGCGATGAGCAGCCCGTCGCTTTCCGTGAGCACCTGGTCCGGGTCGGGCGAGATGAACTGGTCGGTAAGGACATCGTGGATCCCGACGACGAGGACGCCGTACTTGCGCCGCAGATCGAGCTGGCGCAGGGACTTCTTGTCCCAGCCGTTGGGAACGGCCATCTCCTGCACGCCGAAGTCCTCGCCGATGCGCACGTAGTTGAGCAGCGCCTTGCCGGTGATCCGGGCGGCGAGATTCACGGCCGTGTCGCGCTCGGGGAAGATCGTCTCCTCGACGTCGAGCTTGCGCATGACGCGGTCGTGGGCGTCGCTGATGACCTTGACGTAGATCGCCTTCACGCCCACGTCCTTCAGGGCCATCGTGGCGAGGATGCTGGCGGAGATGTCGTCGCCCGTGGAGACGATGCCCGCGTCGGCGCGCTCGGCGCCGATGCGCACGAGCACCTGCGGGTCAGTGCCGTCGGCCAGCGCGGAGCGGGTCACGTGGGGCGCGATCCGGTCGACGGCGGCGGCGCGCGTGTCGACGGCGACGACGTCGAAGCCGCGCGCGTAAAGCGACTCGCAGACGGCGGAGCCGAAGTTGCCCAGGCCAATGACCACGTATCGCTTCTGTGCCATGTGCAGCTCTCCTGAAACGGGTGGCCTAGCCCACCACGACATCCTCGTTGGCGAATCGCTGGATCAGCCGCTGGTTCGGGTCGTCGCGCGAGAGGGCGGCGGCGAAGGTCAGCGGCCCGATGCGGCCGACGAACATCAGCAGGACCATCAGCAGCCTTCCCTCGGTGGTCAGCACCGGCGTCACGCCCGTCGAGAGGCCCACCGTCGCGAAGGCGCTCGTGGCCTCGAACATGTAGTCGAGGAAGTCGAACGGCTCGGCGACGACCAGCCCGAAGTCGGGACGCGGCGTGAAGCTCGTTCCCAGCTCGGTGATCGTCAGGGCCCCGATCCCGAAGGTCAGGACGATGAAGGCGAAAGTAAAGAGACCGACGGCGCGGTTGGCTGTCGTCTCCGGCAGCGTCCGGTCCCAGAGGTCGGTACTCGTGCGCGCACGGAGCCGCGCCCACGCCATGGCGGCGAGGATGCCGACGGTGGTCACCTTGATCCCGCCGGCGGTGCTGCCGGGGGCGCCGCCGATGGCCATCAGCAGGATCGTGAAGAACTGCGTCGCCGGAAGCGTCTGGCCGAAGTCGATCGTGTTGTACCCGCCGGATCGGGGAGTGACGGCGCTGAACAGGGCGTTGAACAGCTTGTCGTGCAGCCGCATCGGCCCGAGCGTCTCGTCGTTCGTCCACTCCAGCAGCGCAACGACCGCCCACCCGATCAGCAGCAGCGCGAACGTCGTCACGAGCACCAATCGCGTGTGCAGCGACATCCGGAACGCGCGGCCACACCGGCGCGCCTGGAGCCAGAGCTTCAGCTCCTCCAGCGTGAGGAACCCGAGCCCGCCGAGGAAGATGCCGCCCATGATGATGAGTTGCGTGCCCGGGCGGTTGTCGAAGCTCAGGAGTGAGTCGTTGAAGGTCGTGAAGCCAGCGTTGCAGAAGGCGTTGACGCTGTGGAACAGCGCGTGCCAGGCCGTCGCGCCCACGCCGATGTCCGGCCGCGGGGGCCAGAGCGTCCAACTGCCCCAGAGCAGCAGGAAGCCGAGCCCCTCACAGGCCAGCGTGAAGATCAGCACGTCGCGCAGCAGGTGCCTTACCGGCACGTGCCTCGCCGCGCCGCCCATCTCGCCCGCGCCCGCCAGCGCGTCCTGCCGGAGCGAAAGCCGGCGGTTGAGCGTAACAATCACGAAGCTGGCCAGCCCGAGCATCCCGAGGCCCCCGAGTTGGATGAGCAGGAGAATGAAGGCCTGTCCAAACGGCGTGAAGTGGGAATCGGTCGGCACGACCGCCAGACCCGTGATGCAGGCGGCGCTGGTGGCTGTGAAGAGGGAATCGACCCAGTTGAGCCGCTCCCCGGTATAGAGCCCCGGGAGCCATCTCAGCCCGCAGGTGCCCGCGAGCACGAGCCCTGCGAAGCTTGCGGCAAGCAGTTGCGGCGGGGAGAGCCGGCCGTCGCGCCGCGATCGCCAGCGCACACGCTGGGCGCCCTTGTGGTGGGCACCGCTGAAGGGAATCGGAAGCTTGAGGTCGAGCCAGCGCAGAGCGGGGATGATACCGGCCGGCTGCCACGCGGGCGAAGATCGACCCACCTGCGGCAGGCTTCCGGCTTCAGCTCGGCCCGCCGCCCGCGACTTCTGCATCAGGGATGTCGTCGGGCCCGCCCGCCGGATTGACGCTGAAACCGCCCGGTGCCGCGGGCGACGGTTGATTGCCCCAGCGAACCGCGCCGTGGATCGTCAGGAACACGCCGCCAGCCCCGATCCAGATCCAGGAGTAGAAGCAGATGACGCCGATCAGGCTGAGCCAGGGGGGCAGGGGCGCGCTCGTCGGTTAGCGTGGGCGCGGTGGTCGCACCGGTCTACCGCCTCAGGATCTGGGCGCGATCGGGGCCGACGCCCACCATGCGCACCGGAGCGTTCACCAGCTGCTCGATCCGCTGGATGTAGCGCTTGGCGTTCTGGGGAAGCTCCTCGAAGTTGCGGCAGCCGCTGATCTCCTCCTGCCAACCGGGGAGCGTCTCGAAAACCGGCTGCACGTCCGCCAGCGTGTCCATGTCGGCACGGAAGTAGTCGAGCCGCCCGCCGGCAAGCTGGTACCCGGTGCAGATCTGCACGTGCTCCAGTCCGCTCAGCACGTCGAGCAGGCAGATCGCCAGCGACGTGCAGCCGCACAGGTCCGCAGCGTATCGCGCGGCGACGGCGTCGAACCACCCGATGCGGCGCGGCCGACCGGTCGTCGTGCCATACTCGCGCCCGCGCTCGCGGATGTAGTCGGCCTTGTCGTCGTGGAGTTCGGTCGGGAACGGCCCGCCGCCGACGCGGGTGTTGTAGGCCTTCACGACGCCCACGTAGCTGCGCACGCTCTGCGGCGGAACGCCGGCGCCGGTAAAGAGACCAAGCGCGCTGCAATTGCTGCTCGTGACATACGGATAGGTGCCGTGGTCGATGTCCAGCAGGACGGCGTGCGCGCCTTCGAAGACGATGCGCTTGCCGGCGTCGCGATCGAGCAGGAGCCGGCGGCCGACGTCGCTGACGAAGGGCTCGAGGCGCCGCCCGTAGTCGCGATAGGTCTCGAAGGTGGATCGCGCGTCGATCGGGGGTGCGTCGTAGAGGCAGCGCATGACGTTGTTACGCTCCTCGACGATGCGGGAGACCTTGTCGCGCAGGCGCTCCTCGTCGCCGAGGTCGGCGACGCGGATCGCAGTGCTACGGGTCATCTTGTCCGCGTAGGCGGGGCCGATGCCCCGGCGGGTGGTGCCGATGGCGTTCCCCTCGCTGGACTGCTCGCGCAGCTCGTCGGCGAGCTTGTGATACGGCATGACGACATGGGCCTTGTAGCTCACGCGCAGGTTCGCCGGGGAGACCGGCACGCCCTGCGCCCCCAGCGTGTCGATCTCGCGGAGCATCACCTCCGGATCGATGACCACGCCGTTGCCCACGTAGTTCATCACGCCGGGCCGGAAGACGCCCACCGGCAGCAGGTGCGTCGCGAACTTCTTGTCGCCGATCCTCACACTGTGGCCGGCGTTGGCGCCGCCGCAGTATCGCACCACCACGTCCGCCGACTCCGTCAGGACGTCGACGATCTTCCCCTTGCCCTCGTCCCCCCACTGGAGGCCGACGACGCAGCAGTTGCCTTCGATCAGATCCGCGAAACTCATGGTGCTCACGCCGCCAGTTTAGCTCGTCGCCGGGCGATGCAGCCGCCCGCGATTCGATTCACCAGCGCGCCTCGTCGAACGGGCTCAGCGGCCCCTCCCGCTTCGGCTCAGGCAGCAGCTTGATCATGGCCGCCACGCGACGGGCGTCCGCCGGGCCGTTGCAGCGCACGTTCAGCGCCATGCCCGGCACGAGCCGGAGCCGGTCGGCCGAGGGCTCCTCACCCTCGGAAAGGGGCGTGACGAGCGCCTTCGGGTAGAGCCGCGGCCAGAGCAGCAGGACGAATGCGTCGGCAGGGCGGTAGCCGATCGGCCTTCCCTCGCCATCGACCTCGACCAGCCCCTGCTCCAGCGTCGCCGAAAGGGCCGCCGGGGCCTCCGGGTGCTCATTGGCCACCGCCAGAAGACCATCGAGATCCGGAATGGCGACCGCGGGCCGGGCCGCGTCGTGGACCAGGATGTGTGTGACGCCCTCCTCGAGCCGTTCCGCGAGCGCCTTGAGCTGCGTGTACCAGCCATCGGCCGGCTCGCCGATCTTCACGCCGCTGAAGGCGAGGTGGTTTCCGAAGCGTCGCCGGGCCTCTTCTGCCTCCGCGGCCGGGAAGGTCGTCAGGATCTGGACAATTTCAGACCGGTTGACGAATAGCTCAGCCGCCCGCAGGAGGCACTCGCGTCCATCGACCTTCGTGAAGGGGCCCTTGTTCTCCCCGGCGGTGTCGGCGGCGGGCGGCGGGGCCGTCAGGAGGATTACGGCGAACCTAGGTTCCGTTGGCATCGAATGACTCCTTGCGAAGGGGAAGCGCGCGGGCTTCCATCTTCGCGGTCGCGAACGTCGTGACAAGCCGGGCGATCGCCGGTGGTCGTTGCCCGGAGCGTTGACAGGTTAGGGCCCCGGCCTATGATTTCCGCCCGGTGCCAGGCGGCGCCGGAGCAGGCACGCGGGCGTGTAGCTCAGCTGGTTAGAGCGCGTCCCTGATAAGGACGAGGTCCGTGGTTCGAGTCCACGCACGCCCATCCCAATCCCCCTGAACCTTCAGGGGGTTTTTTCTGCGCCGCCAGGTGCAGGAGCCGCCCCGACCCGCCGCTGCCCCTTGCCGGGGCTCCCGCCTGCGGCACCACGCCACCCTCCGGGTTACTCGGCGTCGATCCGACAACGCTCTGGCCGCTCGTGTCGCTGCCTGTAGAATCGGAGTCGCCCTCGAAGTGACGATGGCAGGAACTGCACATTCTTCGAGCCTCGTGACGCGGTGGTTGCTCGCACTGGCGACCGGCGTGCTGTACTACGCAACGACGCACTGGGGCGTCGACTGGACCAACTCCAACGGCGGCCAGCTCCTGGCCTCCCCCGCAATGGGAATCGGCGTTGCCGGGGCCATTCTCGTCGGGTGGCCCGCCGCCATCGTCGTTCCGGTCGCCGTTCTTCTCGCCAGCCTCAAAAGCAATCACCCGGTCGGAGTGGAGCTTGCCGTCGCCGCAGGCCACGGTCTGGCGGTGCTGATTCCGGCGGTGCTCCTTCGTCCGTGGGGAACCTCGTGGCGCGGGATGGATCCGACGCTGGGGCGGACGCGTGACGTTCTGAAGCTGGTACTGGCCGGCTCGCTCCTGCCCGGGGGGGTGGTCGCCACTGTCGCGACAGCCGCGGTGATCGTGGCGGGAATCCGCCCGCCGTATTCGGACAACCCGGTCTGGTCTTGGGTCGCGATCTTCACCGCCAGCGCGGTCGGGGTAATCGTCGTCTCGCCGATGCTGCTGACGTGGTGGACCGACCGCCGGCCCTTGCGGATCGTGCCGTTCCTGGTCTGCATCGGCACGACGGCGGTGCTGGCGTGGGCGATCTTCTTCAACGAGCACGTCCTGCTGCGGACGTACCTGGTCTTTCCGCTGCTGATCTGGGCGGCGATGGCGTTCCGGTCGCGCGGGGCGTCGCTCGTGGTGGTCGTGGTGTCGGTTCTGGCGATCTGGGACGCCACGATGATCCAGCCGCCGGCGCCGGCGCTGGCGCTGATGAACATGCTGGCGATCCAGCAGTTCCTGGGTCTGTCGGCGGTCACCGTGCTGCTGCTGGCGGCGGTCGCAAACGAGCGCGACCGGCTCCAGGAGCTGCGTGCCGCGGAGCGGGCGCTGCGCGGAAGCGAGGAACGGCTCTCGGTGGCGCTCAACGCCTCGCGGATGGGCGACTGGACCTGGGACGCGGCGACGGACCAGGTCTCCCTCTCCCCGCGGGCCGCGGCGGTGTTCGGCCTGCCGATGCAGACGTCGATCACCTGGGCGCAGTTGAGGGAGCGGATCCACCCGGCGGATCGCACGCGCGTGCACCAGGCGCTGGAGCGCGCCGCTTCGGAGGGGATCGACTACGACGTGGAGTATCGCGTCCAGAAGGGGGAGGGCACGGTGACGTGGGTGGCGGTGCGCGGGCAGGCGGTCATTGACGGCGCCTCCCGCAGCACCGGGATGGTGGGCGTTGTGCAGGACGTAACGGAGCGCCGGCTCGCCGAGGAGGGGGTGAAGCGCCGGGCGTCGCGATACCGCTTCCTGAACGAGCTGGCGGAGGCGACGCGCGACCTGTCGGATTCCGAACAGATCATGGAGACGGTGACGCGGCGGCTGGGGACGCACCTGAAGGTCTCCCGCTGCGCGTACGCCGACGTCGAGGCAGACTCGAACCGATTCACCATCCGCTTCGACCACACGGACGGCGCCCCGAGCGCGGCGGGGGAGTATCGCCTCTCCCACTTCGGCCCGCGGACCGTGACGTACATGCGCGGCGGGCGGACGCTGGTGATCCGGAACGTGGACACCGAGCTGACGGCCGACGCCGGCGCGGAGATGTACCGGGCGGTGGGGATCAAGGCCTTGATCTGCTGCCCGCTCGTGAAGGACGGCCGGCTGACGGCTTTGATGGCAGTGCATCACTCGGCGCCGCGGGACTGGCACGAGGACGAGATCGAGCTGATGGAGTCGGTGGCGGAGCGCTCGTGGGCGTACATCGAGCGGGCGCGCGCGGACATGGCGCTGCGCGAGAGCGAGGAGCGCCTGCGAGCGATCGCCGAGGCGACGCCGGAGTGCGTGAAGATCGTCGGCTGTGACGGGACGCTGATGCACATGAACACGGCGGGCGTGGCGATGCTGGAGGCGGACGACGAGCTCTCGCTCCTGGGCGAGTGCATCTTCGACCTGATCGCGCCGGAGGATCGCGATGCATGGATCCACAATCACCAGCGCGTCTGCAACGGGGAACGGCTGAGCTGGCAGTTCGAGATGGTCGGTCTGCGCGGCACGCGGCGCTGGATGGAGTCGCATGCCGTGCCGATGCTGATGCCCGACGGCGCCTACGCCCACCTGGCGGTGGCGCGAGACATCTCCGACCGGAAGGCGATCGAGCAGGAGCGCGAGGCGCTGCTGGCCAGCGAACGCACCTCGCGCGCAGAAGCCGAGCAGGCGAACGCCGCCAAGGACCAGTTCCTGGCGGTGCTGAGCCATGAGCTGCGCACGCCGCTGACGCCGGTACTGACGCTCTCGCAGATGCTGGAGCAGCAGCCGGACGTGCCGCCGGCGGTGCGGGAGGATCTGTCGACGATCCGGCGCAACGTGGAACTGGAAGCGCGCCTGATCGACGACCTGCTGGACTTGACTCGGATCGCGCGCGGCAAGCTGGAACTGCACCGGGAGACCGTGGACGTGCACGAGAAGGTGCGCCACGTGCTGGAGATGATCTCCGACGAGATGAAGGAGCGCTCGATCCGCCTGACGATCGACACCGGGGCCGCCCACACCACCGTGCGCGCTGACCCCGCGCGGCTTCAGCAGATCATCTGGAACATCCTGAAGAACGCCGTGAAGTTCTCCCTCCCGGGCGGATGGATCGAGGTGCGCACCTCCAACATCCCGGAGCACGCCGGAAACGGCAGCGCCGGCGAGCGCGTCCGCCTCGACGTGCGCGACGGCGGCATCGGGATCGACCCGCTCGTGCTCCCGCGCATCTTCGACGCCTTCGAGCAGGGGGACCGGACGATCACGCGGCAGTTTGGCGGGCTCGGCCTGGGGCTGGCGATCAGCAAGGCGCTGGTCGACCTGCACCACGGCGCGCTCTCGGCCACGAGCGAGGGGATCGGCAAAGGGGCGACCTTCAGCCTCGAGCTGCCGACCGTGGCGACGCCCGTCACGGAGCCGGGTGTCGCGCCCGCCGACAGCGGGACGGGCACCGACGATCGCCGGCTGCGCATCCTGCTGGTGGAGGATCATGAAGACACGGGCCGCATCCTGGCGCGGCTGCTGCGCGGCTTCGGACACGATGTCGAACGGGCCGAAAGCGTGGAGTCTGCGCTCCAGGTCGCCGACGGCGAGCAGTTCGACGTGGTGCTGAGCGACCTCGGGTTGCCGGACGGGTCGGGACACGACCTCGTGCGTGCGCTGCGGGCCCGCCGGCCGATCCGGGCCGTCGCCCTGAGCGGCTTCGGGATGGAAGAGGACATCCGCAAGAGCCACGAGGCGGGCTTCGAGGAACACTTGGTGAAGCCGGTGGATCTCGGGCGGCTGGAAGAGGTGATCTCCCGCATCGCGAGAGAGAACGGGCACCCCGTCGGAACGTGACTTCTGCGACTTCGTCTCAACAAATCCGGTCCGATGGCGTATAATGATGGAACAAGGGATGCTCCGGCGCTGTCGGCCGGAGTCGCCGTTTCACCCCCAGGAGTCTTGCTCATGAGCGACACCACCACGATTGACCCGCGGACACAGGCCGGAGGCGACCAGGATTCGGACATCCTCCTGACCGAAGCGGCCGCCAATGCGATCAAGGAGATCATCGAGCAGCAGAGCCTGGAGGCGGGGAAGGTCTATCTCCGCGTCGGCGTGAAGGGGGGCGGTTGCAGCGGGTTCAGCTACACGCTGGATCTCGTCGAGGAGGAGCCCGGTGAGAACGACGAGTTGATGGAGCACCGGGGAATCCGGATCCTGATCGACTCCAAGAGCCTGCTCTATCTCACCGGCACGGAGATCGACTACAAGGACGAGATGATGGGCAGCGGGTTCGTCTTCAAGAACCCCAACGCCACCAGCACGTGCGGCTGCGGAAGCAGCTTCACCGCCTGAGACGTCGTCCTCGCCTGAACCAACGGGGCCGCATCGGCATCGCGATGCGGCCCTTTGCTTGCGCCGCGCGACGCGACAAAGCGCTCCCCGGCGCGGCACGGCCAAGACTGCCATCAGGCTTCGGCCTGCCTACCATCCGACGCCACTGCGAATGGGTCTCAATAAGAAGAGTCGGGGCTCCGAAATACCGACCATTCCCCTGACGCCGAGCATCCACACCATGCCGACGACTGACCAGGAAATCGAGCAACTGGCCTCCCGGGAGTACAAGTGGGGCTTCTACTCGGATATCGAAGCCGACGAGGCGCCGCTTGGCCTGAACGAAGAGATCATCCGCTTCATCTCCGCCAAGAAGCAGGAGCCCGACTGGCTCCTCGAATGGCGCCTGCGGGCCTACCAGGCCTGGCTCCAGATGGAGGAGCCGCACCACTGGGGCAAGCTCCAGTACGACCCGATCGATTACCAGGCCACGCGCTACTACTCGGCCCCCAAGGCGAAATACAAGAGCCTTGACGAGGTCGATCCGGAGCTGATGGCGGTCTATGACCGGCTCGGCATTCCGCTGGATGAGCGCAAGGCGCTGCTGGGGATCGAGGAGCAGCCGGACGAGATGGAAGAGCGCCTCGCGAAGCGCGGGGTGGCGGTCGATGCGGTGTTCGACTCCGTCAGCGTCAAGACGACCTTCCAGAAGGAGCTGGCGAAGCATGGCGTGATCTTCATGAGCTTCGGCGAGGCGGCGCGCGAGCACCCGGACCTCGTTAAGCAGTACCTCGGCAGCGTCGTGCCGTATCGCGACAACTTCTACGCGACGCTCAACTCGGCGGTCTTCACCGACGGCAGCTTCGTCTACGTGCCCAAGGGCGTGAAGTGCCCGATGGAGCTGTCCACGTACTTCCGGATCAACGCCAGGAGCACCGGGCAGTTCGAGCGGACGCTGATCATCGCGGAGGAGGGGGCGGAGGTGAGCTACCTCGAGGGGTGCACCGCCCCGATGCGCGACGAGAACCAGCTCCACGCCGCCGTCGTCGAGCTGGTTGCGCACAAGGGCGCGTTCATCAAGTACAGCACCGTCCAGAACTGGTACCCCGGCGACGACGAGGGGAAGGGCGGGATCTACAACTTCGTCACCAAGCGCGGGAAGTGCGTCGGCGACAACGCGAAGATCTCCTGGACGCAGGTGGAGACCGGCAGCGCGATCACCTGGAAGTACCCGAGCGTCATCCTGCAGGGAGACAACAGCAGCGGCGAGTTCTACAGCGTGGCGGTGAGCAGCAAGCGGCAGGTCGCCGACACCGGCACGAAGATGATCCACATCGGGAAGAACACCCGGAGCACGATCATCTCCAAGGGCATCAGCGCGATGAAGGGAAGCAACACCTACCGCGGGCTGGTGCAGATCATGCCGGGGGCGACGAACGCCCGGAACTTCACGCAGTGTGACTCCCTCCTGCTGGGCGACCGGTGCGGCGCGCACACGGAGCCGTATATCGACGTCCGCAACTCGACCGCCAAAGTCGAGCACGAGGCGAGCACGAGCAAGATCGGTGAAGACCAGCTCTTCTACTGCGCCAGCCGCGGCATCGAGCTGGACGACGCGGTGAACATGATCGTCAACGGCTTCTGCAAGGAAGTGTTTGCCGAGCTGCCGATGGAGTTCGCGGTCGAGGCCAAGGCGCTGCTGGAAGTCTCCCTGGAGGGGAGCGTGGGCTAAGTTCGCCAAGACCATTGCACGGCGCGCCACCGACGCCTGTTTGAAGAAAGGATCGCCATGCGACTATCTCTCGCACTCGCCAGGTTTCCGAGAACGTCAGCATGTTCGTCAACGCTCAAGGCGAGCTTGAGATTGCCGGGTACGCGAGAGTTGCTCGCAAAGAAGCAAGAAAACTCGGATTAAGCTATGTCACTACTCGAAATCAAGAACCTTCACGCTGAAGTCCCCGGCCGCGAGATCCTCAAGGGCGTCGACCTGGTCATGAACCAGGGCGAGGTTCACGCCATCATGGGCAAGAACGGCAGCGGTAAATCGACGCTCGCCCAGGTGCTCATGGGCAAGGAGACCTACGAGGTCACCCAGGGCTCCATCGCCTACAAGGGCCAGGACCTGCTCGAGCTCTCCACCGAGGAGCGGGCGCGCGAGGGGATGTTCATTGCGTTCCAATACCCCGTCGAGATCCCCGGCGTCAGCACGAGCTACTTCCTCCGCGCCGCCGTTAACGAGATCCGCAAGCACCAGGGGAAGCCCGAACTCTCCGCCGCGGAGTTCCTGAAGATGGTCCGCGAGAAGATGACCGCCCTGAAGATGGACCCGAGCTTCATGCAGCGCGCGGTGAACGAGGGCTTTTCCGGCGGTGAGAAGAAGCGGAACGAGGTCTTCCAGATGCTCGTCTGCGACCCGCAGTTCTGCATCATGGACGAGACCGACAGCGGCCTCGACATCGACGCCCTGAAGATCGTCGCCGAGGGAGCCAACAAGCTGCGCGGGCCGGACAAGGCAATCCTCGTCATCACGCACTACCAGCGCCTGCTCGACTACATCAAGCCCGACTTCGTCCACGTGATGATCGACGGCCGGATCGTCAAGACCGGCGGGCCGGAGCTGGCGCTCCAGCTCGAGGAGCAGGGGTACGACTGGGTGGAGCAGGAAGCGGCCGCGACGGCATAGGAACGTGCGCGGGCCCCTGGGCCCGCCTTGCCCCCACGCCATGCCGTCAGCCGGCCGACCCCATCGCACTTACACTCATCCCCGCGGAGTTCCCGAAGATGACACAGCTTGCCGACGCCCCGGTGACGAAGGCCGCTTCGAAGATGAAGACAGACCCGAAGCAGGCCTACCTCGAGCTCCACGCCGCCTTCACCGGCGAGGTGGCTGGCGCGCCATGGCTGGGTGAGCTGCGCGACGCCGCCATCCGCGCCTTCGACCGCAACGGCCTGCCCCACCCCAAGGCCGAGGCCTGGCGCTGGACGAAGCATCGCCCCGTCACCAGCGCCGCCTTCGCGCCCGTGACCGAGCCGGACACCGCCGTCGCAACGCCGGTCGTGCGCGAGTACAGCTTCGCCGACCAGGCTGCCGCGGAGGTGGTCGTCGTCGATGGCCGTCTCGACCGCGCGCTCAGCCGCATCGAGGGCCTGCCCCAGGGCGTGGAGGTGCTGGATCTGCTCGACGCCGCCGAGGCCGAGGCCGGCGAGGTGAAGCATCACCTCGCGAAGCATGCCGGCTTCGAGAAGAATCCGTTCGTCGCGCTGAACACCGCCTTCCTATCCGGCGGCGTCTTCGTGCGCGTGGCGGAGGGCGTGCGGCTGGAGAAGCCGATTCACCTCCTCTTCGTGAACACGGGCGGCGCCGGCGGGCAGCGGGGCATGGTCTGCCCGCGCGCCCTGGTCGTCGCCGCCGACCGGGCCGACTTCAGCGTCGTCGAGAGCTTCGCCGGCCCCGAGGGCGGCGCCTACTTCACCAACGCCGTCACCGAGATCGCCGCCGGCGAGGACTGCCGGATCGATCACAACACGCTCAACGCCGACAGCCGCAGCGCCTATCACGTCGCGACGATGGAGACGACCATCGGCGCGCGAACCGTCTTCGTCGATCACTCCTGCACCATCGGCGGGCGCATGACGCGCAACGACCTGAACGTCCACCTCGCCGGCGAGGCCGCCGACGCCACGCTCAACGGCGTGGTCCTGCTCGACGGCGACCAGCACTGCGACAACCACACGCTGCTCGACCACCAGTACCCCAACTGCCCCAGCTACGAGCTCTACAAGCACGTGCTGGATGAGCGGGCCAGCGGCGTCTTCAAGGGGCAGATCTTCGTCCACCAGCGCGCCCAGAAGACCAACGCCGTGCAGAACAGCCGCAGCCTGCTCCTCTCCGACCAGGCGCAGATGAACAGCCAGCCGGCGCTGGAGATCTACGCCGACGACGTCAAGTGCACCCACGGCAGCACGACCGGCCCGCTGGACGAGGGGAGCATCTTCTACCTCAACAGCCGCGGCGTCAGCACCGACACCGCCCGCCGCCTGCTCACCTACGCCTTCGCCGCCGACGTGACCCGCCGCATCAAGGTCGCCCCGGTGCGCGAGCGCGTCGAGCACTACATGGCGAGACAGCACGGCCTGCCTACCGACTTCCGCATCCAGGACCTGGCGGAGGCGACGGAGGATGTGGTGTTCTGACGCACGCGGGCACAAGCGTGTATACTTTCCGCATGGCGACGGCCGGCATCGAGAAGCAGCACGTCACGCGCACGCCCGGCGTGTGCGGCGGCAAGCCGTGCGTCGCGGGGACGCGCATCCGCGTGTGGGACATCTACGAGTGGTACGAGCTCGGCGGGAAGTCGGCGTCGGAGATCGTCGCCCATTTCCCGCAGCTCACGCTGGCCGACGTCCACGCGGCGATGGCGTATTTCTGGGATCACGAGGCGGAAATTCGACAGGAGATGAGCGAATCGCACGGCCGCCTCGCGGCCGCGCGAAACGCCGCGGGGCCGAGCAAGCTCGACCGTTACCGCTGACCCCGCAGATCCCGCCGCCATGCCGCCCCGGTTCCATCTCGACGAACACCTGTCGCCGATGATCGCGTCGGCCTGCGGCGGCGGGGCGTGGACGTGACCACCTCGACCGACGCCGGGCTTCTCGGCGCGCCGGACGACGGTCAACTGGCGTATGCGACCACCCAAGGCCGGGCGATGGTGACCTGCGACGACGATTACCTCGGCCTCCACGCGACCGGCGCCGCCCATGCGGGAATCGTGTTCTGGACCGGCCGCAACGACGACATCGGCGGCATTATTTGCGGGGTGGCATCGTTGGCCGAAGGTGTATGAGGCGGAGGACCTGGCCGGGCAGGTCGAGTGGCTGCCGTGAGTCGCCCCGGATCGCGAGCGCGTCGAGGCTACATGGCGAGGCAACACGGCCTGCCACGGGCGTCGCCGTAGACCGTGAAGGCGAAGGCCGCGGAGGATGTGGTGTCCTGAGCGACCATCCAGCTTCGGGGCAGAGCAAGCGGTCAGGGCGTGGATTCCGGCACTGGTGCGCCGATCCTGTGGGCTGTATCCGCTCCGCACTCGGGGCAGCGGCCGCTCGTGTTCCCGGTCAGGTCGTATCCGCAACCCGCGCAGCGGTTCGCATCGCGGCGTCGTCGCCGCCTGCGTGCCACCGCCGTCCGCCACGCCCACAGCGCCGTCGGCGCCGCCGCCAGGAGGAAGATCGGCCAGATCGGCATGATGAGCTGAAACTCACGCTCGTAGCGGCCGGCTTGCGCGTTCCGATGCTCGAAGCTGTCGGTGCGAAACCCGAGCACGGGCTCGCCCTTGAAGCGCGGCGAAAAGCTCTGCGGGTACCCCGGCCCCCAGGTGAAATGGAACTCCGGGCCGGGGGAGAGGAACTGGCTCCGGACCATCTCGCCATATCCAGGAGCCCTGCCGGCCTGCACGAGTCGGTGGAACCCGACGCCGCCGCCGCCGATCAGCAGCTTGTCGTTATACCACACGTCATGCTCGCCCTCGCTGACGACCCGCGACCGGGTGAAGACGTCGCCCACCCAGTAGCTCCTGCCCCAGAGCACGGCTACGCCCAGCGTCAGCAGGGCGAGCAGGAATCCGAGGAGATTGAGCCAGCGCATCGCTGGAGCATAACCGCTTCAGGATGATGTGTGCCGCAGCGCCGCATCTCTATCTCATCGAGTTGCCTGACATCGCGGCGGTGCCGCCCCGTGGAGCGCCCGATTCGCTGGTCGTCACCCCGCCCGCAAGGGCGCGATGCGTAGCCGGGGGTTTTAGCCCCCGATAAGCGGGATCTACTTCTCTCCCCACCGCCCGGAGGGCGGACGAGCGGGGGCCGGCGGCGGGTCGTGGGGGGGGGGGGGGGGGGGGGGGGGGGGGG
>JAEZED010000023.1 GCA_023417885.1 Planctomycetota bacterium
CCCGTGCCCGGCGCCGGGCGGAGTCCCGCACCCCCGGCGCCGCAACCTCCCGCCGCCGGGCCCGAGCGCCGGCGCGCACCGGACATCGTCATACTCGACGGCGACGAGGACGACGATTTCGACTTCATCGCCGTCGACAACCGCCCGTAGCTTTTCCAACGCTCACGCAGCGAAGCACTTCTGGTATCACCGGCGCGTCTCCCGGACCCTCCGGGCGGCGCGCTCATGTCCCAGAACTCCGCCACTTCCCATCGCGCGCCCACCAGCGCACTGGATCTCGACTTTCGCCCGCGCGGGCCCGTCATGCCCTCCCCCGCCGACTGGCGGGACGTGGTGGTGTACCAGGTAATGATCGACCGCTTCGATGACGGGGGGGATCATCCCCCCTACGTCGCCGGCCGGACAAAGACAGGGCGCGACCCGCAGCAGGGTTACCAGTGGCAGGGTGGGAACCTGAAGGGCCTCATGCGGCGGCTCGACTACATCCAGGACCTGGGCGCCGGCGCGGTCTGGGTCAGTTCGCCCCTGCGCCAGCGCCTGGACAGCCACACCTACCACGGTTACGCGCCGCAGAACTTCCTCGACGTCGATCCGCGCTACGGGGACACCGACGACTTCGCCGCGTTCGTCCGCGCCGCGCACGACCGCGGGATGCGCGTCATCATGGACATCGTCATCGAGCACACGGGCGACCTCTGGCACTACGCCCCCGGGCAGGGGACGGAGGGACGCGACCACCCGGTATGGGCGCACGGGCATCGGTTCGAGTTCGGGGCCTGGAACCGCGGCGACCCACAGAAGGGCTTCGGGCCGGACGACGCCGTCTGGCCGGTCGAGCTGCAGGATCCGGACGCGTTCCGGAGCGCCGGCGACATGGCGGACATCGGCACCGCCGGCGGGGCCGAGGCAGTCGAGGGGGACTTCATGGGCCTGAAGCACCTGGACCTGCTCAACCCGCGGGTGATGACGGTCATCATCAACTGCTACAAGTACTGGATCGCCGTCGCCGACGTGGACGGCTTCCGCATCGACGCGCTCAAGCACGCCCCGCGCGCCGCCGCCAGCGACTTCATCCACGCCATCCGCGAGTATGCCCTTTCCATCGGCAAGACCAACTTCCTCCAGGTCGGGGAGGTGATCGGCAGCGACGAGGAGATGCGACTCTACATCGGAAACAACATCGAGCTGCGCGAGAGCGGGGCCAGCGTGCGCGTGGCGCCCGGCACGACCGCCGACTATCCCCATCTCGACGCCGTGCTCGATCACACGCTCCAGACGCGCCTGGTCCCCGTTGTCCGCGGCGAGGCGCCGCCGAAGATGCTCGACGATCTCGTGGTGGAGCGCGCCCGCGTCTACCGTGACCAGGCGGCGGCCGGGAAGTACTACGTCGCCTACCTCGAGAACCACGACCTGGGCGCGCGCGACCATCACCGCCTGCTGCACGCGACGTTCCACCAGGAGCCGAAGGGATACGACCGACCGGGTGGCGATCCGCGCCTGGCGATCATGGCCTACACCGTCCTGCTCTGCGGCATGGGCATCCCCTGCCTCTACTACGGCACGGAGCAGGGCTTCGACGGAGGCGGCGAGGAAGACTACAACGTCCGCGAGGCGATGTTCGGCGGACAGTGGGGACCGTTCGACACCGTCGGCGCCGGCTTCTTCGACCCCACGCACCCGATCTACCAGGCCACGGCCCGGCTCTGCGCCATCCGCGCGCGCGAGCCGGCGTTGCGGTACGGCCGGCAATACCTGCGCCCGATCAGCGGCGACGGCGTCCACTTTGGCCCGCCGGAGCACCCGGGGGCGCCCTTTGCGTTCGCGCGCGTGCTGGACGTGACGGAGATCGTCATCGCGGCAAACCCGTCGCTGGAGGAGCGCGAGGTCTGCGTGATGGTCGACGGCCTGCTCAACCCCGGCGGAGCCACCATGGCGGATCTCATGGACGAGGGCGTGCAGGTGCCGGTCGAGCAGCACGGCGAAGACGCGCCGACATTCGTCCGCATCTCCCTCGGCCCGCGCAGCGCCCGCGTGCTGCGCCAGGCCGGGCAGTGATAATCGCTTTCGTTCAAGCCCGACTAAGGAAGCGGGCGGCACGAGCGTCTGATCTTCGGAAGACTCGTTCCCGGAGATCATCATGAAGCCCATCGCCGTCGCCCTGATCGTGTGCCTTGCGTTCCTGGCATCGCCTGCCTGCGGGCAGACGGAGCCGGGCCACGCGACCGCTCCCGCCGGCCCGCCGGACGAACCGGGCTTTGCCCTCACCGTCTACTCCACCGCCGACCCGGCATTCGACTGGATGAACTGGGAGCAGCAGCGGGCCGGCAACCCATATGCTTACCAGGCGCAGTTTCCGGGGTATGGCGTCGTTCGCGAGACGCGGCGGATCGACCTGACGGAGGGGCGCAACACCGTCCGCTTCACCGGAGTGGCGGCGAGCATCGACCCGACCACCCTGCGCTTCCGCTCGCTCGACGATCCGGAGGCGTCGATCCTCGAGCAGAGCTACGAGTACGACCTGCTCAACGCGCAGAAGCTGCTGGAGAAGTTCGGCGGCAAGACCGTCACGCTCAACGACAATGGTCAGCCGCGGCAGGTGACGCTGCTGAGCGTGCGCGACGGCAACCTGATCTACCGCGAGGGGGAGGACGGCCCCGTGCGCATGCGCGGCAGCAGCTACGCGGGAACGTTCCTCGACCAGGTGGAGCTTCCCGATACCGCAGGGCTGATCCTGGAGCCGACGCTCGTATGGGACATGATCTCAGGTCGGGCGGGGGAGCAACTGGTGCAAGTGACGTATGAGGCTGCCCGGATGACCTGGCGGGCGGACTACACGGTCGTGACGAACGCCGACGACACTGCGGTTGATGTCGGGGCATGGGTGACGCTCGTGAACCGGAGCGGGATGAGCTATCCCGAGGCGCGGCTGAAGCTGATCGCAGGGGACGTCCAGCGCGTGACGCCAGCGGGCTCCATGGGATATGAGGACTTACGCCGGCGGGGGTCGCGTGAAGAGGCCGCGGGAGCGACGGGCTTCTCGGAGAAGTCGTTCTTCGAGTACCACATGTACACGCTGGGGCGGCCCACGAGTCTTGCCGACAACAGCACGAAGCAGATCGAGCTCTTCCCGGCCGTGCGCCGGGTCCCGGCGCGGAAGGTCTTTGTCTACTACGGCCTGCCGAACTCGCGCAGCTACTGGTTCGCACCCAACCCGGCCGTCGATCGCGATCTCGGGCTGCCGATGAACAAGCAGGTCGACATCTACCTGCGCTTCGCCAACGCGGAGGAGTCGGGAATGGGCATCCCGCTTCCCGCGGGGAGGCTCCGCGTCTACAAGCGCGACGAGGCGGATGACACGCTCGAGTTCATCGGCGAGGATGTCATCTCGCACACGCCGCGGGAGGAGGAGGTGCTTGTGCGCCTGGGGTCCGCCTTCGACATCGTCGGCGAGCGCCGGCAGATGGACTTCCGCGTGAACCACGCGGAGCGATGGATGGAGGAGGACATCGAGGTGAAGCTGCGCAACCGGAAGGCGGAGCCGGTGCAGGTGATCGTGAAAGAGAACCTCTACCGCTGGGTGAACTGGGAGATCACGCGCCGCAACCATGACTTCGAGAAGCAGGACGCACGCACCGTCCACTTCACGGTCGACGCGCAGCCGGACGAGGAAGCGACTGTCTCCTACACGGTGCGCTACACGTGGTAAACGCCGCGCCATGCCCTTGACAATCCCCTTCCTGCGCCGGACCCTCTGGTCGGGTGCAGGGGCTCTCCTTCGCATGGATCTCGGCTCCGCCAGCGCGGTTCAGCGCGATGCGCCGGCGCTGCCATTCTTTTTGCGGCGGGCATCCCCGTCGGCACCGTTCTTGCAACACCTAGTCATGGAGAAAACGAGAAGAAAGGAGAGGATGTTGAGCGAGACGCACGATCGGAACGAAGATGGAAGTGCCGCGGCCGCGGGCGTCGGTGAGGCGGTCGATCCCGGTGAGGATGCATACTGGCGCGACGTTTACGAGGAGTGGCCCTACTACCGCGACGACTTCACGTACGAGGACTACGAGCCCGCTTTCCGCCTCGGCTACAACGCCGGGAGCGCCCACCGCCGGCCCTACGACGACAACATCGGCGCCGAACTGCAGGTGCAGTACGAGCGACGCCGGCACGGCAGCCCCGTCGAGTGGGATGACGCCCGCCACGCCGTCCGCGACGCCTACCGGCGGCGGGTGGAGCAGGCGCTGGTCGACGCGAACGCCGACTGAACCACCCCTGATCCGGGGACGTAAGACCAATGAGCCATGCGGAGGCGTCGGCAAGCCGCGTTTTCGCGACACGATGCATCTCTCCTCCCTCCCGACGAGGCGCCCGCTTTCTCTGCGAGCGCCTCGTTTTGTTCCGCTGCTTCCGGCTCCTGGCTTCCGGCTCCTGACTTCTGACTCCTGACTTCACCCAGAGCCGGCGGCACGCCGTGCCGCGGCTTGGTCCGCGTTCGGTCCTGCGGCACGCGTTGCCGCGGCTACTAGACTCATGCGATGCCTGCTACGTCCCACGACGACACGTGCGATGTCTGCCTCGTCGGCGCCGGCCCCGTGGGGCTGGAGCTGGCCGTCGCGATGAAGCGCGAGGGGATCGACTTTCGCCACTTCGAGGCGGGGCAGGTGGGACAGACGATGAGCTGGTGGGCGCCCGGCACGCGCTGGTTCAGCAGCAACGAACGCATCAGCCTCTGCGGCATCCCGCTGGTGACTCCGGACGGCTCCAAGGCCACGCGCGAGGAATACCTGGCATACCTCCGGCAGATCGTCCAGGCCTTCGACCTGCGCATCCGCACCTTCGAGCCCGTTGCCGAAATCCAGCGCCACGACGACGGGTTCACGCTCGTCACGCAGACGCGCTCCGCCCCGCGCCGCACGCGCTGCCGGAAGATCATCCTCGCCACCGGCGGAACCGATTTCCCGCGCTCGCTGAACGTGCCCGGCGAGGACCTGCCGCACGTCGACGGCTATTTCCGCGAGCCGCACCGCTACTTCGGGCGCCGCGTGCTCATCGTCGGCGGGAAGAACTCCGCGGTGGAGGCGGCGCTGCGCTGCTTCCACGCCGGTGCTCACGTCTCCCTCAGCTATCGTCGCGCGCAGCTTCGCGAGGAGAGCATCAAGTACTGGCTGCTGCCGGAGATGAAGAGCCTGATGAAGTCCGGACGCATTCCCGCCTACTTCGGCACGGTCGTCACGCGCATCACCCCGACGCACGTGACGCTCCAGCACTGCGGCCCCGATTATGTGCCGGCCGGCGCGGCGTTCGACGTCGAGACGGACGACGTCCTCAAGCTCATCGGCTACGAGCAGGACAAGCGCCTCCTGCGCGGGGCCGGCATCGATCTCGTCGGCGAGGAGCAGCGGCCGGTGTTCGACGAGCGGACCATGGAGACGAATGTCCCCGACATCTACGTCGCCGGCACCGCCGTCGGGGGGACGCAGGACAAGTTCCGCATCTTCCTCGAGAATTGCCACGTGCACGTCCCGCGCATCGTCAGCCACCTCCTGGGCCGCCCCGCTCCCGAGGAGAGGGCGCCGGCGGAGCACGTGCAGCTCCAGCCGGAGTCGTGATGGGCACGTGTCGCGGTAGGATGCGCCCGTGAAGCGCCCGACGCGAGACCTGTGGCTCCTGACCGCCGGCTGCGCCGGTGCGGGGCTGGTCATCGGCGCCGCCTGCGCCGCAGTCGGGGGGACGTCGCTTGCCAGCTTCCTCGCGCCGCTCGCCATCGCCCCCGCTTTCGTGCCCCGCCTGGGCCGGGCGCGACCGATTGTCGTTGGCGTCGCTGGAGCGCTCCTGTTCTCGCTGGGCGTTGCGATCACGTGGGGCTTCATCGCCCCTTCCGCCGACGATTCGGGCTGGCCGGCCACTCTCCGCTGGCTTGCGGACGCGTGGAGCGTGCTGTTCGGCTGGTCGGCGCTGCTCCTGGCAGGCGGCGCGGCAATGAGACCCGGCGCGCTCGCCGCGAGGCGTTCGACGGGGACGGCGCGCACCGCCATCGTGACGATCGCGGCTTGGCTCTGGCTCGGCTTTCCCATCTGGCTTGGCCCGACGATGGGCACGCGCGGCTGGGACGCGCCCACCTGGCTCACCGCAATCCACCCGCTCTTTGCGATGAATCACGCCGTCATCGAGCTCGGCATCTGGACGCAGCAGCCGGTGGCCTACCAGCTCACGCCGTTCGGCCAGGACGTGTCCTACGCGCTGCCGCGCTCCCTCTGGCCATTCCTCGTGACGCACCTTCTCCTGGCATTCGCCACGCTCGCGTTCGCATCCGCCTGCCGCCGCCTGCGCGCCGCCCCATCGCGCAGCGAGAGCGCGGAGGCGCGTCCAGGGCGGCTCGTGTAGCATGTCGCCATGCCGCTCCTGGACATTTCGCGCCCGTTGTCACCGAAGACGGCCGCGTGGCCAGGCGACACGCCCACCTCGCTTCAGCGCGTCCTGAGCCTGAGCGACGGCGCGAGCGTCAACCTGTCGACCCTGACCGCCAGCGTGCACAACGCGACGCACGCCGACGCGCCGCTTCACTACGACGACACCGGCCCCGCGATCGAGCAGCTCGACCCGTCGCTCTATGTCGGCCCCTGCCTGGTGGTCGACGCGCGCGGGCACGACCCGATCCCGGGAGAGCTGTTCCCAGGCGCCCTGCCGCCGCGCGTGCTGCTGAAGACGGACGCCTGGCACGATGCCGCGACATTCCCCGCCGACTTCCCGGTGCTGGCGGCGGGCGTGCCGCAGATGCTGAGGCAGGCGGGGGTGAAGGTGCTCGGAGTGGACGTGCCCAGCGTCGACAAGCCCGACAGCAAGACGCTGCCCGTGCACCATGCGCTGCGCGGCGCGGACATCCTGATCATCGAGTCGCTCGACCTCTCGCAGGTGGCGCCCGGAAGCTACGAACTGATCGCCCTGCCGATTCTCATCCCCGGAAGCGATGCCGCCTTCGTGCGCGCGGTGCTGCGATGGTGAACCGGAACGAAGAACGCCCGGCCGATCCGCGACCGGGCGCTGGTGTCTCAGGTAAACCGGCGTTTCACGCCTTCACGCCGGTGGGGTTGTAGGCCTTGAAGAACTGCACGAAGTTCACGAGGAGGCGCTGGCCGAGCCGCTCGTACTCCGCGAAGTGCTTGTCCGTGTTCTGGCGGATGCGGTCGATCTCCCCGCTGCCGAAGACGGCGCCGGGCATCCCGGCGTGCTCCTGGAAGATCCGGTCGAACTCACCGCGATCCAGCTCCGGGTGGAACTGGAAGCCGTAGAGCCGATCCTTGAACTTGAACCCGGCGTTGCGGCAATGCCCCGCCGACGCCAGCAGCACGCTCCCGGTCGGCGGGGGCGGGCCCGGCTTGTTCGGGTCGTACCCGGGCGGCGGGGGGAGCTTGGGGAGTTCGAACGTGTCCTTGTGCCAGAAGAACATCGGCGACCCCTCGCGCAGGCCGAAGAGGAGCGGGTCCGTCCCGCCCGGGAAGGGGAGCCGCAGCGGCGCCCAGCCGTAGAACGGCGCCGGTTCCCCCGTCTCCCCCGGCTTGGCGGGCTTGGTGTTGGGGACGACATTCGCCCCGGCCGCCCGGGCCAGGATCTGGGCCCCCAGGCCGAAGCCGAGCACCGGCCGATCCGCCTCCACGAGCGGGCGGATCGCGCTGATCTCCTGCTCGATCCAGGCGGGCCGATCGTCTCCGGCGTCGTCTGCGGCGCGTTGCGGCCCGCCGAGAAGGACGACCATGCGTGCCTCGTCGAAGTCATCGGGCACGGGGTCGCCCTGGTCGATGCGGAAGATGCGGGAGGGGATTCCGAAGTCGCGCAGGACGGGGATGATGCGTCCCGGGCCGAAGGCGGCGTCGTGCTGGAGAATGAAGCAGTGGCTCATGAGTGGGGCTCAGTGGGGGCAAGGCATGATCGACGCGCGCCCCCACAAGTCAAGCTGCGCCGATTCCACGTGCCCCCGGCGGCGACGCAGGCCAGTGACGTTCCTGTCACCCAGGCTGTGGATTCCGCGATTTACCTCTTGACGATACCTAACTTTTCCCTATCATGCACTTCTTGTTTGGTGGTTGCCAAACACGGGTCTTCTCCGGCTCCGCACGGGCGGCCTCTCGGCTCCGCTTTCTCGACCAGACCCCTCCCAGGAGGTGTTATGCCCTCGTTGTTTCCCGGCCAGGTCATCGACCGTTTCACCCCCGAAGCCCGCCCGTCCGCCCGGGCCGCCGATACCCGGCAGGCGCATGAGCAGGTACTGCTCCGCCGCGCCCGACATCTCGACGAAGCCGATCGGCGGCTTCTGCGCCTGGCGCTGAAGTATCGCCTCACCGTTCGCGAGATCGCCCCGCTCCTGGGATGCAATCACGGCTCGGTCGTCCGCCGCATCCGCCGGCTGCGCGAGCGCCTCTGCGATCCGCTGGTCGTGGCGCTGCTGGACCCTTCCTGTCCGCTTTCGAAGCTCGACCGCGAGTTGGCGCTGGCTCACTTCCTGCGCCGGCAGCCGATCCGCAGCCTGGCGCGCGAGTTCGACCTGCCCGGCATCGCGGTCCGGAAGCGGCTCGGGTACGTGCATGGCTGGGTGACCGGTCGCCGCGAGGGCGCCCGCGTGACCCGGGCCGTGCTCCAGGATCGCTGAACACCCCTCACCGAGGAACCGATGAACGCTTCGCACGCTCGCGAGGCGGGGAGACAGGAGGAACATCCCGACGCGCACTCCGCCGACTCGCCGGCTCCTCCTTCGCGACGCCGGCGACGCCGTGCGTCAGAGGCGTGGCCGTTCCTTGCCTGGCCGATCCCGCCGATCCGCAGCGACGCGGCGCGGTGGGTGGCGGAGTGGTTCGGGCTTCCCCTTGCCGGCGACCCTGCGCTCCCGCCCCCGCCGCTTCCGCCGGGCCTGGTGTTGCCGGCGCCGGGGCGGATCCTGCTCGTCTGCGGCCCCAGCGGCGCGGGGAAATCAACATTGCTGCGGCGCCTCGTCTGCGAGGCCCCCGCCGCGCCCGGGGCGCCGCTGGTGCTCGATGTCGCGCGCACGCCGCTTCGGCGCGTGCCGTGCGTCGATCAACTGGGGACGGACGTGCAGTTCTCGCTCGGACTGCTCTCGCGCGTGGGCCTTGGCGAGGCGGCGACCTGTCTCTGCCTGCCGGATGAGCTGAGCGATGGGCAGCGCTGGCGCCTGCGGCTGGCCGTCTGCCTCGCCCGCGCGATGCGCCAG
>JAEZED010000071.1 GCA_023417885.1 Planctomycetota bacterium
CCCCCCCCCCCCCCCCAAACACCCCACCCCCGCCCGGCTTTAAACCCCCCGCCCCCGGCCCTCTCACTCCTCATCCCTCACACCTCACCCGCTCATGCGGCGGGCAGTCTGTCGAAGCAAACGGCGATGCGGTAGCCGAGCTTCTCCGGTTCGACGCGCAGCACGCGGCCGTAGGCGTCCCAGCCGGGGCTGAATCCCTCCGGTGGGAAGAAGACGGCGACATGCTCGCCGACCTGCACGGGTGTCTGGCTCGTCGCGCACAGTCCGCCGACGCTGACGTCGCGGAGCGACAGGTGCAGGCACGGGTCGCGGCGGGCGCCGACGCTGTGGTCGAGGCGCCGGCCGCTCACGTGGATGTTCAGGCACTTTCGAGGGAAGACGCGGCGGTCGATGCGGCCGAGGGTCTGCGGCGCGTCGTCTGCGCCGGCGACATCGTCGTCGGCCACGATGCGCATGGCGGGCCGGCCGGCGGGTGGCGCTTCCGGAGCGGGGCGAGTGGTTGGGATGAAGAACTTCTTCAGGGCGACCATGGGGGGCTCCCGGCAGTTGGCTGCCAAGGCTGGGATGTCTGTTGCGTCGAAGCGTTCGGCGCGGGGGCTAGGATCGTGCCCGGCTTCGGGTGCTGGCCCGGGGCTGGGGCGTCGTTACCGTTGTCGTCGCGCAGAGGGGCCGGGTTTACGAGCGTGGCGCGATTTTCGAGAAAGCCGGAGAAACGTCCGTGAAAATGCTGGCTCCCGGTACTGTCGCGCTGGTCGGCGCCGGCCCGGGCGATCCGGACCTGCTCACCCTGGCGGGTCGCTCGCTCCTGGAGCAGGCGGACGTCGTCGTCTATGACGCGCTCTGCAACCCGCGCCTGCTCGCGCATGCGCCCGGTGCGAGGCACGTCTACGTCGGCAAGCGCGCGGCGCATCATGCGATGCCGCAGGAGGCGATCAACGACCTGCTCCTGCGGGAAGCCCGCGCAGAAGCACGTGTCGTGCGACTGAAGGGGGGAGATCCCTTCGTCTTCGGCCGCGGCGGGGAGGAGGCCGAGGCGCTCGCCGGGGCCGGCGTGCCGTTCGTCGTGGTCCCGGGCGTGACTGCCGCGGTGGCGGCGGGGGCCTTCGCGGGAATCCCGGCCACCCACCGTGATCTGAATACGAGCATCACCTTCGTGACCGGCCACGAACGCGAACGCGCGCTCCAGGAGCCGGAGGCGGCGGCGCGCAGCCGGGACGGGGGCGCCGCGGCCGGGGCGACGGACTGGTCCGCCCTGGCGCGCCTGCCGGCGCTGGCCTTCTATATGGGTGTCCGCAGCCTGCCGCGCATCTCGGCGAAGCTCATCTCCGCCGGCATGGATCCAGCGACACCCGCCGCGATCGTGCAGTCCGGGACGCTGCCGCTCCAGCGGACGGTCGTGGCGACCCTCGGAACGATCGCCGAGGCGGCGCAGCGGGAGGGGATTTCGGCCCCGGCGATCACGTACGTCGGGCGCATCGTCGAGATGCGGCAGCGCCTGCGATGGTTCGACGACCCGTCGCGATACCCGCTGCTGGGGAAGACGATCCTCGTCACGCGCGCCCGCCCGCAGGCCGGCGAGCTGTCAGCGCGGCTCGAGGCGCTGGGCGCCAATGTCCTGGAGGCGCCGACGATCCGCATCGAACCGCCGAGCGACCCGGGCGCCGTCGAGGCGGCGCTGCGGCGACAGCGCGAAGCGCCGTTCGACTGGGTTATCTTCACCAGCGTCAATGGCGTTGAGAAGACGCGCCAGGCGATGGCGCGGGCGCGATTGGACGCCCGCGACCTCCTCGGCCGGATAGCCGCTGTCGGCCCGGCGACGGCGGAGGCGTGCCGGCGGGTCCTGTGCATCGAGCCGGACCTGGTTCCGCAGCGTTTCGACGCCGACGCCCTGGTGGAGGCCATCGAACAGGCCGAGGGGGGCCTTCGCGGACGCGACGTTCTGCTGCTCCGCGCCGACATCGGGCGGCGGGCGCTCGCCGACGCCCTTCGCGCCCGGGGCGCGGGCCGCGTCGAGGACGTGGCGGTGTACGAGACGCGACCGGTCGAGGCGCTGCCGCCTCACGTGCTGGAGGCGATCGACGCCGGCTCGGTCGACGCCGCCTGTTTCACGAGCGCCTCGACCGCGCGCAATCTCGCGGCGCTGCTGGGAGATGTGTCGCGCCTTGCCGGGGCGAAGCGCTTCAGCATCGGCCCGCAGACGAGCGCTGCGATGGCCGCGTGCGGGATGCGCGTGGACGCCCAGGCGGCGCGTGCGACCCTGGACGCGCTCGTGCAGGTCGTGCGCGCGGGAGTGGGGCGAGGGTGATCGCGCGCCCGGCGGCCTGGGCGCTGCGGCTGTTTCGGGCGGTTCTGGTTTCTGATAAAAGCGAGGCGCCATGTCTTCGAACGCAACCGTTCATCTCGTCGCCAGTGGGGATCTTCGCCAGAGCGCCAACCGCACCTGCGAGCAGGAGCAGCAGAGGATGGAGCAGCAGCTCATCGCCGCCGTCGAGGCCCTGGGCGGAAAGGTGAAGCGCGCCCACGGCTACCGGCCGGAGGCGGGGCACAGCTTCATCGATTCGCAGCGGTACGGCCTCGAGGTGCTGAGCGGAATTCCGCGCGACGCCCCGATCATCGTCGCCGAGGCGGTGTGGCAATACTCGCACCACGTGCTGGGCGGGCTGAGCTTCCACGAGGGGCCGATCCTCACCGTCGCCAACTGGAGCGGGACGTACCCTGGCCTCGTCGGGATGCTCAATCTCAACGGCTCGCTCACGAAGGCGGGCGTGAAGTACTCCACGCTCTGGAGCGAGGACTTCAACGCCGACCCCCAGTTCCAGCGCAAGCTCGAAGCATGGCTCGGCGGCAAGCGCGTGAAGTGGGACAGCTCCCACGTTCGGGCCCTGGAGGATCTGAAGCCGCCGAAGGAGGAGAAGGACGCGCATAAGGCGGCGCGCAGGCAGGGGCGAGATCTCGCCCGCGCGCTGCGCGATCGCCGGCAGATCCTGGGCGTCTTCGACGAGGGGTGCATGGGAATGTTCAACGCGATCATCCCCGATCACCTGCTCCACCCGACGGGCATGTTCAAGGAGCGGCTCAGCCAGTCCTCCCTCTACTACGCCATGACGCAGGTCCCGGAGGCCGAGGCCCGCGCCGTGTACGACTGGTACCGCAGCCGCGGCGTCACGTTCCAGTTCGGCCCGAACGAAGAGACCGACCTGACCGAGCGCCAGGTGCTGGAGCAGTGCCGCATGTACGTCGCCGCCCTGCGCATCGCCGACGAGTTCGGCTGCGACGCCATCGGCATCCAGTACCAGCAGGGCCTGAAGGATCTCGCCCCCGCAAGCGATCTCGTGGAGGGAACGCTCAATAACGTCGATCGTCCCCCGGTCAAGTCCGCCGACGGCACCCGCGTGCTCTACGAGGGGGAGGCGCTGCCCCACTTCAACGAGGTGGACGAGTGTGCCGGCCTCGACGGCCTCGTCACCTACCGCCTCTGGTGCGAGATGGGCTTCGCGCCGGAGAACACCCTCCACGACATCCGCTGGGCCCGCCACTACGCCGGCCCCGGGACCGACTCCGCCGGGCGGCAGGTCGAGCTGGACGACTACGTCTGGGTCTTCGAGATCAGCGGCGGCGCCCCGCCTGCTCACTTCGTCGGCGGGTGGGGCGGGACGCACAGTCACCGTCAGCCGCCGATGTTCTTCCGGCTCGGCGGGGGGACGTGCAGCGGCGTCTCGAAGCCGGGGGTGATCGTCTGGAGCCGGGTGTTCGTCGCCGACGACCGGCTGAAGATGGACATCGGCCTGGCCGACGCCGTCGGCCTCCCGGAGCAGGAGACGCGCGACCGGCTGGAGCAGACGACGCCGCAGTGGCCGATCATGCACGCGGTGCTGCGCGGCGTGAGCCGGGACCAGATGATGGGGCGGCACAAGTCCAACCACGTCCAGGTCGCCTACGCGCCCGACGAGGCGTCGGCCCGCCGCGCGCTCCTCGCCAAGGCCGCGGCGATGGAGGAGCTGGGGCTGGAAGTCTCAGTTTGTGGCGAGGTGGAGTGAAACTTCCGCCCACCACCGGGTAATCTCATTGGCTCACGCGTGTGCCATCGCGCGGCCGATGAACCCCGACGCGCCGCACGGCCGTCACCCGATTCAAAGACAAGACGTCCTCGAAGGAGAACTGATGACATACAACGCACCCGCTGATTACCAGTCACCCCCGCCGGGCGCAGGCAAAGGCAACGGCCTGGCGATCGCCGCCCTCGTGCTCGGCATCATCGGCTGCGTGCTGGCGATCACGATCTGCCTCACGTGGCTCGGCATGCTGCTCGGCGTCGTCGGCGTGATCCTGGGGATCGTCGCCCTGGTCCAGGCCAAGGGCGATCCGCAGTCCAAGCGCGGGATGGCGTTGACGGGGACGATCCTGTCAGGCGCCGCGATCCTGGTCGGGATCATCGCCTACATCGTCGTCTTCGTCGTGCTCGACCGCGCCGGCGGCGGACTTCAGAATCTCGCCGACAAGACCCAGGTCGTGGCCGAGGCGACCGAGGAGGCCGAATCCATCGCCGACGATGCGCGCAGCGCCGGCGTGGATGAGCAGACGATCGGCAACGCCATGGCGCGATTCATGCAGGAGATGGGCAACATCCCCTTCGGCGCCGATGACACCGCCGACGCTTCCGCCCGCGCCGAGGCGGCTCTCCAGGACCTTCGCGAAACCCTCAACAGCGCCGGCACCGGAGGCGACGCACCCGACAGCGACACCGGAGGCGGCGACACCGGCAACGCCGACGACACCGGCGGTGGCGGGGCATAGCTTTCGCCAGCCACGCAATCAGCGACGGAGGCTCCCGCCGGCCGGGAGCCTCCTGTCTTGTAACGACCGATAACTGCGACGGATGCCGAAGGGCGGGCCGGGGAGCGCACCGACCGGTAATCGCCACCTGCGGCATCATGACCCGCGATTGACGCCCGCTGTGCGCGTCATTATCGTCACCGCCAATATGAGTTGTGTCGGTGGCCCTCTTTCCCTGCGCGCTAAAGGACGCCTCGCCGGTCGGCTCTGCGCCCTCCTCGCGACCGTCCTCCTGGCCGCCGGCATCACCCTTGGCTGCGAGGAGGCGCCCGCCTCTCCCGGGACGTCCGAGCACGCGTCGGCGAAGACGATGCACTTCCGCGTCGATCGCGCCCGCGTCGGCCCCGTCCAGCGCTTCGACGCCTTCGGCATCCAGTTCGCACCGCCCGCCCGGTGGGCGCCGCTGCCGGAGGACCAACTCGCCGCCGCAGCCGAGGCGCTCAAGGGGGGCGCTGGCGCACAGCCCGCGGCGACCACCATGCCGGCCGAAGAGGAGCGGTTCGCCGCCGAGCCGCTGGCCGTCTTCGCGCAGCCGGAGCGCAACCTCTGGCTGCTGGTGTCGGCGGTGGAGGTTCCCGAGCCGAAGGTCTACGCGCAGGCGCTTCGCCGGGGGATGGGCGCGCGCGCCGACGAGTTCATCCTGGCCGACGGCCGGGTGCGGGTGCACCAGTTCCTTGTTCAGCGCGACGGGCTGGTAAACTTCAAGCTTCTGCTGACCGCGTCGGGCCATGCAGGCGCGCGGCGGCTTCAGCTGGACTACATTGTCCCCCAGACGGAATACGAGCAGGCGATGGGCTCGCTGGAATCGAGCATGGGCACGATCGCCCCAACCTCATCGCCCGGCTCCGAGTAAGGGCTGTTCGTCGTCGGGCTTCGCCGGAGGTCTGCGCGGGGAAGAGCCCCGTAGCGAGCGGGAACGTCCCGGTTCACTCACCGTCTCACATTTTCACAAGTCCGCCCCGGCGCCATTGGCGGCGGGGCAAAGGAAGGAGTTTCGAATGTCGATTCTGCGTCACCGAGTGCTCAAGGTGGTCACCGCGACGACCCTGGTCGCCGTCATGGCCTTGGCCAACTTCGGCTGCTTCGTGCAGCGCCACGACGTCGGCGCCGGCGCCACGGGTGGCGAGCGGCAGGAGTTCAACCAGTGGTTCGTCCTCTGGGGCCTCGTGCCGATCACCCAGATCGAGGACGACCACGAGGCGGCCGCCGCCGGCGCCACGGACTACACCGTCGTCTCCGAGTTCACCCCCCTTGACTGCGTCATCAACTTCTTCACCAGCTTCGTGACCGTCTACCGCAAGACGATCACGATCGAGAAGTAATGCGCCGACCCCCGGCCCCCGAAGGGCCGGCGGTCGTATGCCAGGTTCACGACGGCGCGCCCCACACC
>JAEZED010000087.1 GCA_023417885.1 Planctomycetota bacterium
GGGGGCGGGGGCGCGCACGAGACGGCCGGCGCGCACCGCGCCGGCCCCTCCTATGAGACGAATGCAATTCCCGCTAGCCGATCGTCCGGCGACGCATCGCGATAATGCCCAGCAGCGTCGCTCCGCCAAGACCCGCCAGCGGGGTTGGGACGACGGCCGCTCCGGGCGTGTAGTGGTATTCGATGTAGACCAGCCCCCCGCCGGAGATGCCGGTCACCGGGCCGGAGCCGACGGTGGCGATCGTCTGAAGCTGGAAGGTCGGCTTGGGAAGGAAGTCGGTGCGTTGTGCCGCAACGCCGGTTGGCGGAAGCATGCCGTCCCCGCCCCCATCGATCAGCGCGAAGCCCGCAAGATCCGTGAGCTGGTTGAACGTGATCGTGTAGTCGAAGCTGTGGCTGGCGGCGAGCAATCCGGGCAACGCCGTGCCCTGGAAAACCGCCGGCGAGTTGAACTCGAAGAGGCCTCCGCCCATGCCGAAGAAGTCGTGGTTGATCGAGTAGGCCTCGACGCCGGAGGCCTGGCCGAAGACGGCCAGGGAGCCGGAGATCGTCACGCGCACTTCTTCGAGAGACCCGAGCGCGGGGTCGAAGGGGTCGAAAGCCATGATCCCGCTGCCGACCGGCCCGCCGTCGAAGCTGAAGCTGTTCAGCGTGAAGACGGAGTCGGCCCGGGCGAGTGCGGGGGCCATGAAGAGGGCCGCCAGGGCGGCAAGCAGGTGAATGTATCTCTGACGCATGTTTCCTCCGTACGCAGTCTCCCCCCGATATGGGCGTCAAACGGTGTCAGGAAGTGCCATGCCAACTTCGAATCGTGTCCAGATAACAGAAGCTTGCCCGTGTTTCAAGCGTTTCTGCCCATAGCGCTCGGCGGCTGGCGGGGGCCTGGGCGGGCGGTACTGGTCGCGACGGATGCGGAATGCGAGTTTTCGGGAAGTCATGCACATCCCTTCCCAGCCCGACCTGCCGGAGCCCGTGGACGATGCGGTGCTGACGGCCTCGCACGACGCGGAGCGGCACCGCCAGTGGTGGTGCCCCGCGGGCCGGCCGATGTTCGCCGACGGCCGGATCGACGATGCCTCCGCAGACGGGGAGGCGGTTGCGGGCCCTGCGCCGGCGGGGCCGTTCGCCTCGGAGCCGCTGCACGATCGCGACGCGGCGTGAGCCGGGCGGTGCGTGCGGGACCGGACCTGCCCGCGGGGCTACCATCTGCGCGCATGTCAGAGAAGTCAGACGCACGTGAGATCGAGGCCGAGCAAGCGGCCGAAGGAACGCCGCGCCCGGCCGTGGAGGGGGACGAGCCGACCAGCAACGCGCCGGTGCCGCCGCGCAACATCGAGCAGGCGTCGGAGACGGCCGAGCCGCGTACGGTCGTGCGCCGCGAGGAGCTGGAGGCGGTGCACGCGATTGGGAACGACCTCCTGCTGGCGCTCGAGGAGGTTCAGAACGGGGACCTGGTGGGGGAGATCGTGGCGACGGCGCTGAAGCTGCTGCGCGACCAGACCAACCGCGGGGACATCAAGCTGATCGACAAGAGCTTTCGCGAGCTGCGCTACGCGCTGAAGGTCTTCACGGAGTACCGCGACTTTCACAAGGTGAGCATCTTCGGCTCGGCGCGCACGCCGCCCGAGCATCCGGACTACAAGCAGGCCGAGGCGTTCGGCATGGCCATGGAGCGGGCCGGGTGGATGGTGATCACCGGCGCGGGCGGGGGGATCATGGCGGCCGGGCACGGCGGAGCGGGCGCGCGGGGGAGCTTCGGTCTGAACATCTCGCTGCCGTTCGAGCAGAGCGCCAACGAGTTCATCCACGGCGACGCGAAGCTGATCAATTTTAAGTACTTCTTCACGCGGAAGCTGATGTTCGTGCGCAGCAGCAACGCGGTGGCGCTCTTCCCGGGCGGGTTCGGCACGATGGACGAGGGGTTCGAGGTGCTGACGCTCGTGCAGACGGGCAAGTCCCCCCCGATGCCGGTGGTGCTCGTGGATCATCCGGGCGGCGGCTACTGGGGGGCGTGGGACCGCTACGTGCGCGACCACCTCCTGGCGAACAAGCTGATCAGCCCGGAGGACCTGGCCCTCTACAAGCTGACGGACGATCCGCGCGAGGCGGTACAGGAGTGCATCCGCTTCTACCGCAACTACCACAGCGTGCGCTACACGCGCGACCTGGTGCTGATCCGCCTCCAGCGGAAGCCGACGGAGAGTCAATTCCAGGAGATTCGCGAGCGATTCGCCGCCATCTCCGTGGACCAGGATCGCTGGCGCATCACCGGGCCTCTGAAGGTGGAGCGAAACGAGCGCAAGCTCCGGCACCTGCACCGCCTCGTATTCCCGTTCAACCGCCGCGACCACGGGCTGCTGCGCCAGCTCATCGATCACCTCAACGCCCTGCCGGAGTGATGCCGGGCGCTTCGCCATGAAGGCCGACCCCACCGCCAGCGGCGCCGCCTGTTCGCCAGCGGCAAGGGTGCGCCGGGCGTGGGCCGTCGCGATGATCCTGCTTGGGGCGATCGTCGGGGCGCTGCTGCTGCTCGTGGCGACACGGCACGGGATCGGCCTGGTGGGCGACTCCGGCGACTACGTGCGCCTCGCGCTCCTCATGGGACGCGACGGGCTGATCGTTCCCGAGACGCACTTCCCGCCGCTCTACCCCGCGATGCTCCGCCTGCTCGGCGATGATCCTGCGCGATGGCGCGTGCTTCACGCGATGCTGCTGGGCATCGCCGGCGCTACAACCGGCCTTGCGGCGTGGCGGTGGACGCGGGCGCTCGTGCCCTCCGTCGCCGCCGCGGGAGTGGTGGCCCTGTCGCCCGATGCGCAGGCGCATTTTGCGATGGTGATGAGCGAGGCGCCGTTCGTGGCGCTGCTCGCGGCGGCGGTGGCGGTGTTGGCGTGGCGTCCGGGTCTGTGGTGGTCGCTGGTGGTAGCGGGGCTGCTGCTGGGGATGTCGGCGCTCGTTCGCCATGCGGGGCTCTTCTTCGGAGCGGGTCTGACGCTGGCGATGCTGCTTCAGGCAGTTGCGGATTCGTCGCGCCGGCGCAGACACCTGGCGCGGGCGGCGCTAGCGGGGTCGCTCGCGATCGGGCCGTGGCTGGCGTGGCGCTGGCTGGCGGGCGATGCGGAGGCGGCGCGGGTCGTGCGGTGGCATCCGGCTGGGAGCGAGGAGTTGCTTCTCGCCCCGGCGACGTGGGGCGGCTGGTTCGCTCCGGGCGCGTCCCTGCACATTTGCGCCATCCTCGGTTTGCTGGTGGGTGGGTGGATCATGGTGCGCCCGCCCCTGCTGCTCGCCGCGCGGCGCGGCGGGCGGGCGTGGCGTCATCGCTTCGAGCTTGCGCTGTGCACGATGGCGCTGGCGTACGCGGCCGGAATCTTGGCCTCGCGCGCGTGGCTGGACGCGGCGATCCCGCTGGGCGGGCGGATCTGGCTGCCGCTGCTGCCGCTGGTGGTGGTGCTCCTTGCGGGCGCCGTATCGCGGCTGGCGCGCCGCGGGCGCTTCGGCGCGGCGGTCGCCGGAATCGCGATCGCGGTGGTGGTCGGGTGGAACGCTTTCACTGGGATCGGCGAGGCGCGGCGACTCGGGAACGAAGGGATCGGCTACGCCACGCCCGCGTGGCGCGATTCGGAGACGATCGCCCACCTCCGCGCGCTGCCGGCGGAGACGCCCATCCTCACCAACGCCGCCGACGTCGTGCTGCTGCTGGCGGGGCGCGAGGCGACTCCCCTGCCGATGACGCGCTACCGGACGGTGAACCGCCCGAACACGCGCTGGCGCGACCAGCTTGCCGAGGCGATGTCAGATCTCGAGGCGAGCGGCGGCGTGGTCGCCTACTTCCACGCGATCGACCGTGACGACTTCCTGGTGACGCAGCAGCAGCTTCGCGAGCGTTACACGCTGGAGGCGACGCAGCTGGCGGATGGTGTGATCTACCGCGTTGTGCGGCGTTGATTCGCTGCCGGGCGCGCCCTCGTCTTCCGCTTCGGGGCGGCGGACTTGGCGCGCTCGGCGAGCACCTTCGGGCCGGTCGGGCAATGCTCCAGGAGCGGGCATTGCTCGCAGAGGGGCTTTGGCGCGCGGCAGATCGCGCGGCCGTGGGCGATGAGCAGGTGTGACCAGATGCACCACTCCGCCTGCGGAACGATGGGCATGAGGTCCTGCTCGATCTTCACCGGATCGTCGTGGCTCGTCAGGCCGAGGCGCGCGGAGACGCGGGCGACATGCGTATCGACCGTCACCCCTTCGTTGATGTGGAACGCGTTGCCGAGGACGACGTTCGCGGTCTTGCGGCCGACGCCGGCGAGCTTCGTGAGCTCGTCCATCGTGCGCGGAACCTCGCCGCCGTGCTGCTTGACGAGCGAGGTCGCCATCGACCTGATGCTCTTCGCCTTCTGCCGGAAGAAGCCGCAACTCTGGATGATCGCGCCCAGTTCGTCGAGGTCGGCCCCGGCGTAGTCGCGGGCGGTGCGGTAGCGCTTGAAGAGGGCTGGCGTGGTGCGGTTGACGCGCTCGTCGGTGCACTGGGCGGAGAGGATGGTCGCGACGATCAGCTCCAGCGGGGTGGTGAAGTCGAGGCTGCACCGCGCGTCGGGGTACGTCTCGTGGAGGATCGGGAGGATCCGCTCCACGCGCTCGCGACGCTGCCTCGTCTTTGCCGACTCCTTCGCCATGGCTCACCCGAACCCGATGGAAATCCCGCGGCCCTGCGCGAGGCCGATCCCGCTGAAGAGCACCAGGCCCAGCAGCACGAAGATCAGGAACTGGAGGATCGTCACGCTCTCCCGGCCGTACTGCTCGAAGCGGTCGCGCGCGGGGTTGGCCACGTCCGGGTCGTCGGCGTTGTCGATGTATGTCCTTCGCGCCTCCTCCAGCTTGGGGCGGACGAACCGCACGTCGTACACCACCAATGCCACCGCCGCGACGTAGAGGGCGGAGCGCACGAGCGGGAGCACCCAGTCGGCCCTCTGCCCGCGGGTCACGAGCACCCACTCTCCGACGAAGGCCACCAGCAGCCCGCCGGCGCAGATGAAGGCGAGGCGCGACAGGCTGGCCAGCAGGCCGTTCACGATGCTGCCGGCCAGGAGGGTGCCGTGCTGCCCGTCCAGGTTCACGCTCAGCACCGTCGGCAGGAGCGGGTCGTTCTCGCGGACGGTGCGGAAGATCGTCGGCGCCGCCACCGCCACGAAGACGGCCGAGCCGAACCATGTCGCCAGGCACAGCCAGTAGAGGATGGACAGCAGGATCACCGGCACGCGTCGCATGATAAGGGCCGGCCCCGCCATACGCGGAACCAACCTCCTCCCCGCGACTCATCCTTCGACATCGCCCCGGCGCCATTCGCGGTTCGGCTTCGCCCATGTCGCGGCGGCGCCGGCCCACATCTCCTTCTTCCAGACCGCCAGGTCCGCCTTTAGCGTGTCGATCAGCCAGCGGCACGCCTCGAACGCTTCGGGCCGGTGCGGCGTGCTCACCGCGATCAGCACGCTCGCCTTCCCCAGCGCCACGCGGCCTGTCCGGTGCAGCAGCACCAGGCGCAGGATCGGCCAGCGGGACCGCGCGCCGGCGGCGAGGTCGCGCAACTGGCGCTCGGCCATCTCCGGATACGCCTCGTAGTCGAGCGCGAGCAGCTCGCGCCCGTCGGGACTCGTCTCAGCGCGGGTCGTGCCTGCGAAGAGGGCGATCCCCCCCGCCGCTGGGTCGGTCACGAAAGCCACCGCCGTCTCGCTTCGGAGATCGAAGGGCATGAGCCCGACGGCATCGACCGTTTCGCTCCGCGCGGCATCAGGCGCAGCGCGAAGGACCGCGACCTCGCGCGCGGCGGGTCGGAAACCCAGCGCCGCGTGGGCGGCGCGGCTTGTGGTGTTGTCGAACTCGTAGTCGGAGGCGATCTCACGGCAACCGTGCCGCTTCGCCCAGTCGATCGCGCCGTCGACGAGCGCGCGCCCGAGCCCGCGCCGGCGGAGATCCTCATCGACGTACCACCCCTCGACATATCCCACCGGGCTCGTGCGGCAACCGGAGGCGATCGGGCGAAGCGAGGCCTCGATGAACCCGCCGAGCCGGCCGTCGCCGCGATCGACGACGAGCACCTGCGATCGCAGCCCGCCGATGAGGCCCTTCTCGTGGTATTCGTCGATCTCGGTTGGCAGATCCGGGCCGCAGTCGGGCCAGAGCGCGAGGCGCAGGCGCGCCCACTCGTCGTGATCCGCCGGGTTGAGGGCTCGAATGCGCATCGTTCAGTGACCACTCCCACGAGCGGCTCCGATCATCAGCCTCCACTCACCGGAGGAAGGATGGCGAGCTCGTCGCCGTCGGTGAGGCGGTCGTCGGCGCGGGCGTAGCGCTGGTTGAGCGCGAAGGCGGCGGAGTCGAGGAGGGGCGTGGCGTCAGGGATGATTCCGCGCAGCTTCTGCCGGGCGGAGGCGATGGTTGCGCCCTCGGGCAGATCCAGCACCTGCCGTTCCCATCCGGCGGCGTCGCGCGCGGAAGCGAAGAGTCGGATGGTCACCTGCATGCCGTCATGTTACGCAGGCGGAAATGGGGGCCGTTCGTCGGCGGCGTGCGCGCAATGGTCACCTGCTCGCGATCTGGACCCGGCTGCGGGCCGGTCACTATCAGATGCGCGTGAGTGAGTGCGAGGCGGCCGGGAGACGGGGTTCGGCGGGGGCGCCGCGATGCGTCAGCTCCTGCCGATGACCACGATCCCGGCCCGGTCCGCCGCCTCGATGACTTTCGGCTTCTCCAGCAGGATCACCTTGCCCGCCTCCACGCAGAGGCAGGTCGCGCCGGCGGACTTGAGCTTCTGGATCGTGTGCACGCCGATGCTCGGCACGTCCAGCCGCATGTCTTCCCGTGTGTTGGCGCGCTTGACCATCGTCCACCCCCCGCCGCGGCACAGCGCGCCGGCACGCTCGATCATCCGGTTGGTCCCCTCGACGGCTTCGACGGCGATGATGTCGCGATCCTTCACCCCCACCGCCTGGCCGATGTCCTGCCGCGTCATGTAGCCGCACACCTCCCAACCGCGCTCGATGTCGGCGCGCTGGCGCTCGTCCGGCTGAAGCCGGCCCATGACGCCTTCGGCGGCGAGGTGATCCTTCGTGTAGGCGGTGGAGTCGATCAAGGTGATGCCTCGCTTGGCCAGGGCGTCGGCCGTTGCGCGCAGGGCCGTGTCGCTGCGGCGATCCTTGCGCAGGATGGTGAACCAGGCCCAGAAGGTCGTGAAGTCGGGCACCTGGCGCAGCGCCCAGAGCAGCTCGTTACGCACGTGGAGGTGTTGCTTTCGGACGCGGCCGACGATGATCGCCTCCCGGCACCCGTGGGGGGCCCGGGAGCGCCCCCACCAC
>JAEZED010000092.1 GCA_023417885.1 Planctomycetota bacterium
GGGCCGGCGTCTTATCGTTCTGTGACGTCGACGTGCAGGCGTGTCGCTGCCTGCCCCTACTCCAGCAGGCTCCAGTCGGTGGAGCCGGCGGATGTCGGGGCCGGAGCGTCCGCGGGGGTGCGCGCCGAGGCGGTGCGGGCGGCGAGTTCCTCGAGGCGAGACGACATCAGCTCGTCCCAGGCCGTGATCGACACCTCCCCCTCGGGGGCCGTGCGCAGCTCGTGGTCGGCGAGCACCGCCTTGAGCGCGCCCGGGGCGACAGCGGCCGCGATCTGCACCTGCTGGCGCCAGAGCTGTTTCTGCTCGTCGAGCATCGCGTCGTGCAGGCGGTTGCAGTCGTGCTGAAGCTCCAGCCGCTGCTGTCGCATGAGCAGGAGCGTTCCCGCGATGGCGAGGCCGGCGACGATGGCCAGGAGGAGTCGGAGCATCTCGGTGGGACTTTCGGTGCGGGTGACCGGGAGCGGCGCGGTGAGGTCAGCGCCTGCTCACGCGGGGAGCTTCAGCTTCATGCCGACCACGATGTCGTCTGCGTCCTTGATCAGGCTGCTGTTGAGCTTCAGGATCTCCTTGTGACGCACCCCGCTGCCGAGCTGGTCGGCGGCGATCTGCCAGAGGGTGTCGCCGGGCTTCACCGTGTAGGTCTTCCCGGCGCTCTCCTGCTGCTGCCGGCGCGGCGGATCGTTCGAGGCGGTGCGCTGCGGGACGGACGCTTCCTTCGCGCCGGTACGGAGCTTCTCGACGGCATCCGGCCCGGCGGGCACCTGGCAGGTCTTGCCGACGATGATCCGGTTGGGGTTGGCCTTCAAGTCCGGGTTGAGCTGGTAGATGATCGCGCGGTTGGCCGGGTTGTCGCGCCCGAGGAACTTGGCCGTGATCTTCGAGAGGCTGTCGCCCGGCTGGATCTTGTACTCCTTCACGCCCGCCAGGGTGTCGCCGCCGGAGTCCGGCTGGGTCTGCGGCGAGATCGGGGGGTGATTGATGAGCGTCTCCGCGCCGCCGGCGTTGCCGACGGGGACGAGCTCCTCCCCCGCCTCGCGCGCCGCCTGCTGGAGCGCTTCGGGCGTGCCGGCGAGCATGTTGGCGCCGATGTTGATCTCGGGCTGCTGGGCGCCCCCCTGCTCGTTCGTCCATGGGTCGGTGTTGCGTGCGACGGGGCCGCCGGCAAGCTCGGGCTGGCCGACGCCCACCTGCATGCCGCCGGCGCCGGTGCGCGGGTCGAGCACGTAGGGCGACGTCTCGGCGGCGACGGTCTGCTCGGGGAGGACGGGCGGGGTGTTGATGTTCGGCGTGACGCCGGCGCCCGGGGCGCTGGTGGAGCCGCGGATGTTCTGCTCGATGCCGGAAAGGGGCGCCGGAGGTTCGCGTGTGGCGGTGCTGACGTGGTCGCTCAGGAGGATCCCGATGACCAGGAGGAAGGCCAGTGCGACCAGCAGTCCGATTTTCGCTTCGCGTGTCATGCCGACCCCGTGGGTGGTGGTGGTTGGTGCGCCGGCGCACTCCTTGCGCCTCAGGCGGCTCCCGGCGTCCGCCGCGCCGCGCGGAGCTTGGCGGAGCGGGCGCGCGGGTTTCGGGCGATCTCGGCCTCGGAGGGCGTGACGGGCTTCTTCGTCAGCACGTCGAGCCGTCCCAGCCCCGCGGCGTCGCGGAAGGCCTGCTTCACGAGCCGGTCCTCGCCGCTGTGGAAGCTGATCACGACCAGCCTTCCGCCGACGACCAGGCGCCGCGGCGCCTCGTCGAGCAGCGACGCCAGCGCGTCCAGCTCGCGGTTGACGGCCATGCGCATTGCCATGAACGTCCGCGTCGCCGGGTCGATCGGCGCCCTGGACCGCGGCCCGTGCGGGCGCCGCTCACGGGGGACGCACCCCCGCACCAGGCCGGCCAGATCACCCACGGTCAAGATCGGCCGGCGGCGCCGTGTTTCGACAATTTTCCGCGCGATTCGCCTGCTGTAGCGTTCCTGCGCAAGGGAATACAGGACGTTGGCGATCGTCTTCTCATCCCACCGGCGCAGCAGGTCGGCGGCGGTGTCGCGCAGATCCGGGTCGAGGCGCATGTCCAGCGGCGCCTCGGCAAAGGCTTCGGAGAAGCCCAGGCCATACCCGGCGTCGAGCAGCTGGTTGGTCGAGACGCCCAGGTCCGCGAGGATGCCGTCCACCCCCGTCGCGCCGATGTCGTCGAGCACCGCGCCGAGCCGGGAGAAGTTGGCGTGGGCGAGGTGAACGCGGCAGGGCGCATCGGCGAGGCGCCGGCGCGCGTGGTCGAGGTTGCGCGGGTCGGCGTCGAGGCCGATGAGCAGGCCGCCCGGGCCGAGGCGATGGGCGATGAGGGTGGCGTGCCCGCCGCGCCCGAGGGTGCAGTCGAGAATCGTCTCCCCCGGCTGCGGGTCCAGGTAAGCGAGCGTCTCGTCCGGCAGGACGGGGTCATGCCCGTGCGGGGGAAGTTGCGATGTCTCGCTCACGCCAGACGGTAGCCGGCGGCGACGGGGCTTGCTCACGCGCCGCGCTCGACGGCAGCGGGGATGATGTGGTAGAGCAGGAAGTAGACGATCACGCCCGTGACGCTCACGTAGAGCCAGATGGCCAGGGCCGGGCGGCTCCAGCGCGTGTGAAGCCGCCACTGGCGGCGCGAGGCGCGGAACATCGCCATGAAGATCATCGGCAGCATCACCGCCGCGAGGATTACGTGGGGGATCAGGACGACGAGGTAGAGCGTCCGAAGGAAGCCCGGCTCCAGGCCGAGCATCTCGGTCGTGAGCTCGCCATACCTGTAGCGGCTGTGGAGGTAGCTGGCGAGGAAGACGCTGCTGACGAGGAAAGCGCTGATCATCAGCGTGCCGTGCGTGCGGTAGCGCCGGCGGCGGATGGCGATGTAGGCGGAGATGAGCAGCAGCGTGCTCAGCCCGTTGAGGCTGGCATTCAGGGCCGCGAAGAACTCCTTGCCTTCCATTGAGATCGCTCGCTGGTTCGATGCAGGCGGAGATCGCAAAGGCGCAAAGCCGCGAAGAGCGCGCAAAGGCCGGATCGATCTCAGCCACGGGCTGCTCAGATCGTGCACGGTGCCGGCTCCGTCCCCCTCCGTCGCTTCGTCTCCGGCACCCTTCGTCTCTCCGTCTCTTCGCCTCTCCGTCTCTTCGTCGCCCCGTTCATCTCCCGCTCTCCATCTCCAGGAGACGGCGCGTCGCCTCCTGGAGACGGGCCATGCCCTCCGGGTCGTCGTTGCCGTAGAGGCCGCGCACCATGCCGTCGCCGTCTACGAGAAGGAAGACGGTGCTGTGGCCGAAGTCCTCCCCCACCGCCAGCTTCATCGAGGCGGCGAGGTCGGCCATCTGCTTGCGCGATCCGCCGGTGAGCAGGTGCCACCGATCGGAGACGCCGGCGCCGCCGACCTCCTCGGCATATGTCGCCAGGACCTCGGGCGTGTCGCGCTCCGGGTCGACGCTGAAGCTGACGAAGTGGACGCGCTCGTCGGGCAGCGCTTCCTGGAGCTTGGCCATCTTCCCCACCATGACCGGGCAGGCGCCGGTGGGGCAATTCGTCAGGAAGATGAAGCCGATCCAGACTTTCCCCTTCAGCTGCTCGCTGCTGAACGCTTGCCCGTGGTGATCGGTCAGCTCGAAGGCGGGCGTCGCGAAGAGGGGCGGAAGGGCTTGGAGATCCACGGTGTTGCCCGCCTCGTCGCGCACGACGATCTCGATGTCCTGCCCGCCCTGGGCCGGCGGCGCCGGGCGATTGGCGCGCATCCAGGCGTAGCCGGCGATGCTCAGGCCCGCCAGGATCCAGAGGGCGATGACGAGGGGCTTGAACATGGCCGATTCTTGCGCCCGGATCGCGGCCCGGCACGGGGCGATGCGACAAACCGCACGCCGCGCGCCCGGTCAATCTCCGTCGAGCCGCAGATCGATGTAGACGGGCAGGTGGTCGCTGGCGACGCGGGCCCAGGCAGAGTCGAAGACCGCCACCTGCCCCACCGAGGGGGCGAGGTCCTGCGTGATCACGATGTGATCGATGAGCCCGCGGTAGGTCGGGCGCCAGTAGCCCATGTAGGAGGCGACCCCCTCCTCCGCGAGCTTGCGGGTTGCCAGCTCCAGGCCCGCCTCGGGAGGCCCGACGAGGTTGGCGACGGTGTCGCCGCCCCCTTCCAGCTCCCAGGCCTGGATGCCGAGCTGGTCGTTCAGGTCGCCGAGGAAAACGACCCCCGCCGCCCCGTCGGAGCGGGCGGCGAGATCCTGGATGATGCGTCGCGTGGCCAGGGCCTCGGCGTTGCGCCAGCGCGTGTCCGCGAGGCCGTCCTCCCCGGCCTTGCTCTTCTGGTGATTGGTGCCGACCCAGAGCCGGTTGCCGGAGGGCGTCTGCACGAGCACAAACGCGGGCCCGCGCGCGAAGAGGCGATCGCTGCGCGGGTTCAGGTCATCCGGATCGGGCAGGCGGTGGTGATCGGCATCGATCTCGACGATCTCGAATCCTTCCCGCAGGAGGATCGCCAGGGTCTGGCCGCGCTCGTCGTTGCTGGGCAGGACGCGAAGGGTCGCAAACGCCCCGCCGAGCCACTCCCGGTTGAACTGCTCGAGTTCCTCCTGGGCGCACCCCTCCTGGACGACGACGATGTCCGGGGCAAACTCTGGGTCGAGCAGGACTTGCGCGATCTCCCAGTTGTCCTCGTCGTTCTGGAAGGCCTCGATCTGCTTCTGGCGCGCCTCGGCCTCGTCGCGCGCGCGCTGGCGCCGGCGACGCCAGGCGTCGAAGTGGTCGCGCCAGTTCTCCACGTTCCAGGTGGCGATGCGGATGGTGCCTGCCGCCGCGTCGGGGGCGGTTTCGGGCGCCTCGGCGGGCCCGCAGGCGAGGCAGAACAGGGCACTGGCGAGCAGGAGAGCGGGCAGGTGTCGCATGTTCAGAAGCGTTTGGCCCCGTCGCCCCCGCGGGCGGATACTAGCCCGCGCCGCCTGATTCCCCGCACCCTCACCGCCGCGCCCGCCTCCAGGGGACGGATCGCGGCAGGGCTTTGGTTATGATCCGTCCGACGATGTCTTCGCCCGCGATCCCCAGCGCCGATTCTCCTGTCCCGGAGGCGGACGAGGCCCGGCTCTCGCCGGCCATGCGGCAGTACGTGCGCTTCAAGAAGCAGCACCCCGACTACGTGCTCTTCTTCCGGATGGGGGATTTCTACGAGCTGTTCTACGACGACGCGAAGCTCGCCAGCCGCGTCCTGGGAATCACGCTGACGCAGCGCACCGCCGGGGTGCCGATGGCGGGCGTGCCCTTTCACAGCGTCGACAGCTACCTGAAGAAGATGATCGCCGCGGGTCATCGCGTGGCGATCTGCGAGCAGGTGGAGGACGCGAAGCAGGCCAAGGGGGTCGTGAAGCGCGACGTCACGCGCCTCGTGACGCCCGGAACGCTGACGGACGACTCACTGCTGGACGGCCCGCGCGGCAACTTCCTCGCGGCGGTGGCGTTCGGCAACGCCCGGCGCTCGGCCGCGGGCGTGGCGCGCGTGGGACTGGCGTGGGCGGAGCTTTCGACGGGGCAGGTGGTGGCGATGACGGGGGAGGAGTCGGCGGTGCTGGACGAGATCGCCCGGCTCTCGCCCGCGGAGGTGCTGATCCCGGAGACGCCGGGGGGCGAGGAGCACCCGACGGCTTTCCTGGTGCGCCAGCGGGGGATTCCCTCGACGGTGAGCCGTCCGGGCTGGCAGTTTGGCGAGCGCCACGGGCTGGAGGAGTTGTCGCGCCAATGGGGCGTCTCGACGGCGACGGGGTTCGGCTTCGAGGATGACGAGCCGGCGACGGCGGCGATCGGGGCGGTGCTGAGCTATCTCCAGGAGACGCAGCGGGACTCGGTCGGTCACCTGCGCACGCCGGTGCGGTTCGAGCCTGGGGAGCACCTGCGCATCGACCCGGCGAGCTACCGGAGCCTGGAGATCGACCGGACGGTGCGCACGGGCGGACACGTCGGGTCGGTGCTGTCGGCGATCGACCGGACGCAGACGGCGATGGGCGGCCGGCTGCTGCGCGAATGGCTGCGCGCCCCGCTGACGGACGTGAAGGGGATCGAGGCGCGCCAGGAAGGCGTGGCTGCGCTGCGCCGCGATCCGGGGGCGCTTCGGCGGATCCGGGAGCGGCTGGCCGGGGCATGCGACATCGAGCGGATCGTGGGCCGGCTCGCGGTGAACCGCGCCAACCCGCGCGACCTTTCGGCGCTGGGGGCGTGTCTCTCATCGATCCCGGCGCTGCTGGAAGCGCTGCGCGAGGTGCCGGCCGCCGCGGGGGATCTGCCGGGGATGGCGGAGTTCTGCGGGGAGCAGGCGGGGTTCCTGCGGCGGGCGATCCAGCCGGAGCCGGCGCCGCACCTTCGCGAGGGGGGCGTGATCGCGCGGGGCTTCTCGAAGGAGCTGGACGAACTGCGCAGCATCGGGCGCGACAGCCAGCAGTGGCTGGCGAACTACCAGCAGCAGCTTTCGCAGGAGACGGGGATCCCGAGCCTGAAGATCGGCTTCAACAAGGTGTTCGGCTACTACATCGAGGTGACGAACACGCACCGGGACAAGACGCCGGCGAGCTGGACGCGGCGGCAGAGCACGAAGAACGCAGAGCGGCTGATCACGCCGGAGCTCAAGAGCTTCGAGGACAAGGCGCTGGGGGCGGAGCAGAAAGCGGTCCGGCTGGAGCAGGAGCTGTTCGAGCAGGTGCGCAACACGCTGCTGCCGCACGTGGGGCGCTTCCAGGAGCTGGCGTCGAAGCTGGCGCGTCTGGACGTGCTGGCGGGGTTCGCGGCGCTGTCGCTGGAGCGCGACTACTGCCGCCCGAAGGTGACGGACGACCGGGTGCTGGAGATCGTCGACGGGCGTCACCCGGTGCTGGAGCAGAGCCTGGGGAGCGAGTTCGTTGCCAACGGCACGAGCTTCGGGCCGATGGACACGCTCCAGCTCATCACCGGCCCGAACATGGCGGGCAAGAGCACCTTCATCCGGCAGGTGGCGCTGATCGTGCTGCTGGCGCAGTGCGGGAGCGACGTGCCGGCGCGCAGCGCGACGGTCGGCGTCTGCGACAAGCTCTTCACGCGCATCGGCGCCAGCGACGAGATCCACGCCGGGCAGAGCACGTTCATGGTCGAGATGACCGAGACCGCCAACCTGCTCAACAACGCCACGGAGAAGAGCCTGGTGATCCTCGACGAGATCGGGCGCGGCACGAGCACGCTCGACGGGCTGTCGCTGGCGTGGGCGATCGCGGAACACGTGGCGGCGACGGTCGGCTGCCGGTGCCTCTTCGCGACGCACTACCACGAGCTGACGACGCTGGCCGACGAGCCGGGCGGGCTGCCGGGGGTGAAGAACCTGAACGTGGCGGTGCGGGAGTGGGAGGAGCAGATCATCTTCCTGCACCGCATCGTGGACGGCCCGGCGAGCCAGAGCTACGGGATCCAGGTCGCGAAGCTGGCGGGCGTGCCGCGGCCGGTCGTGGAGCGGGCGGGCGAACTGCTCGGACATCTCAAAGTGCACCACGGGGACTCCGCCCCCGCGCTCGATGCCGCTGTGCCCGCGCGCTCGAAGGCGGACAACTGGCAGATGTCCCTCTTCACCGTAGACCAGGCCTCAAAGGAGCTGCGTGCGGTGGAGAAGAAGCTGAAGGAGGTCGATCCGGACGCGATCTCCCCGCGCGAGGCGCACGAGCTGGTGCGGCGCCTGCGCGACACGCTGGGCGGGTCGGCGGAATGAGGCGCCCGGGGCGGGGGCGGGTCGATGTCAAACCCGGAGGCGGATGTCATTCAAAGGGCCGCGACAGCTGCGCGAGCACGAGCAGATGGACGCCCCCGGCGCTGACCCAGTGGCGCTGCGGCGGTCGCTGGGGTTCATTCGGCGCATCAACCGCCTGCTGGGGTACAACGCGGCGACGGTGCGGGCGCTGGGGGAGCTGGTGGAGGGGGATGTCGCGGGGGCGCGTGGGGGTGCGGATCTGGATGATGAGGCTCCGCGCGAGCGGTGCTCGCGGGCTCGGGTGACGGTGCTGGATGTTGCGACGGGGTCGGGGGATCTGCCGGAGGCGCTCGGGCGATGGGGGCGCCGGCGCGGGGTCGATGTGCGCTGCGTGGGGCTGGATCTGCATCCGGTGACGCTGGCGGTGGCGCGGGCGTGGGCGCCGGGGGTGGCGCTGGTGCGGGGCGATGCGCTGCGCCTTCCGTTCGCGGACGGGGCGTTCGACTACGCCACGTGCGCGATGTTCCTGCATCACCTGGAGACGGCGGACGCGGTTCGGGTGATTCGCGAGCTGGAGCGGGTGACGCGGCGCGGGTGGATCTTGGCCGACCTCCTGCGGCGTCGGCGGGCGCTGGCCTGGATCTCCCTGTTCACGCGCTTCTCGGGTGCGATGGTGCGTCACGACGCGCGGGCGAGCGTGCGCCAGGCGTGGCTTCCGCAGGAGGCGCGCGACCTGGCGCGCAGCGCGGACGTGCCGGCGCGCTACCGGGAGGCGTTCGGGCATCGATTCCTGCTCGTGCGCGCCAGGGACTGACCCCCGCGCCCGACGTCCCGACTCATGCCCCCGGCGCCGCGCGGAACGGGATCGGCGCGCCCGACTCGTCCACCGACACCATCGTCAGCGTCGCCGTCGTCACGGGGACGATCTGCTGCGTGTCGTAGCGCTCCGCCTCCACGTCCACGCGCACCGTCACGCTCTTTGTCCCCAGCCGCGTCGTCGTCGTCCAGAACGTCACGATGTCCCCCAGGTGCACCGGCGCGGTGAAGTCGATGTGATCCATCGCCGCCGTCACCCAGCGGTGGGCGCCGTGGCTGCGCGCCTCGACGAAGCCCGCCTGGTCGATGTACGACAGGATCACGCCGCCGAAGATCGTTCCGTAATGGTTCGTGTCGCGCGGCATCGTCACCACGCGAAGGGCGACGCGACGCTGCTCCTGATCGGCCTCGGGCATGCCGGCATCCTAACCCTCCCCGCGCCCCGCATCACATCGCGGCGAAGTTCGACAGCATCCGCAACCCCACCGCCTGGCTCTTCTCCGGGTGAAACTGCGCCGCCACCACGTTCCCGCGCCAGACGCTTGCCACCACCGGCCCGCCGTAGTCTGTTACCGCGGCGATGTCCTGCTCCTCCTCGCAGAGGGCGTGGTAGCCGTGCACGAAGTAGACGCTCGCCCCCTCCGGCAGCCCCGCCAGCAGCGGGGAGGGCCGGCGCACCTCCAGCGTGTTCCAACCCATGTGCGGCACTTTCAGCCCGAGCCGGGTCGGCGGGCGCAGCGCGACCACCCTGCCGCGCAGCACGCCCAGCCCCCGGTGCTCGCCCCCCTCCTGGCAGATGTCGAAGAGCATCTGGAGCCCGAGGCAGATCCCCAGGAACGGGCGGCCCGCGTCGATGTGCGCCAGGAGCGCCTCGTCGAGCCCGCGCTGGCGCAGCTTCGCCAGCGCGTCCCCCGCCGCCCCGACGCCCGGGAGCACGAGGCGGTCGGCCCGCAGCGCCTCGGACGGCTGCTCCACGATGCGCGCGTCGTGCCCGACAGCGGCGAACGCCTTCTGGACGCTCCGCAGGTTCGCCATGCCGTAGTTGAGGATCGCGAGCAACGTCGTGAGGCCTGCTGGAACCGGTTCGCGCCGAACGAAAAAACGCCCGCCACTGTAGGCGGGCGCCGGTTCGGGTCGGTTGCAGGTCGCGGCCGCCTCAGCCGTTGGGCTGGACGACGACGATCTCGACGCGGCGGGACTCCTTCTTGGTGCCCTTGGGGTGGTATTCCCCGTGGCCGACGGTCTCGATGCGCGCCGGCTGGACGCCCTTGCCCTCGAGGAACTTGGTGACGGAGTAGGCCCGCTGGAGGGAGAGGTCGCGGTTGTCGTTGTAGAGCTTCTTGGTCTTGGAGATCGGATCGGTGTCCGTGTGCCCCTCGATGCGGACGGTCTTGCCGGCGTAGTCGCGGTTGAGGACCTCCGCGATGCGGGCAAGGGTGGCCTCGGCGCTCTTGTTGATGGCGGTCGAGCCGCTGGCGAAGACGACGTCGCCGGCGACGCTCATGGACAGATCGCCGCGCGGCGTGATGCCGACGGTGACGTTCTCGCCCATGTCGGGGATGAGGGTGCCGTCGGCCTGCGGGGCGTTGAGCCGCGCCTGGAGATCGGCGATCATCTTGTCGCGCTCGGCCAGCGCCGACTGGAGGTTGGCGAGCTGAGCCTGGGTGGGCCGGGTCTGCAGCTCGTCGCGCGAGTCGCTGAGGTGGGCCTGGAGCGACCGGTTCTGCTCGTGCAGAGCGGCGTTCTCCTCGTACATCGAGTTCTGGCAGCCGCCGGCGAGGAACGAAGCCGAGAGGCCGAGGGCGGCGATTGCGCCGGGGAAGATGCGCTTCATGAGTTCGACTCCTTTCGAGTGACGCGCAAGCGCGCAGGCCTGGAAGGACGCTGCGCGACCGGCCCCATCCATCTGGACGCCGGCGGCCCGGCCGTTCCACGGCCGGGGAGTTCGGGTTGTGCCCGAGAGGATACCCGTCCCCGCCCGCCACGCAAGTCCGCGGGAGGCGAAATCGCGACAACCCGTCGCCGCCTTCTGGCTACTGCGACTCTCGCGTCCGGAGGGAGCCGGCCTTGGTGCGCATGTCGGCGATCTCGCGTTCCAGGCGGGCCGTGCGGTTGCGTTCGCTGACGGTGCGCATCTGCGCCACGGTGTTCCAGACCATTCGTGCGAGCACGGTCATCATGGCGCCGAGCACGAACGCCCCGAGCAGGGCGATGAGCACGTTGACGCGGGGATTGGTGTTGAAGAAGAGCCAGACGTCGATCTGCTCGTCGCTGTTGTTCCAGACGAACAGCAGCGTGTAGAGCACGACCAACCCCAGCAGGATGATCTTCGTCCAGATCCGGACCTTCAGGATCACGTCGGGTATGGCCATCGGCCCCCATCGTAGCGACCCGTCCGCCAACTGGCAGGTGCTGGAGGAGCGCGACGCCACGACGGGCAAGACACAGGCCCAGTACGTCTGGAGCCCGGTGTACATGGACGCGATGCTCCTGGTGACGTTGAAGTTCGCGTCGTGCAGCACGTACACGCGCTCCGATCCGCCGGCATCTCTCACGTCCCCGTCGCCGTCGGTATCCCGGTCGCGCAGTTCCTGGCCGTGGTGGCCCTGTATGTAGCGTTCATTGCATTCGTGCGTATGGGTATTAGAATGCGCTGAGGGAGAGGAGGACGTTCGCAAATCGAACCACAGTGGCCGGACGATGGGTGGCGCCACGCATCCCGAGTACATATCGAGCATGCGCTTGAGGACTTATTCACTGGCCGTTAAATTCCGTAGGGACGGCTCATCGATCGCTCATGTCACTGCCGGGCGCGACCTGACGTTTATGGAAGGGCTTATTCTGGCGCTCCTCACGTTCGCCGCGGCCATGATTCTGATTGGCCGCGCTTTGAATTTGCCATGGCTTGCTTTGGTAGGCGAGTCGATCTGGGGTCTCTTCATGGCTATCGGCATACTAGTATTTGTGGCCGTATGGGTAGCCTCAGGATACGAGCATTTGCGTCGACGCCAGGAGCGGTCTGAAAGAAGCAACGGGAAGGACGATTAGGTTGGACTGCTCGCGTCGGCGGCGAAGGAGGGGGTGTGCGCGGCGGCCAGCAGGGGGGCGGCACGTGCTGCACGACGCCGGCTCGCCGCAAACGTTCGACGAGCTTCGCGCGCAGCTTAGCGATCCTAGGTCAGTACGACGCCATGCGCCGCGAGATGTGGGAACGTCACGCGCAGCTCGCAGATCGTCACAAGGATTCCAACGACCCCGCGCAACGCGAGCGACTGCGTGCGGCGATGGAGGCGCTCGTTGAGGGCCATCTTGACCGACCGCAGCCGGACAACGGTGGTGACGGTGACGATGGTTTCCTCGATGGGCTGCTCGACGCGCTCGGTAAAGTATGGAACTTCGTGCCCAACACTGCTATTGGTTTGGTCTACACAGTCGCAGGTGTTTTCGTGGACATCGTCAACGGTGATGGGATCGCGATTCGCCTCAGGATTGCGAACAACGCATTGGAGGTGCTCAACCACCCGCTCTTTGATCCGAACGGGTTGGGACTCACCTTGGGTAACACGATACATTATCCAAACGATCCGACAGAGGACACGCGGAGGCACGAACGACTCCACACGATACAGTATCAGATTCTTGGGCCATTCCTTCTGCCTCTCTATGGTCTCGGGGCACTTTTGACGCGTCTCAGGGGATTTAATCCGATTGGTCCTGAGCACCCCTTGGAAGACGGGCCGCATAACCATGGTAGCGTGGCCGCGTTGAACCAATTAGGCAGAGATCAATGAGAGCATTTCGTTCATCCATATGGCTCGTTTGCGCAGTAGCGATCTGCTTGTCCGCTTGCGGCGGATGCACACGGATCCTGTTCGCAGTCTTGCATAATGATATACAGGGGCAAAACCTAGAGGTGCAAACAGAAGGGCATTCCTATTGGTTGGAGCCAGGAAAGAGGATAGAGTTTCGTTACAACACAACAGATAAACCGTTCGTCATTATTAGAAACGGAGAGGTACGAGCCTATGATCGACCCATGCCGCCGTCAGAGGGAATAAACTCACGGGCAGCTCGACCTTTGCGTATTTACCTCTCAATCGGTGATGACGGACTGATATACCTGCTTGAGCCCTACGCAGCATCGGATTACATTCGACCACTTGTTCCACAACCGCGAGGATTCCCATTACGAGGCGTTAATTAAGAAGGCAACGCAATGCGTAAAGAGATGCAACGAGAGTTGGAGGCAGGGGTGGATCGAAGACTCGGCGGACGCGAAGAGGCTTTGGTTCTTGAAGTTCTAATGGCAGGAGAGTCCGCGTGCGGCGATGGAGGCCCAGCAGGTCCCCGATTCGGGTTCCGTCATCGTGATCGACTGGCGGCTCCGGTCGGTCAAGATGGCCATCAACAAGCGCCTTTGTACATCCCTCTGAAAAGTTTTTTGGCTTTGGACTCAGCTTCGTGACGAGCTTCCTGTACCGCCCGGTACCGAATGTAGATCGCTTCCACCAGCCATCAACCTGCTCGAATGGGGTCCGACATACTACGGAGTTCCATTTCCTGGACTCCCGCCGAGGACCGGTTACAGATCCATGTCGCATGAGGAGGCTCATTCGCATGCACCATCACCCTCACGCCCGCGCCGGCGGCGGCGGGAGGGCCGGCGGCACCCCCGGTGGGGACGGTCAAGAAGAAGGGTCGGCCGTGGTATTGGTTCTGGTGAAAGAGGCAAGCGAATGTCGCTACTCCCGGCAGCCCACTGCACACACTGGTGACCAACACGGTTACGGACCTGCGGAAGCGCGGAATCGTCAAGTAGATCGAGGGTAGAGAACGCATGAAGTACTTCAAGATTACGGAGCAAAGCGAGGACGATCCACCGCGGTGGCAACTCAATCCGCTGCTACTACCCGACGGCGGGAAGATCATTCCCGGCGTGCTCGCGGACAACGCGGAGACATATGCGTTCGACCAGCCACTACGAGCCGGTATATGGAGCGAGTGGCCGGGGCGGCGGGTGAGCTTCACGTTCGCCGTCTTCAGCATCCCGATTCTTAGCGAGGAGCTCGCGCTAGCCGTGGCCCGGTTGTGTCCCAACGACGTGCAGTTGTTCCCGGTAACAATTCAGAACGTGGGCGAACCTCACTACGTGCTGAACGTGTTCCGATCGATGCCGTGTGTGGACGAGACGCGGACGATCATTCAACGCTGGACCAAGGAGGATGCCGAAGGCGTGGGCGAGCCGGGAAAGGCGGGAAGTTACCGCATGGTGATCGGTTTGCACATCGATCCATCGAAAGTCGGTGACGCAAAGATTTTACGCCCCTCCGAATGGCCGATCGCGCTTGTCTGCTCGGAAGAAGTACGCGACCTGTTGGAGCGCCACGAGGTGACAGGCGTGAGCTTCGTTCCAGTTACGTAAGGCGGGATGTACGGTGGGCGGCGGAGGCCGGCCAAGCCCTTGCCGCATCGGGCTGTTGCTCTTTGACAACTTTAACTGACAACTCAGGCTGCCTGGCCTCGTTCGTCTCGACGGAGACCCGTCGCCACGTTGAGCCGCCGCGGGACGGTCGGCCGGGGGCGGTACGATTGGATGTGCCGCCGGGATCGGGTTCCCCGGCGGCGGGTGGCGGCAACTGGAAGAACGTCACCGCGAGATGACGACCGACGAGGGCGGCAACACGCTGGTCTGGGACGCTTGGGGCCGGCTGGTCCGCGTGTCCGACTCGGCCAGCCAGGTCATCGGCAGCTACGAGTACGACGCCCTCTACCGCCGCATCGGCCAGAACGGCAGCCAGCTCATCTACTCCGCCAACTGGCAGGTGCTGGAGGAGCGCGACGCCGCCACGGGCAAGACGCAGGCTCAGTACGTCTGGAGCCCGGTGTACGTCGATGCCATGATCCTGCGCGACCGGGACACCGACGGCGACGGGGACGTGAGAGACGCCGGCGGCGGCGAGCGCGTGTACGTGCTGCACGACGCCAACTTCAACGTCACGGCCCTGACCGACGCCTCGGGCAACGTGATCGAGCGGTTCGTGTATGATCCGTACGGCATGCGGATGGTGCTCGATGCCAACTGGACGGCGGACGCCGACGGCGAGAGCGATGTCGCGTTCGTCCACGGCCACCAGGGGCTGCGGTACAACTCCGCCACCGACCTCTACGACAGCCGCCTGCGGCCGTACGACCCGGCGCTGGGCCGCTTCGCCAGCCAGGACCCGCTGGGATACATCGACGGGGCCAACCGGTACCAGGCGTACGGCGGCGGGCCGGGGAATCATGTCGATCCGCTGGGCCTGAGCTACGGGGACATCGCCGGGTTCGCGCCGGCGTTCGGTGATTTTGGCCCATGGGCTCCTGCCGACCAGACGCTCGTGGCTCCGGCGGGGGTTGCAGGAACCGGGGAGACGGTGCTGATCGACTACGAGGAATCGGATGATGCGGACCCGAAGGATAACGTTCCCGCCCCGGGCGTTCAGGGCAGCAGCGTCGACATCGGCATCGTGCCCGATCCGGCGGCCAAGAGAAAGGCCGAAGGTGTTACGGATTGGGCATTATTCTCGTCCCGGTGGTATTCATACGTCGTTGGTGATTCTTGGACGCTCAAGGTCACCGGCGTGTACGACATGGTGGATAAGCTTATCGAGGCAGTCAAGACGCGGCGCGAGGTACTTAAAAGCGATAAGGTGTATCTGACGAGGATTGTGGTTCGAGCGCATGGGAACGTCGGCTCGGTAACGCTTGGATACGTAGAAAGAGATGGGCGACTTGTCCAGGTGGGGCTCACACGCGACATGATTGACCCTGCGAGCGAGCACTACAATCCAAAGGTTGTGGAAAAACTGCGGGAGCTGAGACCGTACCTTGGCCGCGACGCCGAACTAGTCCTTTGGAGTTGCCACACGGGTGCCGACGAACGCTTTCTCCAGCTTCTCGCTGACATTCTTGGAATTTCTGTGGTTGGCACTACCGACGACACAGATAAGGCCCTCGCCAACTTAGCGAACCCCTTCACCGATCTTTGGAACCGCCGTTACCCTGGCGGGCCGTTGCCGCCTGTCACTGAGACTGACCCCGATCGTAAGAAGGATTGAAGCCAGTTAGGGTCCACCCATCGAACACGTCGCGATGCAGAGGGGGATGAACCGCATGACACGAGAGAGGACGACAAGGTCAATCGGCGCACTGCTGATCCTCACAGTCGTTTTCGCCGGCGGATTTTGTCTTGCACAGGCGCGTTGTAACTCGACTCCCCGCACAGCACTACCGCCACTTAGCCAGAGTGTCGGCGAGTTCCGAGCATGGGTGAACGGACGAGGATACTCGGTGTCGCGAACTGACGCTGTTAGCTATCGCACGGTGTTAGATATCGTCAACACTGCCATAAGCAAGGGCCCAGTAGAGGTACATGCCGAGCAAGGCGGGTGCTACATCGTTCGCGTTATCTACGAGGATGACGTATCATTCGACTACATGGTCAGTCCGGAGTATCTAATAACGCCTTCCGGATCATATCGTATCGAGGGAGTCATGTTGCTTGGAGTATTCGAGGGCAGAGGCAAGCCGACGGAATAGGACCCAGAGTTTGTGTCGCGGCCAGTATGCCGTTGCCACTGCGAAGCGAGGTGGACGAACGTTACCGCCCTGACCGACGCCTCGGGCAACGTCATCGAGCGGTACGGGTATGATCCTTACGGCATGCGGACGGTGCTCGATGCCAACTGGACGGCGGACGCCGACGGCGAGAGCGACGTCGGCTTCGTCCACGGCCATCAGGGGCTGCGGTTCGACCCCGCCACCGGTCTCTACGACAGTCGGCTGCGGCCGTACGACCCGGCGCTGGGGCGGTTCACCAGCCAGGATCCGCTGGGGTACATCGACGGGGCCAACCGCTACCAGGCGTACGGCGGCGGGCCGGGGAATCATGTCGATCCGCTGGGGTTGAGCTACGGGGACATCGCCGGGTTCGCGCCGGCGCTCGGAGACTTCGGCCCCCTGGCTCCTTCCGACCAGACGCTCGTGGCTCCGGCGAATGTGCCGGAGGGCGAGGGGGAGACGGTGCTGGTCGGCTACGGGCGTGGCCGGAATGGCCCGACGGCGATGGCGCACTCGTCGGACGAAGTGAGCCCTTTCGTCTTCATTCAGACTGCCAGCGGGATCATGGTGTGGATCTGGACCGAAGATGGTCGCATGGTGCCGACTGATGGCTTGACATATCACAGCGAAGAGCAGGCGATCGAGCATCTGCCGCAGAGCCTCGCCTATCTCAAGGAACAGAGCGAGGCGGACGAGGCGCTTGCCTGGATCGAGATGCGGACCACCGGGCTGGAGATCCTTCTGCACGCTCTGCCGGGCGGGGCAACCATGGATCATCTTCATCAGCGCGAGTGGGGTGAGGCAGGGAAATCCGCACTCATCGACGCAACCTTGCTCGGCCTTGGAGCCGCGTTGGTTAGTCTCGGTAGGGCTGGGAGGGCGTTAGGGTCTTCGGATGAACTGGCAGAAGGGCTTGCAAGGGGCTTCTGCTTCGTCGCCGGCACACCCGTGCGCGAGGGTGATGGGGAGCTGACAGCGATTGAGGACGTGCGCGTCGGCGACCGCGTGGCCACCGACGGTGGCCAGAGCAATAACGGCTCTGCTGACGTCGACCCGTACGCGACCGCGGTGAACCCGGACACGTGGCGTCTTCTGACGATCCGCGCTGAGCAGGAGTGGGAAGACGGCACGATCGACATCTTCGAGATCCAGACGCTCCAGCCGCCGCAGTGGATCGAAGCCAACGGCGCCGTTCAAGGCGCCTATGTCGACCTGCCGCTCGATCTGGTCGAGATGGGCGCTCCCGAAGACCTGCAAGGGCAGGTGCTGGCGATCGAGGCGGTGCCGGAGATCGCCGACGGGCCCGGCCGGGTGGTGCTAACCACGGTCAGCCACCTGAACAACTTCGTCTTCGACCTGACGGTCCGCAACGCGCAGGGCGACCTGGAGACGCTGGGCGTGACCGGCTGGCACAAGTTCTACGACGAGGCCGAGGGCTGGCAGAGCGCCTCTGAGCTCGACCTCGGAGACACCCTGCGCGGACTCGACGGCCAGCCGATGACGGTGGTGAGCCTCCAGCGGGACGAGGGCATCCACCGCGTGTACAATCTGACGGTCGAGGCCGACCACGTGTACTACGTCGGCGAACTGTCGACGCTGACGCACAATAATGGGTGTGCGGCAAAGTATCCGTTGGACATCCAGGGTGGGGTGCCTCGTAGCGCACTCTTTCCTAGTGAGGGAGCTGCTAGAGCAACAGCTCGAACAGCTATAGGCAGAAATCCCGTGACCGTTGGCCCAAACAAACTCCGAAGCATAAACGGGAGATGGCAGTATAGGGCGAAGCCGGTAGATACGCTTCGAAACCACGTCCACCTTGAGCGACTTGACCCAGTTACCGGGCAGGTGTTGGAAAACTGGCATTTCTACTGGCCGGTGGGCAAGGGAAGATGATAAGCGAACGCCGGACATTCTCGGCATTCCTCACACCCGTCGCCGTCAATGGCCGGGCCATCGGTTGCGAAATCTCTATTGAACAGGATCTGACGAAGGACTTCGTCCTGGAGTTGCTCCTATTGCGATTCAATTTGGCGCGATCGCTCGTTTTGCGAGATGCCGACTTGGCGATTGTAGTTCGATGCCAGCCACATCAGAAACACAGGGACCGCGAGCGCGTGTTCATTGAAAACCAGCAGGTGGCCGTGCTGAACGGCGAGGATCTTGATGCGATAATTTCCCTCTACCTCTACGCCTATCGCGATGGTCGCGCCCCGGTCAATCATATCGACGTCGAACTCGGCATCGTGGAGTGTGCAAGTTCTGATCCACCTGAGGACTACACTCTCGTGTTCATGACGCGAGGCGTTGAACCAATGCCGAGCGATGACGCGAGGAGGCTTCTCGGATTAGATCAGGAAGAGACAGGGACATCGTGAATAGCCTTCACCCAAAGGCTCCTTCTCGCGCGACGGATGTGCGCGAGCGCTGGCAACATTCCGGTTGTCACCGCGAAGCCGCCCCGACGCGGTCTCGCTGCGTTGCTGTGTCGCTCGACGGCAAGTACATCACGTTCCTCTATCCGGGAGGTCGGCGATGATACGGAACTCCCTCGTCCTCGCGGGTGCCACCTTGGATGTAGCGGCTGCTGTCGCTGAGCGGCTGATGGAGTCGAGCGCGGATGGCGATGCAGATTTCACTGTCCAAGACGAAACGACAGAACAGGAACTGCAACAACTGGAAGTTGCAGTTGCTGAGCGCAGGATCGGATCCGTCTTGTCGTCTCCTCGTTTTAGCCAGCTGTATCAACCCCTCCTCTTCAGGATCGAAGGCGGTGCGATACGCGGCATGATGTTTGTCGACCTCTCTGACAACGAGAGCCGCTTTGACGTGTTGATCAATCTGCGCAACGTTGATATGACGCAGACGGGTATACCGGATTGGTTGGTTGCTATGCTGGGCGAATCGGCTGCTGCGTCGCCGTCTGGCTTCATCGACTGCATCTACCTCGACGTTGACGATGGCGAATTCCAATACACGAAGCCGGACTACGCAGAGGCAGTCGGTCATCCTCGGCACATCGACGAAAGCATCAAGCGGCTACTGCAACGAATCGCGGAGTGAACGTGGCAGGCGCGGGTTGGACCCGAAGCCCGGTTGTAACCACGAAGCCGCCCCAGATATTGTCTCCCCGCATCCGTCCCAGCCAGACAGTGTGACCGGTGTTGCGCCTGCCCTACTGCCGAGCCGGTTGCAAACCGCAGCCGCCTCAACCCGATCCGAACGACGCCGCCGAGGCAACTCGGCGGCGTTTTCGTTTGTCGGGCCGTTCCCGGGAGAGCAGCGACGGCCGCCGCTTGTGAGGGTCTTCGCGGCACGCCGACGACGCCAAGGATCAGATTCCGCGCGGCGAGGGAGCGCAGCGGGTACGGTAGGAAGCACGTGTTTTGACGCAGTCAGCAACGCGATCAGCTTCGCAGGGTCGGTGGGTTCTCATCGGTGGGTTCTCATCAGAGCCCCACCAGCGCCGCCGCCCGGCCCAGCAGGAAGGCCAGGCCATCCACGCTCGGGCGCAGGAAGTCCGACACCTGGTTCCAGATCACCACCATCAGGAGGCTCGCCAGCGCGAGGTACGGCCCGAAGGGCATCTCGTGCCGGCTGCGCGCCGCCAGGCGCCAGATCGCGAACACCAGCCCGATCATCGCCGCCGGAAACAGCGCCAGCCCCGCGGCGCCGGCGCCCAGGCAGCATCCAACGCCGAACATCAGGTCCGCATCCCCCAGGCCCATCGCCTCGCGGCCGAAGCCCAGGCTACCGAGCACGCGCACGATCCAGATCACCCCGCCGCCCACCAACCCGCCCAGCAGACTGCCGCACACCGCCGACGCCGCGCGCTCGCCCGCAAGCGCCTGCCAGATCGCCTGCCCCGGGCCGTAAGCGGCGCTAACGGCCGCAAGGAGCCCCAGCCCGATCGGCAGCGCCAGGAACGCCACCTCGCGCACCATCTCCCGACGAGTGAGCCGCTTGAGGCGGGCCCACTCCTCGTCGCTCACCTCCTCCTCCCCCGCCGCCTCGCGCTCGACCTCCAGCGGGGGAAGCTCGTCCGCGAAGCTGCGCTTCAGCACGCCCGATCGCAGCAACGCCAGCGCTACCAGCAACCCCACACCGCCGCCGATCGCCCAGGCACACCCCGCAGGCCCCGCCATCACCGACAGCGGCGCCCTCGGCTGGTCGTAGATCGCATGCAGCACCACCCCCACCACGGCGGGGATGAAGCTCAGGCTCCGCGGAATGAAGTAGTGCCGCGCGTCGATCAGTGACGCCGCCAGCAGGCAGAAGGAAAGCACCAGCACGATCGCCAGCATCGGCCAGTCGCGCGCGGGGTCCGCCTGCTGGCGCACCACGACGTTGGCGACGTAGCGCCCGTTCTCGCCGCGCACCGCGCCGGGGAGGATGTCGGTCACCACCAGCCCCTCGGGCACCTTCTCCGGATCGATCGCGGGCTGGGCCAGGACCGAGTTCTGCAACTCCACCGGCAGCACGTATGCGGGCGTGGGCGGGCCCCACATCGGCGAGAGGAGGAAGAAGCAGACGTAGTAGCCGGCGAAGAGCAGGCCGACGAAGAGCTCGATCAGCGGATACTGCACGCTGATCGGCAGGCGGCACTTGCGGCACTTCCCGCCCAGCCACACCCACCCCAATATCGGGAAGTTGTCGTACCAGCGCAGCTCATAGCCGCAGCGCGGACAATGGCTCGGCGGAAAGCTCAGGCCCCGGATCTGCCGCCTGGCGGTTTCGAACCACCCGGCTTCCGGCGGCACCTCGATCGCGGGGAGGCGAAAGACGACGACATTGAGGAACGACCCCATGCACGCGCCCAGCGCGAAGAGGAAGAAGATCATCAGCCAGTCGAGCGCGTCGGGCATGGAGCGATGAGTGATTGCAGGAAGCGTCGCGGGCGTCGCAGGACGTCGCGTCACGGCGCGGATGGGTCGCGGCCCCCATGTTTATCCGCCCGATGCGGCGTCATGCTCCACCGTAAGCGCCCGCATCACCCCCGCGGCCACCTCCTCCGGCTTCCCTTCGGCCCGGACGACATGGGTCGCCAGCGCCAGGTAGAGGGGCGTCCGCCGGGCGAGGATCTCCCGCATCTCCTCCAGCCCGCCGCCCGCGGGCGTGAGGGGCGGGCGCGTCGCGGCGCTGGCGGGATCTTCCGACACGCGCCGGAAGAGGGTTTCGGCGTCGCATTCAAGCAGCACGCGCACCGGGGCGCGTTCCACGAGCAGCCGGCGATTCTCCTCCAGAACGACCATGCCCCCGCCCGTGGCGATCACCGCCCGGCGATGGTCCAGCGCCCGGGAAAGTGCAGTCGCTTCGCGCGCCCGGAAGCCCGACTCCCCCTCCGCGGCGAAGATCTCCGCGATCCGCCGGCCGGCTGAGTGTTCGATGCGCTCATCGAGGTCGATGAATGGGGTATCCCACTCCCGCGCGAGGCGGCGCCCGACCGTGCTCTTCCCGCACCCGCGCGGGCCGATCAGGACGAGGGGCATGGGCGGGCGAAGCGTCATGGGATGATGCTAGCGACAGCCTTCCAGCCCGTGCCGGGAACCCTGGCGCACCGGTGTATGACGGTTGGTGCCCCGCGCAGGTGGCAGAGTCGTTACAGGCCGATCTGGTCGGGTCCGCGCTCTACTTTGCGCTTGCGTTCCGTCCGGCATCTTCGGTAACGTCGTCGCACCAGGCCAACAGAGGCCATCGATGCGGTCACGAAGGCGGGTTCCCGCCTGGCATCGAAGTGACAACGATTCGGGAGAGGAAGACCCATGCACCGTCTGTTCCGACGCACGCTCGTAGCCGGCGCGCTGGGGGCGCTCCTGGCCTTCACCGCCGCCCCCGCCATGGCGCAGAACTTCGCCGGCGACACCACCGGCGACCCGACATTCAACCGCCCGGTCAGCCTGACGTCCCTGTCGAGTACGGGAACGGCGGTGCCTTACGAAGTCATCCCGTTCCACGTGACGGTTCCTGGCGACTACGTCTTCACGTCCATCAGCGGAAACACCGCGCCGGAAAACTATGACGGCTACCTCCTGCTCTATTCCAGCGGCTTCGACGCCGGCGATCCGCTGTCAAACCTTCTTGCGGGCGACGACGATTTCGATCCGGACGGCGGCGGCCCGCTGACCAGCACCGGCGGCAGCCGGATCAGCACGACCGGCGGAAACAGCTTCGGGACGCCGGGCGCCCTGTCGACCGGCGTGCAGTATTACCTCGTGCAGACGGGCTTCAACAACACCGACTTCGGCGCCTACACCGGCTTCGCCGAGGGGCCCGGCGCCATCAGCTTCGGCTTCGTTCCGGAACCGGGCAGCCTCTCGCTCCTGGCCTTGGGCGGCCTGGCCCTGCTCCGCCGGCGTCGCTGAGCGATCATCCACGGAACCCCGCTTTGCCGGCGTGGCCGCCCGCCCCGCCGGCGTTTGCTTTGCGGCATGCAGCGCGCCGGGTGATCAGTCGGCTATGATCGCCGCCGATGGGAGATACAGACGACCAGCCGTCCCCCGGTGCCGCGGGGAAGCCAGTCTACGGGCGCGTGCTGCTGAAGATCAGCGGCGAGGGCTTTTCCAGCGAGGGAGGCAGCGGGATCGAGCCAGAGTCGCTCGAGGCGGTGGCGCGCCAGTGCAACGAGGTCTGCCAGAGCGGCGTGGAGCTGGCGGTGGTCGTGGGGGGCGGAAACTTCATCCGCGGCGCGACCTTCAGCAAGGGCGGCCGCATTCCCCGCGTCACCGCCGACTACATGGGGATGCTGGCGACCGTGCTCAACGCCCTGGCGCTCCAGGAGACGATGGAGGCGCTGGGCCAGCCCACGCGGGTGATGAGTGCCTTCACGATCAGCACGGTGTGCGAGCCGTTCATCCGCCGGCGGGCGATCCGGCACCTGGAGAAGGGCCGCGCCATCATCCTGGCGGCGGGGACGGGGAATCCGTTCGTCACGACCGACACGTGCGCTGCCCTGCGCGCGGTGGAGATCCGGGCCGACGTGCTGCTGAAGGCGACGAAGGTGGACGGGATCTACGACAAGGATCCGAAGAAGCACGACGATGCCAGGAAGTTCGACGAGATCACCTTCGACCGGGTGATCCGCGAGGACCTGAAGGTGATGGACACGGCGGCCTTCGCGATGTGCCGCGAGCAGAAGATGCCGCTGGTGGTCTTCAACCTGATGGAGCCGGGGAACATCGCCCGCGTCCTGCGCGGCGAGGCGGTGGGGACGAGGATCAACCCGTAGGATTGCGAAGTGAGGATTGAGAAGCGAGCCGGAGGCGAGACTCGGGCATTCTCACTTCTCGCTTCTCACTACTTCCGGAGACACCATGCCGATAGACGACGTCCTTCTCGAAGCCGAAGAGCACATGGAAAAGGCGATGGATCACCTCCAGCACGAGCTGCGGGGCATCCGCACCGGCCGCCCCTCGCCGGCGCTGATCGAGTTCGTCAAGGTCGACTACTACGGCAGCCCCACCGACCTGAAGAACATCGCCACAATCAACGTCGACGGCAACCAGCTCGTGGTCAAGCCGTTCAGCCCACAGGACATCGGCGCCGTCCTCAAGGGGCTCAACGACGCCAACCTCGGCCTGAACCCGCAGAGCGACGGGAAGATGATTCGCATCTCCCTGCCCTCCATGAGCATGGACCGGCGCAAGCAGCTCGTGGCGCAGGTGAAGGACGCCGGCGAGCACGCCAAGGTCACCATCCGCAACGCCCGCCGCGACGCCAACAAGGCGATCGACCACGAGCAGAAAGAGGGCGGCATGAGCGAGGACGACGCCGCCCGCGGCAAGGACGACGTCCAGGAGCTGCTCAAGACCTACGAGGAGAAGGTCAACGAGCTGGTGAAGAAGAAAGAGCACGACGTGATGGAGTGAGCCAGCCTCACGCGATGCCTCGCGGCACCCGCCGCGCGTCTTCGTAGAACTGGAGCACCACCTCCATCGTCCCCGGGGCGCCCAGCACCCCGTTGTGATCCAGATCCGGCAGCCACCAGCTCCGCTTCGGCTCCAGCGCCGACTCGTACAGCCGCACGCCGCTCCGGAACGGAATGATCTCGTCCGCCTCGCCGTGAACCACCAGCAACGGGCGCGGCCATACCCCCCGCGCCGCCTCCGCCGGGCGGAACGACGCCAGGTCCTCCCCCGCGTGTGCCGACGCCGCCGGCACCGCCGTCCAGCGCGCAACCGTCGCCAGCGGTCCCCAGAACTGGCGCCGGATCACCGTCGCCGCCATCCGGCCCAGGTCGTCGTAGGTGCCGAGCACCGCGATCGCGTCGAAGGGGCTTTGACCCGTCGCGTCCCGCGCCGCCAGCGTCGCCGCGGCGCCCATGCTTGCCCCCAGCGCCACCAGGCGCCGCGACGAGGAGGGACGCATCTCCCGCACCCAACGCGCCGCCGCCTCCACGTCCAGCCGCTCGGACACGCCGAAGCTGCTCAGTTGCCCGCCGCTCTGCCCGTGCGCGCGAAGGTCGAGCACGAGGACGTTGTATCCCGCCGCGTGGAGCGCGCCGGCCATGTGCAGCATGTCCGCCTTACCGCTCCCAAGCCCATGCACCACCACCGCCGTCTCATCGGGTGAGCCCTGGCGCAGGGCGGGCGCGGGAATCCACCAGGCGGCCAGGCGCGTGCCGTCCGCCGCCTCGAACCGCACGTCCTGGTAGCCCACGCCGATCTCCGTCGCAGGCGTGTGCGACGGCACGACCTTGGGCCGGTACGTCATCGTCGCCGCCATCGAGAACGGAAGCAGCACCAGCACCAGGAAGACGAACCGCACGAACAGCGCCAGCGACGCGGCCGACGGCCCCTCCCACCCGCGGCGCCGCCTCACGGCGCCGATCGCCTGCTGGAGCAGCCAGTCCAGCCCCTTGAGAATCGAGAGCAGCCCCATCCCCGCGTAAGCCGCCAGCAGCACCTGCCCGATCGAGATCGCGGTGACGGAGCGCCCGATCACCCACGCGTAGATCATTGCCAGCGACATGCCGATGGCGGCGCCGGCGATGAGCGTGCTGACGACGGGGACGATCGCGGCCGCCGTGGACCTTCCCGCGCGCCGGGCGCGGACAACCAGCACCACGCCGAGCACGACGAGCAGCGGCGGCGCCGCGAGGTAGGCGACGACGAGAACGACATGGAGCATGGCGTAGACGCTCTGCATCTGGCTCCAGTCTACCCGGGCGCGCAGGCGAGTACCCGCAGCAGGGCTCGAACCTGCGACCTCCAGTTTAGGAAACCGGTGCTCTATCCAACTGAGCTATGCGGGCGAAGACGGGCCGCGGGGCGGCCGGGTCGCGGGAATCGTAGCGTCCCGGGCGCCCCCGAGCGACCGCGCTCACGGGACCTGTACGTCGCTGGCGCGGTCCCGGGTCGCGCCGGGGAGGGCGAGCCAGCCCTCGAAGCCCAGGTAGGCGCCCGCGTCGTTCTGGTCGCCGATGCGGGCAAAGGCCCGCTTGTCCGGCCATCCCCCGGCGGGCGGCGGAAGCTCGTTGGCGCTGCTCGTGTAGACCCCCTCCTTCCACCCCCCCTCGATCACGATCGGCATCCCGCCCCACTGGAAGCTCTCGCCGCCGCTGATGAACGTGTTCTCCACCAGCGCCAGGCGCTTCGCCACCGGCCCCTGCACCCAGAGCTGCACCGCGTTGCGGTACGGCGAGATCAGCAGGCAGTCGCGCAGCGTCACGTCCGTCACGCCCCGGTCGAAGCGCGCGTCGAACCCCTCGATCTGCACGCTCGATGCGCCGTCCCCGCCCGTGCGGGGCAACTCGAAGCGGCAGTCGGCGATCAGCACGTGCTCGGCGCCGTGATCGACGTGCAGCGTGTCGAGGTGCCGGTTATCGCGGAACACGGCATGACGGAAGCGGCGCTCCGGCTCGTTGAGCCCGTCGGCGCGCCCCAGCGGCCCGACGCCCGCGATGCCGCGGAACAGGTTGTGCTCCGCCCAGCCGTACTCGCCGACCTGGAAGATCAGGCAGCTCTTGGCGATGTCCGACTCGTCCGGGTCCTCGGCGGCGGCGCGGCGGTCGAGATTCGAGAAGTCGTTGTAGGCAACGAGGACGAAGCGGACACCGGGGCGTCCCGGACCGCTCGCGGCGCACCGGATGATGTGCTCCCGCGTCGAGTTGACCGCGCTGTTGCCGAGGAACACCCACTGCTCGCCCTCCACCCACGCCAGGTAGGAGCGCAGGCCGGTCGGCGAGGGGGCGCTGCATCCCTGCATCAGCACGCGCGACGGGCGGTGGTTGCCGTTGATCCCAGAGCCGACGTTCAGGAATGTGCACTCGATCACCGCGACATCCCCCCCGCCGGCCTGGATCGCGTCGGCGGCGTTCTTGCCGTATCCCTCGGCGAACGCGCTGTCGAAGGCGATGTCGCGGAACGTCGCCCCGCCGCGCTCCGCCTGGAAGATCAATCCCCCCGCGCCCGCCGCCCAGAGCAGCGTGGTGCCCGCGGGGTCGCCGACGATCGCCGTGCCCGGCGCGACGGAGATCGTCTGGTGAATCGCGACCGTGCCCGGAGGCAGGCGGACAACGAGCCCCCCCTGCCCCGCCGCCGCGGCGAGTTCGCGATCGTCGGCGACGCGCCGCACCGGCCGGGTGTCGGCCTCCACGAGCACGCGCCGCACCGGCTTGCCGTTGAGCGTGATCGCGTACTCGCCCGGGCTGGCGTAGAGGTGGGCCGCGTTGAAGCCGCCCAGGTCGTTGTAGTCGGTGTCCGGCTCGCCGAACGACCAGCGCCAGTCCGCCAGGTGCGGCTCGTCCGGCATCGGGCCGAACTCGTCGGCGCGTACGTGCACGACGTCGCCGGCGCGCACCGTCACCTGCGGCGGCGGCTCGTTCTGCTGCGCGAGCTGGGCTCGCAGCGCGCGGTTCTCCTCGTGAAGGGCATGGAGCCCCTCGAGCGCGCGGGCGTAGGGCCCGTCAGCCGGCGGATCGGCCGGCCCGGCCGGCGGGGAGAGCAGCAACAACGGCAGTGTCAGCAGCAGTGCAATCACGGGCGTTCCTTGCAAAGAGGGTAGCCGCTCCATCGCCTCACCCGGGACGGCACGCGCCGGCCCCGTTCCAGTCTCATCCGCCGACGGCGGATCATCCTTCATCCGCATGCGTCGCGGCAAGGGGCGTCGCCCGGGTTGCCGCGAGGAGGTGGTGGAGGGCGTTGGGCGTCGTGCGGTGTGCCTTCACCAGCGGCAGCAGGCCGACCTCCTGGAGCGCCGCCACGCAGATTTCCGAGCAGAACCACCAGTTCAGCCGGTGGCGCACCAGCGGCAGCTTGAAGGCCAGCACGCCCGGAACGTCGTAGCGCCCGCCGACGTGGCGCAGGCACCACGAACGCACCGCAACCACGTCCGCCCCCGTCACCGCCAGCGGCACGAGCGACCAGCGGCCGGCTTCGGAGAGGTCGATGCGCTTGAAGCGCACCCCGCCGTCGCGCCAACTGCTGGAGAAGCAGACCGGCACCCCGCCGCGATGCGGATTGAAGACGAGTTCGACATGGCTGTAAGGCCCGGCGCTTCGCCCGCGGTCGTGCCGGGCGATGATCCGGTCGAGCAGACGGCCGTGCTCCAGGCCGTTGTAGAAGGCCAGCGCCAGCGACTCGGGAGGATTTGGCAACTGCATCACCTTCCCCCTTCCTGGGCGAGGGCGGCGGCGAGTTCGGCCATGCGGCGGGCGAGCAGGGCCTGCGAATCGACGTTCTCGAGGCGGATCGAACCGTCGGGCGTCTGGGCCTCGAGGGCGCCGATGGTGGTGTCGAAGCCGAAGTTGACGACCTCCACGCGCCGCCCTTCGGGCGAGGCGTAGCGGACGTGGCGATAACAGCCCGGGGAAGCGAGCAGCAGGATGGGGAGCGCGTTTCGTGCAAGGTGTCTCATACCCTCGCTGCCCGCGGTGCGCCGGCGGCGCCGCCGGCGCGCATCACGCCCGGCGGATCCCCCGCCGCCGGCCCGGAAAGGCGATCAGCGACTGAGATTGCACCGATTCCCTGGTGCGCGCCGCGGTGCGCGCGGGCGGTGGAACGCCATGCGAAAACGCCACCGGCAGCTTGCCGGTGGCGTGGTAAACGACTGTCGGAGTGTCTGGCCGGGCTAGAAGTCCAGGCCGCCGCGCAGGGGCTTCTTCTCGAGGCGCTTCTGGCGCTGCTGCTTGGTCTGCTGGCGCTGGACGAGCTGGGCGGCCATCTCCGCCTCGGCGCGCTCGTCGCGCTGCTTCAGGCTCAGCCGGATGCGCCGCTTGGCGGGCTCGACCTGGAGCACGCGGGCCTGCACCTCCTGCCCGAGCTGCACGACATCCTCCGTCCGCCGCACGCGCTGGTTCGCCAGCTCGGAGATGTGGATCAGCCCCTCGATCCCCGGCTCCAGCTCCGCGAACGCACCGAAGTCGGCCACACGCGTGATCTTCGCCGGATGGACGCTCCCCGCCTCGTACTTGCCGGCGGCCTCCTCCCATGGATCGCCGCCGATCTGCTTGAGGGAGAGGGTGAGCTTGCGTGCCTTGGGATCGACGGCGATCACCTGGGCGCGTGTCTGGTCGCCGGGATTCACGATCTCGCTCGGGTGCCGGATGCGCGACCAGCTCATCTCGCTGGTGGGCAGCAGCGCCTCCAGCCCCTCCTCCACCTCCACGAACGCGCCGAAGTTCTCGACCCGCGTCACGCGGCCGGTCACCTGCGTGCCGGGGGCGTACTTCGACTCCGCCGCCTCCCACGGGTTGGGCGGCGTGTGCGAGAGGGAGAGGCTGATCTTGCCGCTCTCCCGGTCGAAGCTGTCGATGCGGACCTCGACCTCCTGGCCCTCCTCCACGAAATCCTGCGCGCGGGCCATCCGCCTGTGGGTGAGCTGCGAGACGTGCAGCAGCCCGTCCATGCCGCCCAGGTCCACGAAGGCGCCGAAGTCCTTCACGTTCTTGACCGTCCCCTTCAGAACCTGCCCCTCGGCCAGTTCCTTCGAGAGGCGGGCCTTCGCCTCCTTGCGCTCCGCCTCCACGACGGCGCGCCGGGAGAGGACGAGGTTGCGCCCGGCCTTGTCCAGCTTCGTGATCTTCGCCGGGAACTTCTGCCCGATGAAGATGCTGATGTCCTTGTGAAAGGTGACGTCGACCTGCCCCGCCGGCATGAACGCGCGGATGGCGGTCGGGCCCACCCGGCATTCCAGGCCACCCTTGTTCATGCCGGTGCAGGTGGCCTCGACGACCTGGCCGACGGCCAGCTCGTCCCACCCGGTCACGCGGCGGGCGGCGCCCTTGCGGTTGGCGCGATAGATGCCTTCGTTGGCGTCGTAGCGCTCGATGTCCACCTCGATGAACTCGCCGACCGCCGGCACCGGGTCGAACTGCGCCGCCGGCGCGATCGCCTGGTGCTTGCCCCCGAGATCCACCATGACCTCCCCCTTGGAGAGATCGACGCTGACGACGTTGCCCGCCTGCGTGCCGCGCAGCCGCTCCTGGAGGGCGGCGTCCGGCGCGGTGGACTGGGCCATCAACTCGTCCATGGTCGCCCCGCCGAGGGCGGCCTCGACCTCGGCATCGAGCGCCGCATCCTCGTCGCGCCGGAAATTGCGCTTCGCCGGGTCCTGGTCGACCGAGGCGCCTGGCCTGGCCGGGTTGGTGGGGGCCGGGTGGTCCAGCGGGACGGGGGAGTAGGAGGCGCTGGTCATGTCGAACGGGTCCACGTGCTCCGCCTGCGGCCCGTCGGCGTCGTGCTGCGGGGCGGGCGCGGGCGCCTGCTCCGGCGAATCGGGCCGGGAATCGGAGGACTGGTCTGCGGAATCAGGCGGGGTGCCTTGGGGGTCGGACATCTTGGAACTCAACAATAAAGCGCCGCACAGCGCCCGGAAAGTCGCAAGACCGGGCAGGGATCGGAATGTTAGTGCCCCGCGGCCGGTATTGCATCCGCCGGAAGCCGACCTTTGACCGGCGGGCGGGACTCGTGTGCAATGTCGGCATGAGCGAACCCGCGTCCACGAATCTCCCCGACACGCCCCACGCCCGCCTCGTCGCCGCCCTCCGAGAGAATGCCGTGCTCGACAGCATCGGATCGACCCTCGCGTGGGACGAGCAGACCCAGCTCCCGCCGGCGGGCACCGACCTCCGGGCCGACCAGCTTTCACTCATGGCCCGGCTCGACCACGAGCGCGGCACCGATCCGCGCCTCGGCGAGTTGATCTCCGCCGCCGAGGAGGCGGCACGCGGGCTGCCCGAGGATTCCGACGAAGCGACCACCGCCCGCGAGGCGCGGCGCGACTTCGACCGTGCAACCAAGCTCCCGGCGTCCCTGGTCGAGGAGATGGCCCGGGCGGCCGTCCAGGGGCACGCCGCATGGGTGCAGGCACGCCGCAACAACGACTTCAAGGCCTTCCAGCCCTATCTCGAGGTCAACATGCGCCTCAAGCAGCAGGAGGCGGACTGCGTCGGCTACGAGAAGGACCGCTACGACGCGCTCCTGGACGACTACGAGCCGAACGAGACCGCGGCCGGCGTCGAGCGCGTCTTTGGTGGCTTCAAGGACGAGCTCATCGACCTGGTGGGCCGGATCCAGCAGAGCGGCCGGCAGCCGCGCGTGGACATCCTGGAGCGCAGCTTCCCGGTGGAGCAGCAGACGGTCCTGTCGCGCATGGCGGCGGAGGCGGTGGGATTCGACTTCGAGTCGGGGCGCCTGGACATCGCGGTGCACCCGTTCTGCTCGGGCGTGGGGCCGGGCGACACGCGGCTGACGACGCGATACGACGAGCGCGACGTCGGCAACAGCTTCTTCTCCACGCTGCACGAGGCGGGACACGGCATGTACGAGCAGGGGCTGCCCAAGGCGCAGTATTTCGGCACGGGGTGCGGCGAGTCGGTCTCGCTGGGCATCCACGAGAGCCAGAGCCGCATGTGGGAGAACCTCGTCGGCCGGAGCCGGCCGTTCTGGGAGTTCTTCTGGCCGAAGGCGCAGGGGATGTTCGCCTCGCTGCGTGACGTGACGATGGACGAGTGGCTCGGCGCAGTGAACGCGATCCGCCCGAGCTTCATCCGGACCGAGGCGGACGAGGCGACCTACAACCTGCACATCCTCCTGCGCTACGAGCTGGAGCAGGCGATGCTCCGGGAGGATCTGTCGATCGCCGATCTGCCCGGTGCGTGGGACGAGAAGATGCGCAAGTACCTCGGCATTACGCCCCCCGAGCCGAGCAAGGGGGTGCTCCAGGACGTGCACTGGTCGAGCGGGTCGATCGGCTACTTCCCGACCTACACGCTCGGCAACCTCTACGGCGCGCAGTTCTTCGAGGCGGCGCGGCGCGACCTGGGCGACCTCGACGCCATGTTCGCCCGCGGAGAGTTCGCGCCGCTGCTCTCATGGCTGCGCGAGAAGATTCACCACCAGGGACGCCGCTACACGGCCCGCCAGCTCGCCCAGCGCATCACCGGCCGCGACCTGAACCACGAACCCCTGATGAACCACCTGAAGCGCAAGGCGGCGGAGTATTACGGGGTTTAGATTTGTCATTTGTCATCTGTCATTGGTCATGGGTGTCTGGTCATTCCCTCCCGCGCGCCCGCCGCGTCGTTACCGGCATGCGACAGCTCTAAGCGACGCGGACGAGCACAAATGACCAGTGACAAGTGACAAGTGACAAGTGACAAGTGACAAACTTCAGAGCCGCTCGATCTTCGCTGCGCAGATCAGGTCGTTCTGGCTGATCCCGCCCACCGTGTGCGTGTTGTACGTGATCCGGCAGCGGTTGTAGCTCACCGCCAGGTCGGGGTGGTGATCCTGGGTGTTGGCGATGTGAGCCACCGCGTTCACGAAGCTCATCGTCTCGTAGAAGTTCTTGAAACTGAACTGCTTCGTGATCGCCTTCCCGTCGGCGGTCGCCTCCCAGCCGGGCAGGTCCGCCAGGTGGCGCGCCACCTCGTTTGCCGGCATCGCGGGCGTTCCCTTCGGAATCTCGCGGCACGTGCCCTCTGCCAGTGAAGTCATGGCTTCTCCTTCAGTGGATATCCCCCCAGCGCCCCGCCGCTTGGAGCGGGGCCGCCTGAATCCTACCGTACACCGGTGAAATGGGTCATCGGCGACATCCACGGGATGATCCGGCCACTCGAGGCGGTGCTCGATGTCATTCAGCGGCGCGACGCGGAACCGGAGTTCTTCTTCTGCGGCGACTACTGCGATCGCGGCGTCTCGACGCGCCAGGTCGTAGATGTGCTGCTCGGCCTCGACCGGGCGAGCTTCGTCCGTGGAAACCATGACGACGTCATGGACCTGCTCTGCAACGGGACCAGCCTCGGCATCGGCACCGGCATGGACGCCCGGGCAAGCGACGAGACCATCATCGAGGTCTATGGCATCTTCCGCGGCGAGGGGATGACCGAGACGCTGCTCAGCTACGGCGTCAATCCCTCCGAGTTCGAGCCGCTCGAAGACGAGCCCCTTCCCGACTGGATCCGCCGGCAGTTCGCCGAGGTGCCCGAGGCACACAAGAAATTCTTCCGCGAACTGCCCGCGATCGTCGAGACGCCCGACTTCTTCGTCTGCCACGCCCTCTGGCCGCCTGACCAGGTGGATGAGGACGACCGCATGAACGCCATGATGGCGGACCCCTACCTGCGCCACGACGTCCTCTGGGGGCGCTACACCGCCAGCCAGATCCGCTCACGCAAGGTCTGGCGGCGCCTCGGCTACTTCGGCCACACCCCCACCGAGAACTACGCCGGTCAGGCCGACCTGGACATCAGCCCCCAGGGCGTGATCCGCGGGGAGAAGGTCGTGCTGATCGACACCGCCGCCTTCGCGCCCACGGGACACCTGACCGCCCTCTGCCACGAGGACGGCTGCGTCATCCAGGCAAACCGGCTCGGCGAGATCCTGGACGCCGCCGGGGAGAGCGCGTGACGCTGGGGCCGCACCAGTTTGCCATCGCCCTGGTTCGCCCGCAGATCCCTCAGAACCTCGGCAATGTCGCCCGCACCTGCGTGGTCACCGGGACGCCCCTGCACGTCGCCGGGCCCATGCCCTTCACGATCGACGAATCGCGCGCCCGGCGCAGCGGACTGGACTACTGGCCGCGCCTCCGCCTCACCGTCCACCCGTCGGAAGAGGCCCTGCTGTCGGCGGCTCCGCCCGGGCGGGCCTGGCTCTTCGACTCGACCGGCGAGACCAGCCTGTTCGATGCCGACTTCGCCGACGGCGACTGGCTCGTGTTCGGCAGCGAGACGCTCGGCCTGCCGCGCACCACGCTGGAGCGCTACCCGGGCCGGACCGTCCGCATTCCGCAGGCGCCCGGCGAGCGCTGCCTGAACCTCGCCACCAGCACCGGGATCGCGCTCTACCAGGCGCTGGCCCGCGCACGGCGCAACGGCCCGCCCTGAAGGCGTGGCAGACACGACACGCCGCACAAACCGGCTGCGCACCGCGCATTCCCCATCGCCCCGGCGCCCGGCCGGCGTGCGGACCGGGATCAAAGCCATATCATCCGCCCTATGCCCGACGACGCCTCCGAGCTGCGCCCCGCCGTCTTCTTCGATCGCGACAACACGCTCATCGCCGGCTCGGAGTACATGGGCAACCCGGCGGACGTGGTGCTGGTGGAGGGGGCCGCTGAGCTGGTGGGGGGCGTGCGGCAGATGGGCTTCGTCACCGTCACGATCAGCAACCAGAGCGGCGTGGCGCGCGGCTACTTCACCGAGAACGACGTGCGCGCGGTCAACCGGCGGGTCGAGGACCTGCTGCTGGAGCGCAACCTCAATGCCCAGATCGACCGGCACGAGTTCTGCCCGCATCACCCGACGCACGGCGTCGCCCCCTACCGGCAGGCCTGCCAGTGCCGCAAGCCGCGCGACGGCATGCTCCGCCGCGCCGCATCGGCCCTGAAGCTGGATCTTTCCCAGTCCTGGGTCGTGGGAGACGCCCCGCGCGACATCGAGGCGGGGAAGTCCGCCGGCTGCCGGACGATCCTCGTGACGGTGGAGGGGCTGGAGCCGAGCCCGGCGGCGCTGGCCGAGGCGCGCGTCGCTCCCGACTTCCGCGCCGACAGCCTGCGCGAGGCGCTCTGGATCATCGCGAAGGAATCGGGTAAGCAGTTGCCGGAGGCGACGCCGGAGCAGGCCGAGCTTGACGACCTGCCCGATGCGCCCGTCGAGCACGACACGCCGGCCGACGAGGAGCAGGACCTGGAGGCAGCCCTGACGGAGGCGATCATGAGCTCCGCCGAATCCCGCTCGGACGAACATTCCCACGACGACCCGGCCGAGGCCGCTTACGAGCCGGCCTACGACGACCCGGAGACGGGCGTGGACTACATGGCGCCTCCGCCGCGCTCCACGCTGGGCGCCGGCGACCCGGCGACGGCCGACCGCATCGCCTCCACGACCGCCCAGATCCTGGACGACCTGCGCCGCCAGCGCGAGACGCCGCGGGAGGACTTCAACTTCTTCCGCCTCCTGGCGGGCGTGGTGCAGGTGCTGGCGGTCGCCGCCGTCGTGTGGGCACTGGTCTACAACTTTGACATGCCGCGTCTTCTGCTGGGGATCTTCCTCCAGCTGCTGACGCTCACGCTCGTCAGCGCCGCCTCGCGCAGCTAGCGGGCCCGACCCACCCCCACCGCCCACGGTCCGGCCTCCGCGCTCGCCGCGCCCCACGGCGCTCCCTTTATCCGGACGCGCTTCTTCCGGCGAACTTTGCGCGAGCGGGCGGCCACGCGATCGATCGCACTCCGCCGTCGGCAGCGATCTGGCCTCCGCCCGGCCCGCTGCGCGCGCCAGTTGTGACGTCACATCCGCCGGTTGCGATGTCACATGCGCCAATTGTGACGTCCCCCGCGGCGCATGTGACGTCCCCCGCGCCACATGTGACGTCCCCCGCGCCGCATGTAACGTCGCGCGCGCCGCATGTGACGTCCCCCGCGCCGCATGTAACGTCCCCCGCGCCGCATGTGACGTCCCCCGCGCCGCATGTGACGTCCCCCGTGACGCGCGCAAGCGCGCTTTTCCGAAGGGAAACGCCGTTCCGACGCGGAGCACGCGATCTTCCCGGACCGTCCGATACCCTGCATGCCCGGCGCCGCGCCCGCCAGACGAGTGAGCAGGACCCCGACCCGCCGACCCGGACGACCATGCAAAACGAGCGCCGCCCCGCGGGGGGCGGGGGGGCGGGGGGGGGTTTGGGTGGGGGGGGGG
>JAEZED010000093.1 GCA_023417885.1 Planctomycetota bacterium
AACCCCCCCCCCGCGGGCGGCGGGGGCGCGCCGCCCCCCCCCCCCCCTTCTCGTATCATCCCGCCGTGCCCAGGCGCGTACCCCAATCCGCACGCCGCAAGTCCACCGGCCCGCGCAGCGATGAGCCGCAGCACGCTTCCCAGGCCGGGACCGACGCCGCGCAAAGCGAGCGCGAGGCCCGGCTCCGGACCGCCGCGGTGCTGCTGGTGATCCTCGCCCTGGCGGGGGTCGTGCGCGTCTACGGGATCGATCGCAACGGGCTCTGGTTCGACGAGTTGTGGACGCTGGCGATCAGTGCTGGGCACGGGCTGGAGGCGGGCGTGCCGATCGACACCGTGCTGGACCCCGCCCCGCCGCCGCCCACGCGCCTTGCTGGCGCCGTGCCGGTGCTCGAGGTCTGGCACGCGACGGACGAGAACGTCACGCATCCGCCGCTCTATTACTTTCTCCTGCGTATCTGGCGCGAGATCGTCGGCGAGGGCGATGTCGCGGCGCGCGTGATGTCGGTCGTCTTCTCGCTCGTCGCCGTGGTACTCACGTTCGATGTGGGCCGACTCCTGCACGGCCGCGCCGCCGGGCTCTGGGCGGCGGCGCTGATGGCGATCGCGGCGCCGCAGGTGCTCTACGCGCAGGAAGCGCGGAACTACACGATTTTGCTGGCCCTCTCGCTCGCCGCCGCCGGGGCGCTGGTGCGGATCGAGAAGTCGGGGCCGACATGGCCGCGCCTGGCGGGCCTCTGCCTCGCGCTGCTGGCGCTGGTGCTGTCCCACTACTTCGCGGTCGGCGCTGCGCTGGCGATGGGGATCTGGGCACTGGTGCAGCTTCGCGGCCGGTCGCGCTGGGCGGCCCTGGGGGCGATGGCAGCGTCGGCGGTGCTGTTCCTGGTCATCTGGGGTCCGGCGATGTGGCGCCAGCGGGAGGCGTTCGGCGTGAGCGGGGAGATGAACGCCTGGCTCTACGACCCCAACCCGGGGCGCGCGCTGCGCGCGTTCCTCGAGGCCCTTCAGGCGCCGGCCCGCCTGCTGGGCGCGACGGGCATCGTCGCAACGACCATCGGCTACGCCGCCGCCGCGCTTTATGCCCTTCCCTTCGTGCTGTGGCGGCGCCGGCCGGACTTGCGCCTGCCGGGGCTTTGGCTGCTCTGCACGGTGGGCGTGATCCTGCTGCTGGACGCGGCGCGCTCGAGCCTGCACCTGGAGCACGTGCGGTACGTCCTGCTTGCGGGGCCTGCGCTCTCGCTCCTGCTAGCCGGGTTGCTCGCGCCGATGGCGAGGTGGCGCCATGCGCCGCCGGCGGTGGCGCTGGCAATCTGCGTTGCCCTCTTCCCGGTCGCCTGGAGCGAGGCCGAGGGACGCGCCGAGGACTGGCGCGGCGCCGCCGAGTACATCCGCCGGCTCGCGGGGCCGGGCGATGCCATCGTCATCAGCAGCGAAGGCTCGGTGCCCTTTTTCCCGAACCTGGCGTACCTCGGGATCTCTCACTACGTGGGAGAGGCGCCGGGCCCGTTGCTGCTCAGTGCCGGTGTGGTCGAGCCAGATCTCGCCGCGACGCTGCGCGAGCGGTCCGGCGCGGGCCGGGCGGTGTGGGTGATCACGGCGCCCGCGCCGATCCAGCCGGAGCTGGTCGTGCCGGGGGCGCGCTTCTTCGAACTGGGCGAGTTTCCGCCGAATGCCGTCGTCTGGCGCGGCCGATGGTCGGTTCAGGACGGCTCGTGAGCGTCTCAGCGCTGCCGTCCCTCGATCGCCATCAGCAGCACCGCCGCCGCAAGGCCGAGGCGACGGTCGAGACCCTCGCCGCCGCCCGAGAACTCGCACTGCATCTTCCGGACGAAGGGATTGAAGTTCTGGCGCATCTCCATCACGCGCCGGCCCCCGATCTCCGCGTGGAAGACCTGCGGCATGAAGGCGGCCGCCATGTCGACGAAGCGCCGGATGAAGGCCTTGGCCGCGCTGTCCTCCTGGATGGTGCCGATGACGCGGTCGTCGGGCCCGAGGATCTCCCAGGCGTCGCGCACGAGGCTCGTGAACCCCTTGCGCCGAAGCGCCCCGATCTTCACGCCGCCGTCCGGGTGGGTGGCGTACTGGAGCGTCTGCCCTGGCGAAAAGGCCTCGCCTCCGCTCGCATCGGCCGTCAGGTCGAGCACGTCGTACGCCGCCGACCAGTCGATGATGTGCCGGGCCTTGATCTTCATCACCGGCAGGCTCTCCCCCTCGCCGGCGAACAGGCTGATGTCCTCGCGCAGCTTGAACGCCTTGAGCTTGCAGTAGAGCACGACGTTGCCCGCCGGGTCGTAGACGTGAAACGCCTCTCCCAGCAGCTTGAAGACCTTCTGGCGGATCAGGAATCGGTCGTGAGCGAGGGCGGCGGAGAGGGAGGGGACACTCATGGCGGCGGGCGTTGTACCCGCGCCGGCGCGGCGCAGGCAACCGTCGGATCGCGCGTCACATGCATCGGCCGCTCCGGGGCGTTATTCTCCAGCCGGTGCAAACGACCCTCCCACCGCCTCCTGCCAAGCATCACCTGCTGATCACCGGCGGGATCATTCTGCTGGCCGCCGGCGTGCTCCTGGCGATGGGGCGCGGGGCGATCAGCGCCAGCGGGCGAGTCATGCTCTGGGTGGGGGAGGCCGGCAGCAGCGAGACGTCGCAACAAATCTTCGACTGGTACTCCTTCTCGCACGTCATTCACGGGATCGCCTTTTACGCCCTGTTTCGCCTGGCGAGCTTCGGGAGATGGTCGGTAGGAACCTGCCTCATCGCCGCCGTGGCGCTGGAGGCGGCATGGGAGATCTTCGAGAACACGCCATTCACGATCGACCGCTACCGAACGGCGACGATCGCGCTGAACTACTACGGCGACAGCGTGCTGAACAGCGTGATGGACATCCTCTGCTGCGTCGCGGGGTTCTTCCTGGCCTGGCGCGTGCCGGTCTGGGTCGCACTTGGGCTGGTTTTCGTCATGGAGGTCGGCGTGGCGATGGTGATCCGGGACAATCTCACGCTGAACGTCATCATGTTCCTCTGGCCGATCGACGCGATCCTGAAGTGGCAGTCCGGCGCCTGAGCCGACCATTGCATGACGAGCAACGACGCTCCATCCCCGCAGGCGCCACGCCCCGCCGACGAGGCGCAGGCGATCGAGCACGCGCCCGCCGCTGCGCCCGACGCGCCGCCGTCCGCTCCCCTGCCCGCGTCCGGCACGCCGCGCCGCGGGCACCTCGTAATCCTCGCGCTCATCGTGCTGGGGGCGCTTGGCCTGCGCGTCTACGAGCTCGATCGCCGCAGCATCTGGATGGACGAGATCTGGGCGATGTGCGTGTCGGCGGGGCATGAGCTGGAATCGGTTCAGCCGCTGGACGTGGTCATCGACCCCCCGCCGGCGCCGCCCAGCTCGCTGCGCGAGGCCGTGCCTTGGTGGGAAGTCTGGTACAAGTCCAAGGCGACGACGCATCCGCCGCTCTACTACGTCGTGCTGCGCCTCTGGCGCGAGGCGATGGGGGAATCGCAGGCGGTCGCGCGGGCTTTGTCCGTCGTCTTCTCGATGGCCTCGCTCCTGCTGCTGTGGGACCTGGCACGGCGAACGCTCGGCCCCACCGCCGCGCTCTGGTCCGCGGCGCTGATGGCGGTCGCGGTGCCGCAGGTGGTGCAGGCGCAGGAGGTACGCAACTACGCGTTCCAGCTCGTGCTTGCGCTGCTTGCCGCCTGGTCGCTGGTGCGTATCGAGCGCGACGGCCTCTCCCCGATGCGACTGGCATTGCTCGTCGTCGCGCTGCTGGCGGGGATGCTCAATCACTACTTCTCGCTCGGGGTCTACACCGGGCTGTTGATCTGGACGCTGCTGACCCTGCGCGGCCGCACCCTCGGGTGGACGGTCGGTGCGTTCGTGGCGTCGGGCCTCCTCTTTCTCCTGGCGTGGGGGGCGGACTTCCGAGAACAGATGCAGATCTTCCGTGTCGGGCCGGAGACGAACGACTGGCTTTACGACGCCCGCCCCGGCCGGGCGTGGCGCGCGCTGGGCCAGGCGATGCTCGTCCCTGCGGAGCTGATCGCGCCGATCGACGAGCGGACGCGTCTGGCCGCCTACCTCGGGGCGGCGCTGTACGTGCTGCCCCCGTTCCTCTGGAAGCGCCGCCCGGAGCTGCGCCTGCCGTGGATCTGGCTCGTCAGCAGCGTCGGGCTGCTGCTGGCGCTGGACATCGCCCGCTCCACGCTGCACCTGACGCACCTGCGCTACTCGTTCGTCGCCTCGCCGGCCGTCTACATGCTGCTCTGCGGCATCGTCGCGCCAATGCGCTGGGTGCGTCACCTGCTGCCCGCAGCCGCTGCCCTGAGCTGCGCGCTGCCCCTGCGCACGCATTACACCGAGCCGTACGTCGATTGGCGCTGGCCGATCGACGACCTGCGCGCGTGGACCGAGCCGGGGGACGTGCTGGTCTTCACGAGCGAGGGGGGGCCTTACTACCAGGTTCATCTCGCATTCGTGTCGATAGGCCACTACCTTGGGGAGTTCCCCGGCCCCGTCGTGCTCACGCAGCGCAACCTGCCCCGGGAAGTGACCGACAAACTTGCTGCCCGGGGACGCACCACCTGGCTGATCACCGGTCAGGGGCCGACAGAGCCCGATCGCATTGTGCCCGGAGCGACGGTGCACGAGAGATATCCGTTTCACGGCACCATCGATGTCTGGCGCCTGACCTGGAACGACGACGGCCCCACAACTGGCCCCAGCCAGGCGGGACCGAGCTCGACCGACTGACCTTCACCGCGCGCCGAGCCAGCCGCGCGAGCGCTCGACCGCGCGATGCCACGTCTCCCGCAGCGCACGCCGCTCGCCTTCGCCGATCGACGGCTCGAACGTCCGTTCGATCCGGCGCAGCTTGCGAAGCGCCGATTCGTCCTTCCAGAAACCGACCGCCAGCCCGGCGGCGAAAGCGGCGCCGGCGGCCGTGCTCTCCGTGTAGGCCGGCCGCGCTACCGGCACGCCCAGCACGTCCGCCTGGAACTGGAGCATCCGGTCGTTCACCGCCATTCCGCCGTCCACGTTCAGCACCGCCAAGGCGCGCCCGCTGTCGGCGGTCATGGCGTCGAAGACGTCGGCCGACTGGAAGCACGTGGCGTCCAGCGCAGCGCGGGCGATATGGGCGCGGGTGGACTGCGCGGTAAGGCCCAGGATCGTGCCGCGGGCCGTGGAGTCCCAGTAAGGCGCGAAGAGACCGCCGAATGCCGGCACGAAGATCACGCCGTTCGAGTCCGTCGCCCCGTCGGCCAGCGCCTCGACATCGGGCGAGGCTTCGATGATGCCCAGGTTGTCGCGCAACCATTGCACGAGGCTGCCCGCCACCGCGACGCTCCCTTCCAGCGCGTAAACCGGCGGACGCCCGGCGAATTGGCACGCGGGCGTCGTCAACAGCCCCGCAGCGCTTGCGACCGGGGTGTCGCCGGTGTTCAGCAGCATGAAGCAGCCGGTGCCGTAGGTGTTCTTCGCCTCGCCCGGCTCGAAGCAGCACTGGCCGAAGAGCGCCGCCTGCTGGTCGCCGAGCACGGCGGCAACGGGGATCTCGCCCGCGAATGGCCCGCTGCGCATCGTGACGCCGAAGTTTCCGGCCACGCTCGGCTGGATCTCGGGCAGCAGTTGTCGCGGGATGTCGAACGCCTCCAGCAGGTCGTCGCGCCAGGCGAGCTCGCCCAGGCCCATCAGCATCGTGCGCGAGGCGTTGGTGACGTCGGTGACGAAGCGCCCGGTGAGGTGCCGCAACAGCCAGGTGTCCACCGTCCCGAAGCAGAGCTCCCCCTGCTCGGCGCGATGGCGCGCTCCCGGCACGTTCTCGAGCAGCCACGCCAGCTTCGTGGCGGAGAAGTAGGTGGCGATCGGCAGGCCCGTCGCCGGGCGAAAGCGGTCGATGCCCGGCGTCGTGAACGCGCTCTTCCCGCGCGACGTGAGCGCGCCCTCGCGCTTCAGCGTCTCGCACAGATCGGCGGTTCGCGCGTCGGACCAGACGATCGCGTTGTGCACCGGCCGCCCCGTGTCGCGCTCCCAGAGGAGCGTCGTTTCGCGCTGGTTGGTGAGCCCGACGGCGGCGATGTCGGCCGAGGAGGCGCCGGCACGGGCGATCGCCTCGGCGACGACGGCGGCGGTATTGGCCCAGAGCTCCTGCGGATCGTGCTCCAGCCAGCCGGGCCGGGGCGTGATCTGCCGATGTTCCCGCTGCGCCGAGGCGGCGGGAGCGCCCGCCTCGTCGAAGAGGATGCAGCGCGTCGAGGTGGTCCCGGCGTCGATTGCGGCGATGAGGCGGGGCATGCGCGCCGTTATATCCGCTTGCGTGTCCTCGCTCACGCAAGGGCCCCCCGCGGTGCGCGCGCGGCGCCTCAGGCGCGCACCAGCACCGCCGTCGCGTCGTCGGCCAGGCGCGTCGTGCCGGCGTGTTCCACGACTGCATCGAAAACCGACGCCACCGGATCGGGCGTCCCCAGGCTGCGGCAGAGAACTTCCTTGGTGCGCGCGAGGCCGAACTCGTCCCGATCCTCGAAGGTCACCCCGTTCGCCGGCTGCTCCACGATCCCGTCGCTCACCACCAGGACGCAGTCTCCCTCACCGAAAGGGACCGTCTCGGCCGTATACGCCCCTTCCGGCATCACACCCACCGGCAGACCGCCGCCTCCGGTCAGTTCGTGGCAGTTGCCCGAAGCGTCGGCGAGGATGCCCAAGCCATGCCCGGCATCGACGTAAGTCAGCCGCGCGCGCTCGCGATCGAAGACGCCGACCCAGAGGGTGACGAAGCGGTTCGCAGGCCTGCGCGGGTGGACGAAGCCGTTGAGCAGGTGCACGACCCGCGCCAGGTCTTCCTCCTCGGTGAGCAGCGCGTGCAGGAAGCCCTGGGTCGCGGTCATCAGCACGCCCGCGGCGACGCCCTTCCCGGAGACGTCCCCCAGCGCCACCGCCAGCTTCCCCGGACCGAGCTCGATCAGGTCGAAGAAGTCGCCACCCACCCCGCGGCCGGCGCGGCTCTCGCCCAGCACGCGGAATCCCCCCGCCGTTACGGCGCGCTTCGGCAGTATCCACTGCTGCGCCGCCGCGGCGGCCTTGAGGTCGGCGTCGAGCTCCATCGCCCGGAGCTCCATCTCAAGTCGCTTCAGGTTCGAGAGCGCGAGGCTGGCGATGCGCGAGAGGGCGATGCAGAAGGCGATGGCGTTCTCCTGATCCGCCGCCACCTGCTGGAGCACCGTCTCCCCACGCTGATCCAGGTAGAGGAACATCGAGGGCGTCTCCCCCAGCAGGATCGGCACGCACAGCGCCCGCGTGATCTCCATCTGAACAATGCTCTGGCTCACCGGGGCGACCGAGTCGTCGGCCCGAACCTCCGCCACCTCCCCGCCGCGCGCCGCGTCGAGCAGCGAGCGGCTGAAGGTGAACCCCCCGCCGGTGGCATGCGCGCCGTTGACGCTGGTCGCCAGCACGTCGAAACGGCCGCCCGTGTCCAGCGGCTTCAGCACGGCGCCGTTGCTCAGGTTCGTCCCTTCCTTCGCCAGGCGCAGCAGGCGCTCCGCCAGCTCACGCTCGTCCTTCACGTCGTGCAGCGCCGCGGCGCTGGAGAGCAGGAGGTGGAGCCGCTCCTGCTGGAGCGGGCCGGCGTCGTCCGCCTTCAGGTTGCGCACGAACGTCGAGGGCTCCTGCTCCGCCTCGATGCGCAACCCGCGGGGCGTCGGCGATTCGCTGACCAGGAACGTCCACGGCGTGATGCGAACCTGGTCGCCCAGGCGCAGGGGCATCTCTTCCCCCTCGACGAGCCGGCGGCCGTTGAGGAAGGTCCCCCACCGGCTCCCGGCATCCTCGACGTGCCACGTGCCCGGTGAGGCCTCGCCCCCTTCGGTGCGGTGAATGAACCGGGCGTGCCGGCGCGACACCTGCTCGGCGCCGCCGAGGTGCAGGTCGCACGAGTCGTGCCGGCCCAACACGAGGCCGGAGCCGCCGCGGCGAGGATCCAGCTCCATCGCCGGTCGCGGCGGGCCCGCGACCGCGACGAGATACGTTGCCGATCCCATGCCCGCAGACATGGGCACCATCGTCTGCGGCATGGCATACGTGGCTTCAGGTCCGGGAATGGCGCTCATGGCGGCAGGATACCGCCACAAGCCCGCGGAACGACGCGGTGGGGCGCCCAATTCCGTTGCGAAGAGGTTGCGGTTCCCTTACATTCACCGATGGTGGAAGCCGGGAGGCCCCGCCGACTTCCTGCTTCGCATCGTGGGCAAGTTCAACCGGAGCCGACTGGTGTCCGCGAGTGTCCCGGGAGTGGTGGGGCGCGTTGGAATGGACGTCTGGCGAGATTGGCCGGGGTCGTTCCGGCGCACGTGCGCCTCGTGGGCGGGGGTAACTTTCGTCACCCTCGCGGGTTGACCTTCCCTGACGCGCTTGCCGCCACCCCTTACGGAGCCGCCCGTGACACAGGCCGGGCCGCCTCAACCTCGTTCCGCCGACAATGCGGTCGCCACCCCCGGCGATTCCGTCGCGGCGCCCGCGCAGGCGGAGGACGTCACGCCCGTGACCTGCCCGTGCTGCCACAAGGGCGTGCGGGTGGACCGGGCGCGCATCCGGCCGGGCCGCTTCAGGCTCAAGTGCGGCGCCTGCCGCGAGACGTTCGGGATGATCGTCGCCGACGACGGCGCCATCCGCACCGGGAGGATCGTCGAGCGCGCTCCCGAGGAGCAGGACGACCTGCCCCCGGAGATCGCAGCGACGCTCGGGATGAATCGCCCCGCCGTCACCGCTCCGCCGCGCCGGCCGCGCCCGCGACCCGAGGCCAGGACCCTCGCTCCGGGCGAGTCGATGGCGGGGATGTCCGGCTCCTACGCCGCCCTTCCGTCGGAGACGCTCAGCGGCGTGTCGGCGGACGGATCGCTCGCGGGCGCTACCGTCGCGCCGGACACGCCGGGTGGATCCAGCGGCCCGCGCGGCTTCGTGTCGCCACCTTCGCAGGCGGGGCCGTCGCTCCCGCCGCCAGAGATCGACGCCGGCGACCGGCTGGACGGTTACGAGCTTCGGCGGAAGCTGGGTGAAGGCGGGATGGGCGCCGTCTACCTCGCGCGGCAGATGAGCCTGGATCGTGACGTGGCGCTGAAAGTGCTGTCGCCCAAGCTCTCGGCGCACCCGGCGCTGGTCTCGCGATTCATGCGCGAGGCGTACGCCGCGGGGCAGCTCGTTCACCACAACGTCGTCCAGATCTACGACTTCGGCAAGGACAAGCCGCGCAAGGCCCAGCGAACCGGCGACACCGGCGACGGGCCCGCCCCCGACAGGGAAATCCACTTCTTCAGCATGGAGTTCGTGGACGGCGAGAGCCTCCAGAACCTCGTGAAGCAGCGCGGGCGGCTTGAGCCGAAGGAGGCGGTCAGCCTCGTGCTCCAGGCGGCGCGGGGCCTGGCCTTCGCCCATGAGCACGGCATCATCCATCGCGACATCAAGCCCGACAACCTGATGCTCAACCGGCTGGGCATCCTGAAGGTCGCCGACCTCGGGCTCGTTAAGCAGATCGGAACCTCCGAGCTGGCGCCGGCAACCCCCACCCTCCCGGAGGGGGCCGGCGACACGACCGTCATCGAACCGACCCCCGGCAGCCTCTCTGCCGTCGCGGCGGCGGAGATCACGCAGGCGTCGGCCATGATGGGCACGCCCGCCTACATGCCTCCGGAGCAGGCCGCCGACGCCAAGTCAGCCGATGCCCGCGCCGACATCTACGCCCTCGGCTGCACGCTCTACCACCTGGTGGTGGGCCATCCCCCGTTCGGCGGGGCCACGCTCCAGGAGGTGCTCGAGGCGCACCGGACGCAGCGCGTGCGCTTCCCCGACCCGGCGGAGGGGGGGCCGAAAATCTCCAGCCGGCTCAAGGAGATCATCCGCCGCCTGTGCGGCAAGAGCCCCCAGGAGCGGTTCGGCTCGATGCCGCGGCTGATCCGGGAGCTCGAGGAGTATCTCGCCGAGAAGCACCAGGTCATCGCCGAGCCGGACGAGCAGCAGCAGAAGACGCTGGAGTGGGCGGCTCACCAGTTCAACGCCAGCAGTTGGAGCCGCCTGCGCCCGCTGCTCATCATCAGCTTCGTGACAGCGGTTCTCGCGGGGATTGTGGTGTCGTGGGCGATATTCCCGCCGCTCATCGCGTTCGGCGTGGTGGGCGGGCTGATCGGGATGACGGTGCTGGCGTTCCTGTTCAGCTTCATCCTCGGCGGGCGTCGCCGGCGGGACGTGCTCTACACGAAGTCGCGGGAGCTGGTGCTGGGCGCCGGACCGGTGGACTGGATTGTCGGGATCGTCGCGTTCGGTCTGCTGGTGACGGTGCTGGTGAACTTCGGCTGGGGCTGGTGGTGGCTCGGCGCCGCCGCGGTGGCGCTGGCCCTGGCGTGGGGTTGGCAGGGGATGGTGGATCGCGGCGTGCAGCGCGACCAGGAGCCGATGGTGGCGCGTTCCCAGCGGGTGCTGCGGGAGATGCGCGAGGCCGGAATGGAGGAGGCGCGCATCCGCCGCGCCGTCGCCGAGGCCGGCGGAAAGCACTGGGAGGCGTTCTACGAGGCGATGTTCGGCTACGAGGCGAAGCTGGACGCGCGGAAGATCTACGGCGTGGACGAGCAGGGCCGCGAGCGGCCGCGCTTCGCGCCGTGGCGCGATCCGATCCTCGCCTGGCTTAACGACAGCCTGGAGCGCCGTCGCCTGAAGCGCGACCAGCGCCTGCTGAAGGCCCTGCACAAGAACGAGTTGCTCGCGCAGGGCATCAAGTCAGACGTCGCCGACCGGGCCGCGAAGAACCAGGCGCGCCGCGAGATCGGCAAGGCCGCCCTCCTCCGCGAGCAGATCATGGAGGAACTGCGCCGGGAGATGCGGCAGGAAATGCTCCGCAGCGGAAGCCCGGAGCGGGAGCCGGATCAGCGCGACGCGTCGCAGCCGGAGCAGCAGGAAGAGGAGTCGCCCGAGAGCGGCAAGCGCCGGCGCAGCCGCAAGATCCGGTACACGACCGACGACTTCGAGCGGATCCACGAGAGCTACTTCCGCCGCCGCTTCGGCACGCCGCTGGACCTGCTGCTGGGTCAGCAGGTGCGTTTCGCGATCGCCGCCGCCCTGCTGCTCTGTTTCACGCTCTGGTTCAGCCAGAACCAGGAGGCGATCTTCATCGGCGACGCCCTCGCGGCCGACGTACCGGCAGCGGACGTGCCTCTGGAAGAGGAACTGGAGCGCCAGGTGGCGCTGCGGGGGGATGAATCGGCACGGCAGCTCGCGGCCCCCTGGTGGCAGCGGATCTGGAGCGCGGGGGAGCCGCTGGAGCTCTGGGGCCTTCCGCCGGGCGTGACGCGCTTCCTCAGTGGCTTCCATGTCGGGCTGGCGGGCCTTCTGATGATGCTGGGAGCATTCTTCTACGGCCGGCTGCTGGGGATCGCGACCCTGGTGTCGATGGTGCTGATCATCCTGCTGCCGCACGCGCTGCCTGACCCCGCCTGGTGGATCGCGGTCGCAAGCGGGGTTGCGGTCTGGGGCGCGGGCGTCTTCTTCCTGCGTGTCTCCGAGGATTGACGAGCCGGGGGCGGGGATCGCGGCTTGCCGGAGAGGCGGCTTGGTGGTTTAATCACTCTGTTTGCCCGGCGTCGAGGCGATGTGCGAGCCGTTTTCGCAGAGTGTCGCCGCGATGGCCGGAACCGGCCGGGAGTGCGCGGATCATCCCGTCCGGCGGTCTTGGTCACCTGCGCAACCCCATTGACGAACCGCCGGTCGTCCACGGGCGCCGGCTCGTATCGCCAGACTCACAACCCCGTTCCGCCTCCGGGCGGAGCACTCAACTTGAACTCCGGCCGCAGGCTTCCTGTCGCCGGTGGATGAAATCTTCTGAACCGATGCCGCCGGTCGCCCGCCAGCGCGGAGCGCCCGGCAAACAACCCAGTTGATTCCCCGGCCGAGCGGGTTACCGATTCGGCCGACGTGAAGAACCTTCCTGAACCCCCGCCTGCGACGTCTTGCGTCGCGAAAGGAGACGAAGCCCAGCCGACCGTCACCCGTCGTTTTCGAACGATGCCGCCAGCGCCCAACCGGCGCGAATGGATACGTAACGTGAACCCGTCGACCGCACCGCCATCGCGATCACCGCCCCCGGCGCCACAGAGAGTGGGCCCGGGGCTGCGCTGCGCGCCGGACGGGCGGAAGCCGGGGCGGCCGGGAGGCTGAGCAGGGTTCCAACTGGGACGTGCCAGGTTGCACGTTCATCGGTTCGGCCGCCGCGCCGGGGCAGGTGCCCTGCCGGCGGGCGACGCGTGGTTGTGGTTGCGCATGGTGGATGCCTTGATCCCGCCGTCATCGCCCGTGATGGGCCGTGACGGCGCAAGGACTTCCCCATGCAGGAACTGCTTTTTGGACTCTTACTGGGCCTGGTCGCCGGCGCCGGCGGGCTGCTGGGCTTCTTGCAGGTTTCGGGCCGCAATCTCCTGACACGCGCCCGGGAGCAGGCGCAGCAGGAGCGGGCGGCCCTGCTGAAGGAGGCGGCCAACCAGGCGCGGGAGATCGAGCTGTCTGCCAAGCAGGAGGCGCTGGCGGCGCGGGAGGTGGTGGAGACGCGAGAGCGGGAGCTCGAGGCGGGACAGAAGGCGATCCGTCGCGAGATGGACGAGCGCGAGGCCCGGATCGACCGGCGCGAGGACGCCCTGAACCGTCGGGAGGACGCGCTCCAGCACCGCGAGGAGGCGCTGGCGCATCGCGAGGAGGCCCTGGCGGCCCGCGACGCCGAGCTTGCCGGGACTGCCCGCGAGCTCGCGGAGGAGCGGGAGCAGTCCAAGCGGCAGCTCCAGCAGATCAGCGGAATGACGGAGGAGCAGGCGCGGGCGGCGTACCTGGCGCAGGTGGAGACGGAATGCCGGCTCGAGGCGGGCGAGATCGTGCGGCGCAGCGTGGAGGCGGCGCAGGACGAGGCACGGGAGAAGAGCCGGACGATCATCCTGGAGGCAATCCAGCGCTACGCGGCGGAGGCGTGCGCGGATCACACCGTCAGCAGCATCACGATCCCGGACGACACGATGAAGGGCCGGGTGATCGGGCGCGAGGGGCGCAACATCCGCAGCTTCGAGAAGGCGACGGGCGTGGACGTGATCATCGACGACACGCCGGGCGTGGTGGTCGTCTCCTGCTTCGATCCCGTACGGCGCGAAATCGCGCGCCTCTCGCTGGAGCGGCTGGTCGCCGACGGGCGCATTCACCCCGGGCGCATCGAGGAGATCGTCCAGCAGACGACCTCGGAGATGGACGAGCAGCTCATCGACCTGGGCAAGGAGGCCGCCGCCGGGTCGCACGTGCAGAACCTGCCGCGACCCGTCATCCCGATGCTCGGCAGGCTCCACTTCCGTACCAGCTACGGCCAGAACGTCCTGCACCACAGCCGGGAGGTGGCCCACCTCGCGCAGGTGATGGCGGACGAGCTGGGGCTCGACGGCGCGCTGGCGCGCCGGGCGGGGCTGCTGCACGACATCGGCAAGGCGATGGATCACGAAGCGGAGGGGGGGCACCCGCTCATCGGCGCCGACTTCCTGCGCAAGCAGGGAGAGCCCGAGGCGGTGGTGAACGCCGCGGCGGCGCACCACGGGGATGTGCCCGCGACGACGCCCTACACGCCCCTGATCATGGCGGCCGATGCGATCAGCGCCTCGCGCCCCGGGGCCCGCCGGGAGAGCCTGGAGCGGTACATCAAGCGCCTGAAGGAGCTGGAGGACGCCGCGGCCCAGTTCAAGGGGGTGCGCCAGGCTTACGCGATCCACGCCGGTCGCGAGATCCGGGTGATCGCTGACGCGCACGCCCTCGACGACCGCCTCAGCGCCAAGCTGGCGCGCGACATCGCCGCGAAGATCAAGAGCACGCTGAACTTTCCCGGGGAGATCAAGGTGACCGTGCTGCGCGAGGTTCGGAGCGTGGAGTACGCGCGGTGAGGACGCACGGTCGCGGCTCGGTCGGGAGCGGCCCTACGCTCTGATGCCGCCCCGCGTGGGGCGGCGTCGCGTCTGAGTGAAGCCGTCTCCGATGACCTCGTCGTTTCGCCGAAATGCCATCGTCCTGGGTCTGCTTGCGGCCGTGGGACCGTTCGCGATCGACATGTACCTGCCCGCGTTCCCCGCCATCGCGGCGGATCTGGGGACGGACATCGGCCGCGTGCAGCTGTCGCTGACGAGCTATTTCGCGGCGGTGGCGATGTTCCAGATGATCTACGGCCCGGTATCGGATCGCGTGGGGCGCAAGGCGCCGATCTACGTCGGCCTGTCGCTCTACATCCTGGGCGCCATCGGCTGCGCGATGGCGGACGGCGTGGGCGGACTGATCGGCTTCCGCTTTCTCCAGGGCGTCGGCGGGTGCGCGGCGATCGTCTGCACGCGCGCGATTGTGCGCGACCTGCACACCGGCGCGGAGGCGGCGCGGCTGATGGCCACGATCATGCTGGTCTTCAGCATCTCCCCGATGCTGGCGCCGCTAGCAGGCAGCGCGCTGGCCGATGGCGGGCAGTGGCGGGTGATCTTCTGGATCATCGCCGGCATCGGCGGCCTGGCCGTGGGGCTGACGGCGTTCTTCCTTCCCGAGACGCGGCCACCTGAGAAGCGGAACCCGGGGCCGGTTTCAAAGATCGCGGCGGACTACTGGCGGCTGCTGCGCGACGGCCGGTTTCTCGGGTTCGTGTTCATCGGCGCACTGGCGCAGGCGACGTTCTTCAGCTACCTGGGGGGATCGTCGGCGGTGTTCCAGGAGCGATACGAGCTTTCGGCGACGGAGTACGGCGTGCTCTTCGCCTTCAATGCCGCGGCGTTCATCGGCGGAGCGCAGGCGAACAGCCGGCTGATCCGGCTCTTCGGCGCCGGGCGGCTGGTGATGGCGATGGTGAGCGTGCTCCTTGTGCTGACGGGCACGCTGCTCCTGCTGCTGGCGACTGGGGTCGCGACGGGCTTGGCGGTCATCATCCCGTTCCTGTGGGTGTCGTTCGGCTGCCTGGGCTCGATCATGCCGACGACGGCGGTGATGGCGCTGGATCCGCACGGCCCGGTGGCGGGCACGGCCTCGGCGCTGATGGGGACGTTGCAACTGGCCTTCGGCGCGATTTCGATCGCGGTGGTTGGCCTGATATTCGACGGGACGGCGGTGCCGATGGTGGCGGCGATGGCGCTGACGGCGGCGGGCGCGTTCGCCCTGAGCCTGCTGACGCTCGCCCCGGAGCTCCGGCGCGGCGTCGTTCTCCAGAACCCCCCGCCGTCGCCGGAAGAGACCTTCGCCGAGATGGCCAGCGGGGTCAGCGAGGTCTGAACGCCTCGCTCGACTCCCGTTCCCGCCGAGAGACGCCCTACATCACCTCGCCAGGGCCCCTGCCCAGGCGTGCCATCCCCGCGACAACGGCCAGCAGCTCGGGCGACTCGATCGGCTTGGGAACGTGCATCTGGAAGCCGGCGTCGAGCGCGCGCCGGCGATCCTCGCCGCGCGCGAAGGCCGTGAGGGCGACGGCCGGCGTGGAACCGCCCTGCTGCGCGGGGAGCCGGCGCAGCTCCGCGATGAATGCGAAGCCATCCATTCCAGGCATGCCGATGTCGCTGAGGATCACGTGCGGGCGGTCGCGCTGCAATGCCTCCAGGCCGCTCTGGGCGGTGCTGGCGGTTGTGACCTTCGCGCCGTTGCGCTCCAGGACGACCTTGATGAGCGCCCGCGCGTCCGGCTCGTCGTCGATGACGAGCACGTGGATGCCGGCGAGATCGGCGGCGAAGGGGCGGGCGGTCGAGCCGGCGGCCCGGTCGGCGGGGACGGGCGTCTCCAGCGGGTCGATGATCGGCGTGACGGGCAGGGAGACGGTGAAGGTCGCGCCGGTGCCGGGACCCTCGCTCGATCCGCGGACGGTTCCGCCGTGCAGCTCCACGAGATGTCGCACGATGGCCAGACCCAGGCCCAGCCCCCGGTGGGCGCGCGTGGTCGAAGCGTCGGCCTGCGAGAAGCGGGTGAAGAGGCTGGGGAGAAAGTCGGGCTCGATCCCCTGCCCGGTGTCAGTGACGGTGATCTCGATGCGCGAGTCGATGCGCCGCAGGCGGACATCGACCTTCCCCGACTTGGGCGTGAACTTCACCGCGTTGGAAAGAAGATTCCAGACGACCTGCTGCAGTCGGTTCGGGTCGCCGGTGACGACGGCGACGGTGGCGTCGATATGCGTCGCGATCTGGATGTTCTTGGCCCGCGCCGCCGGGCGGACGGTTTCGATCGACTCGGCGACGACCTCGGCCAGATCGACGCGCGTGACCTCGAGCCGGAGCTTCCCGGCGACGATGCGCGACATGTCGAGCAGATCGTCGACGAGCTGCGCCTGGGCGCGTGCGTTTCGCAGGATGGTCGCCAGGCCCTCCTCGATCTCCTCGCGGTTCGAACCGCCGGAGTGAAGCACCTGCGCCCAGCCGAGGATGGCGTTCAGCGGCGTGCGCAGCTCATGGGAGAGCGTTGCGAGGAACTCGTCCTTCATGCGGCTGACGCGCTCGGCCTCCAGGCGCGCGTCGCGCTCGGCCGCGAGCGCGGCGTCACGCTCCCTGAGCACGCGCTTGATGGCGGTGATGTCGCGCGCGATCTTCGAGGCGCCGACGATCTTCCCATCCCTGGAATGGATGGGAGAGATAGTGACGGAGACCTCGATGAGCCGCCCGTCCTTCCGCCGGCGGATCGTCTCGAAGTGATCGACACGCTCGCCGCGCTTCAGGCGCTCCAGGATGCGCGGCTCCTCCTCGAGGCGGTCGGGCGGGAAGATGCGGTCGATGCGCTGCCCGATCATCTCGGCGGCGCTGTAGCCGAAGATCTGCTCGGCGCCCCGGTTCCAGCTCAGGACAATGCCGTCGAGGTTCTTGCTGACGATGGCGTCGTCGGAACTGGCGACAATGGCAGCCAGAAGCTCGGCGGGAGCGCCGAACATGGGATCGCTGGGCGGTTTGGTTGGTTGTCCCGACGCGTCAGATCCCTGAACCATGTATGGGCCTCTGTCTGGCTTGCCGTTGCTTATCAATACCCCGAAGTGCGATGCACGGATCGCCCGGACGAACCGCGAACCCGATGCTATGCGACCCCGCCCCCGGGTGAGACCGCCAAAGCTTCCCACGGACCGCGCGGGGCGGCAAGCGGCACTTTCCGTCAGGCGACCGAGCTTGCCTCCCTTCGCGCCCCGCGCCGCAGCAGCTTTCTGCCAGATCCGCCCGTGCAATCGGAGGTGGACGCCATTAGATTGGACGGGTCATGCGTTCAATCGCCTCCCCCACGCCCGCCTTCTCGCGCCGCGTTTCCGGGGCCGCCCTCGCGGCGGCCGTTGCGCTCGTCGTCTGCCACCCCGCCGGGCGGGCGCTGGGGCACGACCTCTTTGTCTCCAGCGCCGCCGTCGATCAGCCGCGGATCAACGTCGCCTTCGCGCCGGCGGGGACGCCTCAAAGCCCCTTTATCGGGGAGGGGTTCGACCCGTTTAACCCCGAGGAGCCCTTCTTCGACACCATCCAGGTGCAGGCCTTCTGGGACACCGGCGCCAGCGGAATGATCATCTCCGAGAGCATCGCCGAGGCATTGGGCATGGGCCGGCAAACCTTCGGCGGGCAGGACGTGATCTTCAGCGACGTTTCCCCCGGCGGGCTCACGCCATTCTGGGTGAGCGAGGAGGTCGTGGTACGCATCGCCCCGTCGCTGGGACTGCTCGACGGAGTCCAGCCGTACATGGATCTCTTCAGCGACCCGGCGAACTTCACGACCGTCTACGACGCGACCGGGCCGACGCCGGCGCGCCTCCAGATCGGCCCGATCGGCGGGGGCAACCCGCTGCTGGGCGACCTGAACGTGATGGGCATGCCGACGATGCTCGGGAAGATCGCCGTCTTCGATCCGCGTCCGACCGACAACCTCCTGACGCTGATCGACGACGTCGACGGCAACGAGGACTTCGACGTTCAGATGCGCTCCTGGATGTACGAAGGGGGCAACGTTCCCGGCACGGTCCCGGGCGGCGGGGCGCCCACGCTGCTGAACCCCGGCATACCCGACTACGACGTCTCCATCGCACTCAGTTACGCCGATTTCTCGCGCTACACGCTGCTCGAGCCCGCCGGCGCCGCCCCGCCGTCGCTGGCGTACAACCCGTTCATCGGGCCCAACCCGGTTCTGGGCCCGCAGCCGGGGGACGCTCCGCCCGTCGTCATGCGCATGGGCAACCTCGAGATGGAAGGATCGTGGCTGCTCGACACCGGCGCCGCCGCCAGCTTCATCTCCGAGGCCAAGGCCGCGGACCTGGGCGTCAGTTACGACCCCGCCAACCCGCTGGGCAGCGACACGCCGCAGCTCCTGGGCGTTCCGCTGGACCGGCAGTTCACTCTGTCGCTCTCGGGAATCAGCGGCGAGGTAATCACGGTCGCCGGCTTCTATGCCGACGAGATGATCCTTCCGACCGAGCAGGCGGCGGACCCTGCGAACCCGGACGACCCGGAGAACCTGAAGTACGTCGGTGCTCCGGTGCTGGTGTTCGATATCGAGCTGGAGGATCCGGACACCGGCGCCATCAGCACGCTCGATGGCATTCTCGGGATGAACTTCTTCGTCGCATCGTCCGACATCATCCAGGTGGATAACGAGCTCGTCCCCATCTTCCTCAACGGCCGCGAGTCGCCCTTCGATGCGATCGTCTTCGACGAGCCCAACGGAAAGCTCTACCTCTCCTTCGACGGAGGCTGGCCCGTTCCCGAGCCATCGGCGCTGGCGAGCCTGGCGCTGGGGCTCCCCGTCTTGCTGCGCCGGCGGCGCCACCAGTGGCGCCGTTGAGGCGGGGCGGCGCTTTAAGTGGCTAAGAAACACGCGGGTGTGTTCGTCTTCCCGGTGGAGACACCGATGCAGACGACCCGTCACGCCATTGAGCCCCTTCGCCTGCCCGTGCTGGATTCCATCCGCATTGCAACCCCCTGCCCAGCGGACTGGGAGACGATGAACAGCGTCCCCGGCCAGCGCCGCGAGCGCGTCCGGCACTGCGAGCAGTGCAGCCTCAACGTCTACGACCTCTCCGCCATGTCCCGTCGCGAGGCGGAGGATCTCGTGCAGGCCGCGGAGGGGCGGCTCTGCGTGCGCCTCTACCGCCGGCAGGACGGCACGGTGATCACGCGCGACTGCTCGACCCTGCGGCGCATCATCGACACGTCGGCGAACGGCGCGAGGCGGCTGGCGTGGCTGGCCGCCTGCGGCGTGGCGGCCGTGCTCGGCGCCGCGGCATGGGCGGGCGCCGTGCTGCGCGACGGAAGCAACCAGCCCGCTCCGCGCCGGTCGGGCGTCATCGAGCGCGGCATGGACATGATGGCCCAGGCGCGCCCGCTCGAGGCGATCATCTCCCGCGCCTGGCCGAGGCAACAGACGGTGACCCTCGGCGCCATGGCACCCGTGAGTCAGGGTGAACTGGTCATGGGCAGGACGGCAGCGCCTCGACAGCTTCCACAGCCAAAGGCACCCGAGCGATTGCTCATGCTCCCCGAGGAGCGCGGGCTGCCGCTATGAAGGCAAAGACCCCGCCACCGAAGTGACGGGGTCCTTTAGCTATCACCGCGACCTCGAGAGCGGGTCGCGTTCAGAAGCTGTCGACGTGCCGGTAGGCGGCGATGACGGCGAGTTCGCCTTCCTTGCCGCGCTGGCTGTTGCCGTGCTCCATGCCAAGCACCCCGTCGAACCCCTTGGCGTTCAGGTGCTTTGCGATGTTCCGGTAGTTGATCTCGCCGGTCGTCGGCTCGTTGCGGCCCGGGTTGTCGCCGATCTGGAAATAGGGCGTCTCGTCCCACGCGCGATCGATATTGGGGATGAGATTTCCCTCGGTGATCTGCTGGTGATAGAGGTCGTTGAGGATCTTGCAGCTCGGGCTGCCGACCGCGCGGCAGATGAGGTAGGCCTGCGGGATCTTCGTGAGGAACTGGCCCGGGTGATCACGGTACGGGTTCAGCGGTTCCAGCACCATCACCAGCTCCGCCGGCTCCGCCACCTCGCACATCGCCTTAAGGCAATCGACGACGTTGGCGGTCTGGTAGTCCCACTCGAGGCGCTGGTCGTAACGCCCCGGGACAACCGTGCACCACTTTGCGTTGACGCGCTTGGCGGTCTCGACCGCCTGCTCCATCTTCTTCTTCAGCGCCTCGCGCGTCTCGGCGCCGCCCAAGGCGTAGTTGGCCTGGCCGAACTCCGCGTCGGCGACGAAGACGCCCATGGTCATGCCGAGGTCGGCCATCGCGCGGCCGATGCGCTCCTGCGTGGCGGGATCGCGGCCCATCATGCCGTTGTCTTCCCACGCGGTGAACCCGACATCGGCGGCGAACTTGAGCTGATCGACGGGATCGTCGCCGGCGTGGTTGCGGAACATGCCGAAGTGCGGGGCATACTTCATGCGGAACTTCCCGCCGGACAGCTGCGAGAGGTTCTGATCCTGAAAGGCAGCCATCGCGGGCGCCGCAACCGCCCCGGCCGCCCCCGCGGCAGTGACGGCACCGGAGGCAAGAAACTCGCGACGATTCATGAGCACATCTCCTGTTGCATGAGGCTGGCGGACAAGGTTAGCGGGAGAGGATGGGGATAGGAAGTGAAGCGCTGACACGAAGCGACGACGGGAGCCGGTTGCGGC
>JAEZED010000145.1 GCA_023417885.1 Planctomycetota bacterium
TGCCGGAGCAGGCGCCCCGGCGCGACCGGCGAGCCGATCAGTGAACCGCGCGGCTCTGCTCCTCGAGACGCTGGACAAGTTCGCCCGCCTCTTCGGTGCGATCGCCGACGCTGCTGGACCAGGAGAGCACTTCCTTGCGCCGGATGGCCGCCTCGACCCGGCGGCACGCGCTGATCACGGTGCTGTGATTCCGTTTGCCCATGCGGCCGGCGATCTCGGGATAGGAGAGGTTGGTCGCTTTGCGCACCAGGTACATCGCGACGCTTCGGGCCAGCGAGATCGTCCGTTGCCGCCGCCCGCTCATGAGTTCGCGCCGCTCCAGGGCGAAGAACTCGCAGACCGCCTCGAAGATCTGCTCCGGCCGGATGGGCTGGTTGAGGTGGCGATCCAGGTCGCCCAGCACCTCCTCGGCCAGCTTCACGTCGGCGGCACGGCCGGCGAGGCGCACGTGGGCGGCGATGCGCGTGATCGCCCCCTCCAGCTCGCGGACGTTCTGAGTGACGCGGGTGGCGATCCAGTCGACGGTTTCGTCGCTGAGCTTCACGTTCTGCCGCCCCGCGAGCGTGCGGAGCAGCTCGGCCCGCATCGTGCGGTTGGGAGCGTCCACGCGAACGACCATGCCGCTGACGAAGCGGTTGATGAGGGACTCGCCGAAGCTGGCGATCATCTTCGGGTGGTTGTCGCTGGCCATCACCACCTGCTTGCCCATCGCCTCCACGGCGTTGAAGGTGTGCAGGAATTCCTCCTGCGTCGCCTTCTTGCCCGAAAGGAAGTGGACGTCGTCGATCACGAGCAGGTCCAGGTCGCGCATCCGCCGGCGGAACGTGTCCACCTTGTTCGTCCGCAGCGCCACGAGAAACTCGTTGGTGAACTCCTCGCCCGTGAGGTAGGCCCAGCGCGCCGTCGGATGGTTTCGCGAGAAGCGCCGGCACAGACCCTGGAGCAGGTGCGTCTTGCCGAGGCCGACGTGACCGTGGATGAAAAGCGGGTTGTAGCGCCCGCTCGGGGTCTCCGCCACGTCGAGGGCGCACTCGTAGGCGACCTGGTTCGAAGGGCCCACGACGAACGTCTCCAGGTCGTGCCGCAGGCGCGGACGCTGCCCGTAAGGCGTTGTCGCGCCAAACGCCCCGCCCATCGACAGCCCGCCGTACGCGTGGCCGCCCATGCCGATGCCGCCCACGCCCGCGCCGCGGAGCGTGCCGTCCATCGGCGTCTCAGGCGTGCGTGCGGGAACCGACCGCCTGGCCAGCACGCGCGGATCGCGCGGCGTATCGACCGCGGTGTCCCGGTCGGCTGCGCCTGGCGGGGCGAGCTCGGCCTCCACGCCCGGCGTCGAAAAGAGCCTGGGCGCGACGGTGAAGCGTATCGGGAGTGAGCAGCCCAGCACCTCGCCGGCGGCCTCCTGGACCGCGCGGGTGAAGTGCTTGCCGATCCAGTCGCTGATGAAGTCGTTGGGTACCGAGATCTCCAGCCCGAAGTTTGGCCCGTCGCTCGTCAGGCGCAGCTTCGTGCTCTTCTGGAACCAGACGGCGAAACGTTGGCGGCCCACGCGCTGCTCGATGGCGCCGGCGAGGCGCTCGAGCTGGTGCGTTTCCTGCGGGTCGCCGGCGGTGATGCAACTCATCTTGAGTTCATCTCCTCCGGGTCGATCACGGCGCGCAACACGTCCCTGGCATCCTGGCCCGGGCGGTCGTCCTGCGCCGCTGCGACTCGTGAAAAAGCCCGTTGTCATCGGCGCGCCGCCGCTGCGTTCCCGTGCAGCCATGCGCGCCATCCACAGCCGCCCCTGTCCCGTCCGCGCGATGCGCTTCTCCGCCGGTGAGCGGATGCGCCCGCGCGAACCGACTCCTGCAGACGCAGGGCGGTTGTCACAGATCGCCGTCGCCCCGCGAAGACAATGCGACCACGCGCTCGCCTCGACTCGGCCGGTGAACCGGATCAGAAGCGTGCGGGGAACAGTGCCCACGCAGAACTTTGGCGACTTCCGGCCTCCTGCCAGGCCCGGCCAGATCCCCGTTTGCACAGGGCGGCGCGGGACGTCCTTGGATTTCGCGTTTCCGTGCGAAGGGCCAGTATCGCGCCGCTTCCGGCGGGGGAGTGAGGACTCCGTCGCGCTGCAAACGCGCGGCTCCCGCCGGGGCCCGAGGCGCCCAACCGACCGCCAGCTCATCGCCCCGCACCTGGGCGCGATGTGAACCGCGGCCTGCCCGACCCGTCATCCTTGATGGGTTCTTTCCGTCGTGACATGTCGCCGGCTGGATGCATCACACTCGTTGACCGCATCGGCCGCCGGCTGAATGTGAGCGGAAGACTAACGATGCGCAATCGCGCTGGCAAGCAAACTTTCGCGCGCCACATCGTGCACACGCAAAGCCTCCCGACGGCGCAAAGCTTTGCGCTCCGACAAGAATTTTCATCCACAGCTTCTGTACCCCCGCGAACCATTTGGGAACAACCGGTGGGCAACCGCGCGCTCCGCGCGCAGCAACACCGATTAGTTCGCCGAAAGATCGCACAACATGGCCATGCGCCGCCCGATGCGCTTCAACCCGTGACGCCGGTAGAGCTTCAGCGCCGGCGCGTTGCGCGCGTCGGCGGCGAGCGTCAGCGTCCCGCCCCGCGTGGCCGACGCCTGGTGCAGCGCCGTGCGCACGAGCGCGTCGCCCAGCCCGAGGCCGCGCGCTTTGGGCGCAAGTCCCAGGTAGACAACCTCCAGGCCCTGCACAGCCCCCTCGCCGACGCCGGCAAGCAGCAGGGCGCCGACCGGCTCGTCACCCGCGCCCGTTCGACGCATCAATATGTGCCACCATTCCGGGCGGTACTCTCCGACCGCGCGGTGACCCGCGATCGCCTCGTCCACGGTCCGCTTCCCAACCAGCTCCGGGCAGTCGAGGCTCCGCACGTAACTCTGCCTGATCGCCTCCGCCAGCGCGCCATAAAGCGGCTCTTCGTAGCGCTCCAGGTGGTACCCGGCCGGCAGTGCCGGGCGATGCCCCGCCTGTCGCGGCAGGATGCGCCGCTGGAGATAGAGGAGGGTCGCCAGCGGCTCGAAGCCGCACCGCGCAAAGGCCAGTTGCAGGGGCCGCGCCTCCTCCGGCACGAGCGCTTGCAGGAGCCGGGCGCCGGCGCGCCCCTCGCCTGCGACCACCTCGCCGATCGCTTCCGCCGCCATCGCTTCGGTTACACCCCGTCCAAGGACGCCGGGACAGAAGACGAGGCTCGTCCGGCCGGGGGAGGCCAGCGGCACCGCGGCGAAGGCGATGCGCTTGCCCACCCGGATCACGTGCGTCCGGCCGAGGTCGATGTTCCTCGCCCGCACAAAGGTCACGAACTGGGCGACGGCGGCGTCCCCGGCGGGGCGGCCGTCACGTCCCAGAACCAGGCGAAGGGCCGCCCGTATCTCATGAGGCAGCACGGGGCCCGACTCCACCGCAGGCCCATCCGATCGCGTGTTCCCGCGCTCCCGAGCGTCTACGAGGGAGCGGTCGCCATCGACCCGGAGGGGTTGAGGTTCCGCGGCGGGGGCAGTCGGGAGGTTCGGGGGGTTTGACAGCATGTGTCTCTTTCCGAACAATAACGCCCGCCGCGCGTCGGCAAAAGCCGGTCGGGCCGGGTATGCCCGGAAGTCCATCGTTCCGGCAGCGCGGTCCCGCCCCAGCAGCCGAGATCCTCATGCTGCTGTTCCGACGATCACGATGAAAGGTGTCGTATGACTACCGCAAAGCGTCCTTCCGGGCTCCCCGTTCGCCGATCCGGCCGAAAGGCCCGCCTCGTCGCCGCCGCCCTCGCTGCGGCCCTCGTGGGGGGTATGGTGATCCCCGGGCTGCCCGCCTTGGCGGGTGCTGAGGCTTTTCCGACACCGAGCATCGCCCCCGTCGCCTGGGAGATCGACCTGGAGTACCGGCTCCCGCGCCGGATCGTGGTCGAAGTGCCGGGCCAGAGCCCCAAGGCGTACTGGTACATGGTCTACACCGTCACGAACAACACCGACGAGGAACTGTTCTTCGTGCCGGCCATCGAGATGATGACCAAGGACAGTCAACTCGTCCGTGCCAACCGGAACATCCCGGCGGCGGCGTTCAACGCCATCCAGCAGCGGACGCGCTCGCTGAGCCTCGTGCGCCCGCAGCGGATGGCCGATACGCTTCGCGTCGGCCAGGACGAGGCCCGGAGCAGTGTGGCGATCTGGGAGGAGCCCTCCCAGGAGATGGGGACGTTCGAGATCTACTTCGGCGGCCTGAGCGGCGAGGTGGTCACGCTCAAGGCGCCGGACGGGAGCGACCTGAAGGACGAGGACGGAAATCCCATCCGCGTCCGCAAGACGCGCCAACTCCGCTTCAAGGTGCGCGGGGACGAGTACCTGCCCGAGCAGGACCAGGTCGTGAAGGTGAAGGACACGTGGGTGATGCGGTAGGGGCTCGACGGCTCCTCCGGGGCGGATCCCGGCTCGCTTGCCTCGGTCGGTGGCGCGCCTATCATGTCGGCCCCACCGGAACTCAGTTCAGAAGGACAGCGGACATGGCCCATAAGAAAGGTCAAGGCAGCAGCAAGAACGGGCGCGACTCTAACCCCCAGTACCTCGGGGTGAAGCGCTACGGCGGCGAGGCCGTCACGGCCGGCTGCATCCTCATCCGGCAGCGTGGCACGCGATTCAAGCCGGGCTTCAACGTGGGCATCGGGCGTGACGACACGCTCTTCAGCCTCGTTGACGGCACCGTGGAGTTCCAGGGCCGGAAGGTTCACGTGCGGGAGCCTCAGACAGCCTGAGCCGCGCGTCATCGGAAACAGCAAACCGTGGCCCTGCCTGTTCAAAGGCAGGGCTTCGTCGTAACGACGCGAAGCAGTCGCTGAGTTATACCGGCTGCGTGGCAGGTTGCGTTGCAGGCATGGCCGGCACGACTTCACGCGGCGGGACGAGATCTGATCCGGCAGCGCGGTCCCAGAGCTCGTTGGCGTTGAATGCATCCGGCGCCGGTTCGTCGAGCAGCTCAATGACCAGCACCGCCACCGGCACGCTGTAGGTGTCGAGGCGCGCCTCGCGCAGCATGCGCTGGTGATAGTGAGGATGGCCGTCGCGGTCGATGTACGAGTCGGTGGTCCACCAGGCCGGATCGTAATCGGTATAGCTCCGCCCGCTCATGCGCACGTCGAGCACGCGGAACCAGGGCCGGCCGGTCAGGCGGGCCAGTTCCGCGGCGCGCAGCTTGGCAAGCTCTGCGGCGGCGCCGTCGGACATGCCGGGCGTCCCCTGGTATGTCACCTGGAAGCGGTCGGGCGCGACGCGCACCTCGCTGTAGCCGGCGCGACGCTCGAACGGCCGGTAGAGCGGGAGCGGTTCGCTGGCGCAGCCGGCGAGCGACGCCGCCACAAGGCAACCTACCGCGAGCAGCGCGCACGTAACGTATCGACCCTTCATCGCCTTATCATAACCCGCAATGAGCGCAGGCCACTTCGTCGACACCGCCGAGATCCACGTGAAGGCTGGCAACGGAGGAGACGGCTCGCGCAGCATGCGGCGGGAGAAGTACATCCCCAAGGGCGGCCCCGACGGCGGTGACGGCGGCGACGGCGGGAGCATCATCTTCGTCGCCGACCCGAACAAGAACACGCTCCTGGATTTCGCCGGGAGGCACCACTGGTACGCCCAGGACGGGCGCAACGGGATGCGCAAGAAGATGTACGGGCGCAGCGGGGAGGACCTCTTCGTACCCGTTCCGCCTGGTACGGAGGTGTACGACCTGGGCCTGGGCCTGCACGGGGAGAGCGAGGAAGCGGGGGGGAAGGGGCTGAAGATCGCCGACCTCACCGAGCCGGGTCAGAAAGTCGTCATCGCGCGCGGCGGAAAGGGGGGACTGGGCAACTGGCATTTCCGCTCCAGCACGAACCAGGCGCCCCGCGAGGCGCAGCCCGGCGAGCCGGGCCAGGAGCGTCGCCTGCGCCTCGAGCTGAAGCTCATCGCCGACGTCGCGCTGGTCGGGCTTCCCAACGCAGGCAAGAGCACCCTGATCTCCGCGGTCAGCGCCGCGCGCCCGAAGGTGGCGGACTATCCCTTCACCACGCTGGAACCGAACCTCGGAATCGCGGAGCTGGACGACGAGCGCCGGGTGGTGCTGGCCGACATCCCCGGGCTGATCGAGGGGGCAAGCGAGGGGGCGGGGCTGGGCCACGCCTTCCTGCGCCACATCGAGCGCTGCCGCGTGCTGATTCACCTCGTCTCCATCGTGCCCGTCGACGGGAGCGACCCCGTTCACAACTACCACGCCATCCGGCGCGAGCTGGAGAACTTCAGCCCGCTGCTGGCCCAGAAGCCGCAGATCATCGCCGCCAACAAGATCGACCTGCTCGGCGACGATGACGAACCGCTGCGGCGCCTGCGCGAGGCGCTGCCGGGGGAGACGATCATCCCGGTGAGCGGCGCCACCGGCCGCAACGTGCGCGAGCTGCTCGAGGAGGCGTGGAAAGTGCTCTCGATGGACGAGGAAGAGCGACTGGCGGGCAAGGCGGAGTGACTCCCCGCGTCGCGACCCAAGCACCCGCAGAACGGAGGGTCAGTAAGCAGTAACGGCTTCCCTCACGGGAAGCCGTCGTGTTCCATGAGATCATTCGTTCTGCTCAGTCAGCCGAGGCGAGCGTGGGGGTGACGAAGAAGTAGAGATCCGTCATGCGCTGCTGGCTGCGATGGCTCTTGAAGAGGTTGCCGATCAGCGGCAGGTCGCCGAGCCCGGGGATCTTGTCCTCGCGCGTCGTCGTCCGCACCATCCGCATGCCGCTGATCACGAGGGTCTCCCCCTCGGGCACGGTGACGGCCGTCTCCGCCTCGCGGCTCTCGATGATCGGGTTCTGGAAGAGCGGGCTGGTGTGCCCGCCGCCCCGGATTACCGGCAGCGCGCTGAAGCCGGCGACGCTGCTGACGATGCTGACGGTGTGGAGCTTCACCATCCCGCCGCCGATCGCCTGCGGGGTGATGTAGAGCTGCACACCGACGGGCTTGTACTCCGTCGTGGCGTGCAGAGCGTTGTTGATGATGTTGACCTTCTGGATCGGCAGCTCCTGCCCGGCCAGCATGTAGCCCGTCTGCCCCTCCGCCACCGTGAGGCGCGGGCTGGAGACGACGTGGATCAGGCCCGCTTCGGCGAGAAGCTCGAACTGCGCGTCGAGGCTGATGCCCGCGTCCGCGAACGTCTGCATCAGGGAGATGACCGAACCCTGGAACGGAGCGCCACCGTTCACGGAGTCCATCAGCTTCTGCGTCTGGAACTGCGAGAGCGCCTGCTGCGAGCCATCCTCCGCGATGCGGTTCATGAGCAGGCGGGCGCCCTGCTGGTAGTCGAAGTCGTGGCTGACCTCGAAGATCTTGGCCGTGATCTCCACCTGCGGACGGGGGACGTCCAGGTCCGACAGCAGGGCGATCACGCCCGACTCTGCGTCCTCGGTGCAGGTGATGACGAGCTTGCTCTCGTTGGCCAGGGGCAGGACCTGCCCCCTGTCCGCCAGGTGCTGCTGCACGATGGCGATGAGCGGCGCCATGTCGCTCGGCGTGAGCGTAACGGTGCGGCGCTGGTCGCCGTTCTTCCCGCTGTTGACGTTCGGCCCGCCATAGGAACGCATGTGCCAGATGATCCGCACGCGCCCGTCCGGCAGCGGCTGGCGCGTGATGGGCAGGTCGATGACATCGCGGGTCGCCGGGGCGGACTGGGCGGCCAGGAACTGCGGCGCCAGCGGGCCGGCTGCACTCTCAGCGGCCTCCGGCTGGGCGACGACCGCGGCATCGGAGGCGGCGGCAAGCGGAATGCTCGCCGGCTCGACGGCCTGCGGGTTGTACGGCAGGGGGGTCTCGTCACCGTCGGCGTTGCGACTACCGACGGCAGTCGAGGGACGCTCGGGAATTCCCTGTTCAGGATCCCCCTCGTCGGCGGCGGCGGAGAGGATCTTGTCCCGGTCGTTGCGGAAGTTGCGCCACACGGGCTGGGGGCCCATGTCCTCGACGACGCCATACTTGGCCTTCAGGAGCGACCGGTTAGCGGAGTTGAACGCCGTGGTGTCGGCGGTGGGGGTGCCGGAAATCACCATGGGCGCACTCGGATCGAGCGAGCCCTGCATGGCATCGTCGTTGCTCGATTTGCCGGCGCAGCCGACGAGGCCGCTGCCGACGATGCCGGCCACCACGAGCCCGCAGGCAAGCACGAGCACGGAGCGACGTGCGCCGGGGGCAGCGGCGGAAGGCATGGCGGCGTTGGGCCTGGAGTCGAGCATGGTTAGTCCAACAAGGTCCCGGAACGGCCGAAGCAGGGCGCCGGGTGGCGGGGCGGATTCAGATTCTCAAGCCGCCGATGTCGCCCTCGAAGGTTCGCGTGACGGAGGAACACAGCGCGAGACCGGGGCGATGAATGACTGCTTCAGCCTACCTACACGTTCGGCGGTTTCGGGGTCAGGGGTTGAATTGACCGTACCAGAATCCGCTATCTGGACCGGGGGTTTGATACCCCGTGGATCGATTGGTTAGCCGGGACGCCTCCGCCGGCGCGGCCCCGACTGCCCGAGACAGATGTCATGTCAGCGTAGTCTATCCCTCGGGTGCGTCAAGTTGATGTACTCTTCTCGGCTGCTAGAGTGCCCGGCTTTGGAGAAAAATGTTAAATCGGGCAGTCTCGGCGGCTTGCGACGCGGCCGGACTATCCTCGTCCGCTAATCCACTCCAGGCAAGGAACGCTCATGAAGTACCGTCGTCTCGGGCAGTCCGGCATCCAGGTGAGCGAAATCGGCCTCGGCGGGTGGCTTACCGTCGGCCACGCCCTGGCGCGCGAACAGGCCCGCAACGTCCTCGACGCCGCTTTCGATCTCGGGATCAACTTCCTCGACACCGCCAACGTCTACGCCACGGGGAAGGCGGAGTCGACGTGGGGAGAGCTGCTCAAGGGCCGAAAGCGCGAGAGCTACGTCCTGGCGACCAAGGTCTACTTCCCGATGGCGGAAGGGCCGAACCAGTCGGGCCTGTCGCGCAAGCACATCATGGAGCAGTGCGCCGCATCCCTGAAGCGGCTCAAGACGGATCACATCGATCTTTATCAATGCCACCGCTACGACGAGGAGACTCCGCTGGAGGAGACCGTCCGCGCGATGGACGACCTGATCAAGCAGGGGAAGATCCTCTACTGGGGCTTCTCACAATGGACGCCGGAGCAGGTGCAGGCCTGCCTCGAATTGTGCCACGACGAGGGGTTCTACGCCCCGCGCTCCAGCCAGCCGCAGTACAACGCCATCCAGCGCGCCTGGGAGGCCGAGCTCTTCCCGCTCTGCCACCGCCACGGCATCGGACAGGTCTGCTACAGCCCGCTGGCGGAGGGCGTGTTGACGGGCAAGTACCGCCCGAACGAGCCTCCACCGCGCGGCTCGCGCGGGGCGGACACCAAGCAGAACCAGTTCATTCGCGGCAAGCTCGATGACCCGGAACTGCTGGCGAAGGTGCAGAAGCTGGTTCCGATCTCGCAGGAGCTCGGGTGCTCGATGGCGCAGCTGGCGCTTGCGTGGTGCCTGCGCCGGCCGGAGGTGAGCAGCGTCATCGTCGGCGCCAGCCGCGCCGAGCAGCTCCAGGAGAACGCCGAAGCCAGTGGCATCGAGCTGGACGAGCAGACGGTGAGGCAGATCGATGAGGCGCTGGCGTAACGGCCGGCGTTGTCAGGTTCATCCGATCGCGCGGTGTGGCAGGGGCCGGTAGGATTGTGCCTCATGGCCCGCTCTCCCCGGCGTCGATCGACATCCGCAGCGCAGAAGGTGACGGTCCGTCCGGTGGATCCGGCTCTGGCGCGCGACCTGGCGCGCGTCGAACGGCTGGCGCGGATGCTCGACACCCGCTTCTCCGTCGCCGGCGTGCGCTTCGGCTGGGACACGATCATCGGCCTGGTGCCGGCGGTGGGGGACCTCGCCACGGCGGGCCTTGCGCTTTACCCGGTATACCTGGCCCACCGGCACGGCCTCGGGATGGGGACGATGGTGCGCATGCTCGGCAACGTGGGGGTGGACGCGCTGGTGGGTACAGTGCCCGTGGCCGGTGATCTGTTCGACGTCGCCTTCAAGGCGAACAAGCGGAACCTCGAGCTCTTCCGCAAGGCGGTGGGGCGCAAGCGCGGCATCTAAGAATCCCGCCTCTTCGGCTGCCAGACGCGTTCCAGCACCGCACGACTGCTCGGGCGCCTGGCACCGCAGTTGCAGCGGATGCCGTATGAACACGACCTTGAAGGACGGCCGATCGGTGGCTCAGGAGGAGATCGGCTCCACCGCCGGTAACCCGCCGCAGCGCAAGCCGGGCGATCAGGAGGAGATGAGTCCGGAGCCGCAGGTGGTGCCGGAGGCATTCCGTCCGGCTGGAAAGCTCGAGGGGCGACGAGCCCTGATCACGGGGGGCGACAGCGGCATCGGCCGGAGCGTTGCGGTGATGTTCGCGATGGAAGGCGCGGATGTCGCGATCGTGTACGACAAGAGCGACGACGACGCGGCCGAGACGGCCCGCCTGGTGCGGGCGCAGGGGCGTCGCTGCCTGCTGCTGAAGGGGGATGTGGGCGTCGAGTCGTTCTGCCGGGAGGCGATTTCGCAGACCACGAAGGAGCTCGGTGGGCTGAACATCCTCGTCAACAACGCCGCCGAGCAGCACCCGCAGAAGTCGATCCAGGACATCACCGAGGATCAGCTTGTCCGCACGTTCCGGACGAACATCTTCGGCTATTTCTTCATGGTGAAGCACGCCCTGGATCACCTGAAGGAGGGGGACAGCATCATCAACACCGGGAGCGTGACCGCCTTCAAGGGAAGCGAGGAGTTGCTGGACTACTCCGCAACGAAGGGGGCGATCTCCTCCTTCACGCGCTCGCTCGCCGAGCACCTGAAGGACCGCAAGATCCGCGTGAACACCGTCGCGCCCGGCCCCGTCTGGACGCCGCTCATCCCGAGCACCTTCGGCAAGGAGAAGCTCAAGCAGTTTGGCAAGGACACGCTCTGGGAGCGGCCGGCGCATCCCGGGGAGATCGCCGCCACTTACGTCATGCTGGCCAGCGACGACGGGCTCTTCTACTCGGGCCAGACGTTCCACCCCAACGGCGGCACGGTAGTTGCATCCTGACCGGTCGCCATGGCCACACAGCAGCACACCTCGCAGACGACGACCGACCACGACACGATCCGGCGCTGGGCCGAGTCACGCGGCGGGCAGCCGGCATGCGTCCAGGGCACCGGAGGCGGAGGCGATGAAGGAGTCATCCGTCTGATGTTCCCCGACGCCCCCAACTCCAATGACGAGAACCTCCACCCGATCAGCTGGGAGGAGTTCTTCGACAAGTTCGACGAGAGCGGACTGGCGCTGGTCTACCAGGAGAAGACCGCCGGCGGGCAGACGAGCAACTTCAACAAGCTTGTCAGCCGCGACACGAGCAACTAGCCGGCACGAGACACAACGTGCGGCGGTCGGGGGGTCGCCCAGTGCGATCCCGCCGACTCTGCCGCGCGCTCTGGAGGTTGGGAAGCGTAATGGAGATAGCCATCAGGAAAGCGATCGTTCCCGTTGCCCTGGCGACGGCCGCAGGATTCGCGGCGCGATCGCTGGCTTCGCCGGCATCGCCGGATGGAGCTGGCGGGAAGGGTGGCCGTCATCGTCGGAGGCAGCCGCGGGCTTGGGCTGGAGATCGCCCGGCAACTCGTCGATCGGGACGTGCGCCTGGCGATCTGCGCACGCGACGAGGCGGAACTCGCGTCTGCACGGCAGGACCTGGAGCGCAGGCTGCCGGTGGACCTGCATGTCGGTGCGTGCGACAACACCGACCCGCAGCAGGTTGCAGGCTTCATCGAAGACGTGCGGCGCAGGCTGGGCCCCGTCGATCTCTTGCTGAACGTCGCCGGCATCATCACCGTTGGGCCTTTCGACACGCTCGGCCGTGAGGCGTTCGAAGAGTCGTTTGCAACTCACGTGTCGGGGCCGCTGGAGTTCATCCGCGCGGTGCTGCCGGACATGCGGCGCAGCAGCGCCGGGCGGATCGTGAACATCGGGAGCATCGGCGGAAAGGTGCCCGTGCCGCACCTGGCGGCGTACGTCGCCTCAAAGCACGCCCTGGTCGGCCTGAGCGAGACGCTGCGCGCGGAGTTGGCGTCAGAGAACATCTACGTCACGACGGTGAACCCGGGGCTGATGCGGACGGGCAGCCCGTGGCACGCCCGCTTCATGGGAGATCCGCAGGCGGAGTTCGCGTGGTTCGGGGCGCTCGACAACCTCCCCGGCCTCTCCATCTCGCCGCGCATCATGGCGCGTGGGATCATCGACGCAATGGAGCACGGGGACGCGGAGCTGACCTCCCCCTGGACCGCAAGGGCGGCGGCGTCGTTCCACGGGCTCTTCGGCGGGCTCGGCACGGAATTGGCGGCGCTCCAGGCACGGCTGCTGCCGCAGGGGACCCGGGTGAGTGAAGGCGAGGCGCCGGTGAAGGGGTGGGACGCGGACGTGGGGCAGATGCCCGGCGCGCTGCGCCGCCGCCAGGCGGGCAGTGCCGCCCGCTACAACGAGGCCTGACGCGAGTGAGCGATCCAACGACATGCTGCTCAAGCTGGACAAATCCACGTTGACCGAGGCTCACCTCGATCCCGAATGCGCCGCCGACGCCGCGGAGCTGGAGTACGTGAGCGACGAGAAGCCCGGCATCACGCGCCGGCGCTTCGGCAAAGGGTTCGCCTACTACGCGCCTGGCGGGAAGCGCATTACCGACCCGGACGAGATTGCTAGGATCAATGCGCTGGCGATCCCGCCGGCATACAAGGATGTCTGGATCTGCCCAAGTCCCGCGGGGCACCTCCAGGCCACCGGGCGCGACGACCGCGGCCGCAAGCAGTATCGCTACCACGAGCGCTGGGCCCACGTGCGCGACCGGGCAAAGTATGCGAAGCTGGTGGACTTCGCCGAGCTGCTCCCGAAGCTCCGCCGGACGCTGCGACGCCACCTGAAGCTGAAGGGGCTGCCGCGCGAGAAGGTGCTGGCGGCTTGCGTCACGCTGCTCGACCGCACCTACATGCGCGTCGGTAACGAGGATTACGCCAAGCAGAACGACAGTTACGGACTGACGACGCTTCAGGATGACCATGCGACGTTCGGGCCGGGCGGCGTCGTGCGGCTGGAATACAACGGCAAGCACGGCATCGAGCGCGAGGTCGAGCTGAAGGACGGGGCGCTTGCCAAGATCATCAAGCAGTGCCAGGAGCTGCCGGGCCAGGAGCTGCTCCAGTACCACGACGACGACGGCAACGTTGTGGATGTCGGCAGCGGCGACGTGAACGACTACCTCCGCGAGCACGCCGGCCCGGAGATCACCGCTAAGGACTTCCGCACCTGGCACGCGACGGTGCTGGCAGCCACGGCGCTGCTGGGGGAGGAGCCGGCCGCCAGCGCGACGGCGCGGAACCGGCAGATCGTTGCCGCCGTGGACGAGGTGGCCGCGCGGATGGGGAACACCCGCGCCGTCTGCCGCAAGTGCTACATCCATCCGGTGACGCTGGAGACATTCGACGCCGGAGAGCTGAGCCGGCGGATGGGCCGCGCGAAACGCGTGCGCGGGCTGTCGGCGGACGAATCGGCGACGCTGAAGCTGCTCAAGTCGTCGCTGAAGCCGGCGCGCAGGAAGTGAGACAAGCTGGATTCGTGCCCGAGGGCGACCGCACCATCATTGGGCGCAAGCGGCGCCCTCGGTTCATTCATTCGAAGGAGCGACACCCATGCCCGATCCCGCCGACTTCAAGCCCGCGCGCGCCGTCGTCACCGGCGGAAACAGCGGCATCGGCCAGGCCACTTGCATCGCGCTGGCCGAGCGGCTGGGAGTCGATGTCGGCTTCACCTTCCACGAGGACGAGAAGGGCGCGAAGCGGACGGTCGCCGAGGTGGAGAAGCTCGGTCATCGATGCGTCTATCGCCAGGCGGATCTCACGAAGCTTCCCGGGCCGGAGAAGGTGGTGGACGAGTTAGCCGACGAGCTGGGCGGCGTGGACATCTTCATCGCCAACGCCGGGGAGGGCGGCCAGTCATGGGCGCTGGAGACGACCTTCGACGACTGGACGAAGACGCTGAACCTGTGCCTGACCGGCGCCTTTCTCACGATGCAGCGTGCGGCGCGCCGGATGGTGAAGCAGGGGGGCGGCGGGCGGATCATCGCGATCACGAGCGTGCACGAGCGCGTCGCGCAGCCAGAAGGTGTCGCCTACGTCGCCGCCAAGCACGGGCTGGGGGGCGTGGTGAAGGGGATGGCGCTGGAGATCACCCCCCGACACGGCATCACGATCAACGCGGTCGCTCCCGGGGCGATCAACGTGGAGACGGACGTTGCGGCTGCCCTCGATAAGTCCGATGAACAGATCCGCGGCGACCATGACCCCGGCATCCCGGCGACGCGCCGGGGCTACCCGCGCGAGATCGCGGACGTGATCTGCTTCCTGGCGTCGCCGGCGTCGAGCTACGTCACGGGCGCAAGCTGGCGCGTGGACGGCGGCTTCGAGATCATGACGCCGCTGGCAAGCGAGCAATATCGCAAGAGCTACCTGCCGGAATGAGCGCATCCGAGCGATCAGCGCAACGTCGCTGCGAATCCGGCCAGTTCGGTCATTGAAGCCATACGTCGGACATGGCGGATCGTGCTCGAATTCTGAGGCACGAAGCGCCCGCCAATGACGCACTGAACATGGCTTCCCTTGAGCATGCGCGCCGCGCGGTTGAACTGCCGCATCACCGAATCTTCCGGAACTACGCTGAAGGACAGCCAGATCAGCTGCGCCTCGTGCTCCAGGGCCGCTCTCGCCAGCGCGTCTACCGGGGTGTTGGCGCCGTAGTTCTGCGTCCGCAATCCGGCGTCTCTCAGCACGATCGAAGCAGCCAGCGACGGGATGAGGTAGTAATCCCCCTCCGGCGCGCCGCCGACGGCGAGGGGGGCTGAGGCTGCCGGCTTCACCAGCAGCTGCCGAAGGTGCGTCAGCGCGTCGAAACAGGCGGCGCTGGCCCGGTGCTCTTCCAGTATTCCCGACGTGGAGTGAAGCCAAAGTTCTCCCACGCGTTCCATCGCGAGACGAACCGGGGCGTCGATGATCTCGGCGACAGGGCGACCCTCCAGGTACCAGCTCGCCAGCAGCCCACGGGCCACCTCGACGGAGCCGGCGACGAGAGCTTCGAAAAGAGCATCGGCGCCCGCATCCTGCCGCGGAGCGGCGATCCTTCGCCTGACCCCGGTAAGGTTCAGAATCTCCGGGCGTACGACCGTTGCGCCCGAGTCGCGAATGAAGCGAAGTGCCTCGGTGATGTCGATGCGCCGGTGCCCGCCGGCGGTTCGCGTGACCTTCACGCTGCCGGCGTCGAGCCAGCGCCTGACGGAGGACTCACTGGTGCCGATGGCTTCGGCAAGGTCTCGCGGGGTGAGGAGGCGGCTGTCGGACATCTGAGAACTCCCGGCAAGCCTAACACCCATCCGGGTGGCAAATCAATCGGCTGTGAAAGAAATGGAAGATTTATTGTTGACACTTGGTCAAGGGCGTGGCTACTCTCCGTGTGGAAGATTTGGAAGATTCATCGGTTGAACCGTTCAGGCTCCGTCGGAGCTCGGTGCGACTGACCTTTCCGCTTCCGTAACCCAAAGGGAGTCACCCAATGAACCGCAACGCAACTCTCCGCTACACCCTCGTCGGCGCGACCGTCGCCGCCCTCGCACTCGGCGCCTGGAATCTCGGCAACGCCTACGCCGACCAGCAGAGCAACAGCCGCTCGCAGCAGGCCGCTCAGCAGGAGAAGGACATTGTCGACACGGCCGTCGCCGCCGGACAGTTCAAGACGCTGGCTGCCGCCCTCAAGGCCGGCGGGCTGGTCGAAACGCTGAAGGGCGAGGGCCCCTTCACGGTCTTCGCACCGACCGATGCTGCCTTCGCCAAGCTTCCCGCGGGCACCGTTGAGGACCTGCTCAAGCCGGAGAACAAGGAAAAGCTGGTCGCCATCCTGACCTACCACGTCGTTCCCGGCCGGGCGATGGCCCAGGATGTGACCGGCATGAAGGACGCCGCGACCGTCAACGGCGAGCGTGTGAAGATCACGACGAAGGACGGCAAGGTCATGGTCGACAACGCGACCGTCACCAAGGCCGACATCGAAGCCTCGAACGGTGTGATCCACGTCATCGACACCGTGCTGATCCCCGCCGAGTGAGGCGGCCGGGTCGCTGTCGAACGCTCTTCATACGTACGGCGGGCGGAGGCCGAGTCAGTTCTGGCCTCCGCCCGCTCGCGCGCACGGTATGAACACGGTCGCGGCAGGCTGACACTTGGCGCAAAAGGGGAAGGTCAGCCGGTCAGGCCGGCACCTGCGACTTGAGCGTTCGGCCCCAGTGCCGGTGCTGGGCGATGGCATCCACTAATGCTTTGGAGAAGTTGTCCGTCTGCGCAGCGCTGCCGGCGCCGACCGCTCCTTTCACCTTCGCGGCGACGCCCGCGGGACTTCCGGAGTTGCGAAGGGTCACCACGCCCAGCTCGGTGCGAACGTCATCCGTGTCGGCGGCTGAGGGGAGCATCACACCAGGCATCCGGGCTTCCGCGAGCAGATCCACGCCCTCGCTCGTGGCGCCAATCGGCTTGCAGTGGCGGAATGCCTCGTTGATGAAATGGATCGCGTCCCCCTCCTTGCGCAGCGTCTGGATGCTCGACTTCCCGCCGGGCACGTAGACGGCGTCGAACATGATCGAGCCGGCCGTGATGAATGTCTTGTCCACTTCGATCGCCGTGCCGCTGGACCCGGTGATGGAGCCGCGGGACGTGGAAATGACCTTCGACATCACGCCCTCCGCCTTCAGGGCGTCGCGCACGGCGTTCAGTTCCGCATCGCTGACTCCGTCGGCCGCCAGGATGGCAACCTTGCGGGTTCTGGCCGTCCTGACCGTGCGATGCGAGTCGGCCTCCATGCTGAGGCTGGGAGAGCTGCGCCCGTGATTGGGCCGCGCCGGCTGGCTCGGCTCGGCCACGCCGATGCCCCGGGCTACTCGGCGGGCGAAGTCGTGATCCACGTGGTTGAACAACTCGACGATCCTCTCCCGCACGGCCTGCGTCTCCACCTTGCCCAGCTCGAAGTGGGCCGCTTCGACAATGTGTTCCTTCTCCGGCTCCGTCATGCTGTTCCAGAAGAGCGTGGCTTGTGAGAAGTGGTCGGAGAAGGACTCGCTGCGCTTGCGGACCTTCTGCCCGTCCATCCGCTCCATGTGCGAGTGGAACGCGCCCAGCGCTCCGGGCCCGGCCTGCATCGGACAGCCGCCGGCCAGGGAGTTGGGCTCGTAGTTGACGCGCCCCTTCCGGATCGTCCGCCGCATGAACCCGGCCTCCTGGTTGTTCTCAACGGGAACAACCGGGCTGTTGATCGGCAGCTCGTGAAAATTCGCGCTGTGGAAGCGGTTGAGCTGGGTGTCGAGGTAAGAGAAGAGTCGCCCCTGCAGCAGCGGGTCGTTCGTGAAGTCGATTCCCGGCACCACGTGCCCCACATGGAAGGCCGCCTGCTCGATCTCGGAGAAGAAGTTGTCCGGGTTGCGGTTGAGCGTCATCTTCCCGACCCTGCGGATGGGCACCTCCTCCTCGGGAATGATCTTGGTCGCGTCGAGGAGGTCGAAGTCGAACTTGTGCTCGTCCTCCTCGGGCACGATCTGGAGGCCCAGCTCGAACTCCGGGAAGTTTCCTTGCTCGATCCGCTCCCAGAGGTCCTCGCGGTTGAAGTCGGGGTTCTTGCCCGCCAGCTTCTGGGTCTCGTCCCACACGAGGGAGTGTGCCCCAAGCGTCGGGATCCAGTGGAACTTGACGAACGTTCCCTTCCCCTCGGCATTGAGCAGGCGGAACGTGTGGACCCCGAACCCCTCCATCATCGCATAGCTGCGCGGAATCGCGCGGTCGGACAGGACCCACAGGAGCATGTGCGTGATCTCCGGCATCAGCGAAGCGAAGTCCCAGAACGTATCGTGCGCCGCCGACGCCTGGGGGATCTCGTTGTTGGGCTGCGGCTTGATGGCGTGCACGAGGTCGGGGAACTTCATCGCGTCCTGGATGAAGAAGACCGGCATGTTGTTGCCAACCAGGTCCCACACCCCCTGCGACGTGTAGAACTTGGTCGCAAAGCCGCGTACGTCCCGCACGGTGTCCGCCGAGCCGCGCGAACCCACCACCGTGCTGAACCGCACGAAGACGGGTGTCTTCACGCTCGGGTCCGCGAAGACGGCCGCCGAGGTGAGGTCGCTGAGCGATTCGTACACCTGGAAGAAGCCGTGGGCACCGCTACCGCGGGCGTGGACCACGCGCTCGGGGATGCTCTCGTGGTCGAAGTGGGTCATCTTCTCGCGGAAGATGAAATCCTCCATGAGCGTCGGCCCGCGCGTGCCCGCCTTGAGCGAGTTCTGGTTGTCAGCGACCGGCACCCCCTGGTTGGTCGTCAACCGCTCGCCCGGGTCCCGCCGCGCGGGCTCGAGGTCGCGGTCCTTGCTGTGCTCATCCACCTTGTTTCCAGGCTTGCCGGCCATGGGCTTCCTTTCCGTGTGAGGTAGGTCTCACCTTCATGGAGATCGCACGGCCGCGGAACCCCGAATCGGCGTCGTCGATACCCAAAAAAGCCGGATCACCCACACGGTGATCCGGCCAGGGACGAGCAAAAGGGCGGTTGATCGATGACCTAGTCCAGCCACTGCTTCTTCTTCATCTTCGTCGGCAGGTACTCTTCGGTGATGAAGCTGAAGTCCTTGCTGCTGAAGGCTTCGAGCTCGAGCTTCACCTTCTGCTTGAGCATGTGGGCGATCTCGCGCTGCCAATCCTTCTTCTTGGCGAACCACGGGTAGGCGGCGATCTCGCGGGCGCGGTTGGCGTCCTTCTCCTCGAGCTGAATGCAGACCGAGGGGTCGATGCCGAACTCCTCGCGGTCGAAGCTGCTCATGCCGATGAACCGCGCGCCCGGCACCGCCATCCGCTGGCTCTCAAACGCCAGGTTGATTGACCCCTGCTTCAGCACGCTGTAGATGTAGTACCCCCACGGGTCGTTGTCCGTCAGCACGTACACGGGGAGCTTGAGTTCGTGGTGCATCCGATGGATCAGCCGGCGGACGCCGCGGGGCGGCATGCCGTTGCCGTGGATAATCATGCAGTTGTTCTTCTGCCAGAACTTGTCCTGGTTGAAGCGACTCCAGACGGCCTCCTTCTCGATCACCAGCACGTACTTGGCCGTGTGCTTGGTGAACTGGATGACGTCGGCCTCGACGATCGACGGCACGCCCCACCCGCCCGAGCCCATTCGCGTGAGGTCGATGGTGTCGCCGCTGTCGACGAGCGTCATCGGCCCGACCATATTGCCACGGCCGGCTGCGAAGAGCCCGAGCTCCTCGCGGAGCGTCTTGATCGCGACCTCCAAGTCCTCGATGATCGGGTCGCTCTCGCTCTGGTCGTCGAAGGTGTTCTCCTTCGTCCCCTTAATCGTGTGCTTGCAGTGGTAGAACATGTCGCGGATCGAGGTCGTCTTGCCCTGATCCGTCAGCTCCTTGCACCCGCTGGCCACCAGCATCGTCTGCATGAACCGCTTGGCCTGGCCGAGGTTGAAGAAGTTGCGCCGCTGGAACGCGTCGCCCATCGTGATGATCTTCTTCCGCTCGTCGAAGGCGGCGTTGGAGAGCGACCGGGTCGGGATGTCGAACCCCGGGTCCTCGCCCGCCTTCGCCGCCTCGACGACGGCCCTGGCCATGCCCTCGAGCTTGACGCCGGTGTCGTTCTTCTTCTTCCCGCGGGCCTTGCCGGCCTCGCGGGTGGTTCTCTTTGTTGCAGTTGCCATGGATCTGTCTCCGTAACGCCGCTCCCCCTGGGAAAGGTGCCGAGCGAGGCGGGGACGGTTTCGCGCGGCGCGCGACTCATTCAAGTCAGTGCCACCTGCGCCAAGCCCTCTCCGGCTGCTCCGCTTGCCGGCCCGCTCCGCATCCACGGAGCGAGAGGCGTTTGATCAAGCCGCCTCGTGATCCTCGAACAGGTCACCTTCCCTGGCGGCGGCGCGGGCGGGCTTGGCGTTCTTCGCCGCCACCGAAGATTTTCCCGCGTCTTCCCCCTCGTAGACGGTGCCCGTCTCACGCTCGACGACCACGACGTTGGCGTCGCCGTCCAGCTTGCCCGCCCGTTGCGGCTTGACGAAGTTCCCCTCGTCGTCGAACTGCATGTCCGCCGTCACCGTGCGGGTCCTTGCGACGGCCTCGAGCTGCTCGTAGAGCCTCTTCGGATCGACCTTGGTCATCTTCCCGCAGGCGGCGACGACCTCCCCGATGTACTTCGTGAACGTGTCGCGCCGCTGGTGCTCCCGCGCCACCCGCTGCTTGCGGCGGATGTACGTGTTGAGCTTGCGACCGCACTCGGCCAGCGCCAGCCGGATCTCCTTGCGGATCTCGTCGTAGTCGGCGATCGCCTCCTTGCTTTCGCTGGTGAAGGGCACCCACACGCTGGCCATATGCACGAAGACCACCAGCGGCCCCTCGGGAACGCTGTTGCGCGGCTGGCTCATGCCGTAGTTCCGCCAGTTCGTCTGCACCACCGCCTTGGTAATGCTGCACGCCGATGGTTGGTAGAGCAGCGGCACGCGGTTGGCGAACCGGATCACCCGCGCCCCCTCGTCGCCCGGCAGGTCACCGCCGAAGGCGATGCCGACCTCGATCTGGAACGGGTTGCCGCGATAGACGCTCGGCTCGCGCGTCTCGGCGGTGTAGAACTCCGCCTTGATCTCCTTGAGCAGGCCCTTGAGGATCTGCTGCGGCCCAATCGGCACCAGGCAGTCCGTCGGCGGATTCTGGATCCGCGTCTCCCCGATCGCCTTGTGGATCGCCTCGACCATCGGGTGGTCGATGCTCCCGCAGTAGGTCTGTGTCGTGATCGTCGATTTCGCGATCTTCTGCGCCCTGTCGCAGATCTCCTTTGCGACCTTGGACGAGACGCGGCTGAAGGCGCTCTGGAGGAATGCGCCCAGGTGCCGGTGCTCCGTCTCCTTGAGCATGCGCATCAGCACGCCCAGCTCCACGCCGTACGGGTGCGGCTTGATTTCGTCCGGGGTGTCCGGAACCTGCTTCACCTCGCGCGGGAAGATGCGCACGACCCCGTCGGGCGCCGTGTAAACGATCTCCGCGTGCGGGTTGGCGATCGCGGTCTGCTCGAGATACTCATCGACGCTCGCGCGGCCGCGCTGGAACTTCCCTTCGAGCGTAATCGCCACGCTCGTTCCCTGCTTCACCTTGTCCGTGCCCTCGGCCTGATCCGCCGCCGGGGCGATCCACTCGTCGAGCTGGTCGTCGCGCGTGATCTCCGGGCGGTTCTTGAGCGTGTCTATCGCCAGCTCGAAGTGGTGTGCCTTGGCCCTGGAGCCGGTCTTGCTGACGATCTCGACGGGCTGCCCCGTCGTCAGCAGGCCGTACATGCCCGCGGCGCTGATGCCAATGCCCTGCTGGCCGCGGCTCATGCGCAGGCGGTGAAACTTGCTGCCGTAAAGGAGTCGCCCGAAGACGTTGGGAATCTGGGCGCGGACGATGCCGGGGCCGTTGTCGCGCACGGTGATGCGGAAGCGCGTGGCGTTGGCGACGTTGATCCTTCCCCCGTTTTCCCCGCCTGCTGAAGCAGGCTCGCCCGCGTCATCTATGAGCGCGGGAGCCTCGTCCTTTGCCTTTCGCTTTGCCTTCTTCCCCTCGCTCCGGCGATCGGGAGAGGCCTTGCTTCCCCCGTTGAGCGCCTCGATCGTGACGTGAATCGTCGGGAGGATGCCCGCCTCCTCGCAGGCGTCGAGCGAGTTGTCGACCGCCTCCTTGACCGTCGTGAGCAGGGCCTTGCGCGGGTTGTCGAATCCGAGCAGGTGCCGGTTCTTCGCGAAGAACTCGCTGACGGCGATTTCCTTCTGCTTCGTCGCCATCGACTCGGCGGTGGCGGGGGCGCGGGCGGCCCGCGAGGGGGAAGGGCGTGACGTCGGCTTCCTGGCCATCGTTGTGGAGATCTCCTTACGCACTTGCACGCGCGGCTCATCCGCGGCGCCGGTAGGGGTGTCAACCTGCCGTAAGTCCCGCCTGGTCGTTGCTACGCCGCTCATTCACCCCAAGGTTCGGAAAGAGGCCCGCGTGCAGTCCAATAAAAGCCGAATGTTCGCTATATGTTAGCCATGTTCCAGGATCGGGTCAATCGGGCCGTGGACCGCAGAAGCGTTGATCCGGGAAGAGGTTGCGGTTGTCGCGCGACGGGAGGCGCACGGGTGTCCTGGCTGACGTACCGGCGCGCGACGCGTGCCCGGCCGCCGCACTCTAGCGACGGACGGTTGTCGGTCATACTCCCGGGGCAGCCCTCGTCAGTGAGCGGGAATGCCGGGAGATTCGCCGCGGGGGCCGCTCGTCGTCGCGGATCGCCTCGCGGGCGCGATTTACAGGACATCTCCCGGAAGTCCGGGAGAGGAAGTGACGGGACGCTGCTTATCTGGTGAACGGCTCCCCTCAGTGGGCGGGGAGCTGGGAGAGATCCGCTTCGGTCAGCGGCCCGACCGGCTGGAGCCGGCCGTCCGCCAGTCCCCGCTCGTGGACGTCCGGCAGGAACGACTGCTGCGAGACGTTCGGCCCGTAGCAGACGCGCTCCCCCGGTCTGCGGTCGGCTGCGACCGAGAGCAGGTGGTCCATCACGTCATGCGGGATCTTCGCCCGCTCGCTCGGGAAGGCGTAGTCGAAGAGCACCAGGTGGGAAAGGAGCACCCGCTCGTGCCCCGCGAATCGCCTCAGCAGGCGCGCCCAGTCAAGCCCCTCGCCGCAGCTCATGATCAGGTGCAGCACATCGGCGCCGTCGTACCGGTCGCGATCCATGACGAACGACTTGCTCCAGAGCTGCTCCTCGGGGGGAACCAGCCGCGTGCGGTAGCCGAGGATCTCCACCTCCCGCGCGTTGGTGATCCAGTCGTCGTCCACCCGGCACTGGCCGTTGCCGGAGTTGTAGAGGATGTCGATGAAGTCCTCCCCCTGCACCGCCTTGGCGATCCAGAAGGGGTAGAAGTACTCGCCGCGATACCCGGCGCGCTCCAGTTCCTGGAGGATCCGGCGGTGATCCTCCGGCCGGACGAAGATGTCCAGGTCCTTCGTGTTCCTGCGGATGCCCGTGTAGAAGGCCATCGCGTACCCGCCGCCCACGACGTAGTCGAGGCCCGCCTCGTCCAGCACCGTGAGGGCTTCGACGTAGAACCGACGGGTCCGCTCCCCCGGCTCGATCGGGGAGGCGTGCATCAGCGTCGCCGGGACCGGCGGCTGTGCGTTCCGGAAGGCGCGCAGTGAGGCTTCCTGCATGTGCATGCCCGGTTTATGCAAACACAATGCCGCCGGCAGCGATCAGGCGATCGTCAACGGGATTCGCATCTCCTCCGGGCTCAGGCCGGCATGGATCGCCCGGTACAGGTGGCTCGGCGGCTTGTTCAACGGGTGGTAGGCGACCGATGTCGCCGTGCACGGAAAGCCAATGTAATCCCCGAATCGCCGCCGCGCAACCGGCGAAAGCCGTCCCGGGCCGAACAGCTCCATCTCCTCCGCCTCGTCGATCCCCACCAGCCGGATCCCCTCTCCAAACCGCTCGGCGAAGGCCTCCACGAACGCCTTGCCCCGGCCGTCCCTGACGTGGAAGACCGGCATCCGCGCATCCCCTGAAGGGGGCACCGCCAGCAGGTCGAGCATCGGATCGCCCGCAAGGAGCAGCACCTGGTCTTCAGGCGGAACGTCCAGCAGGCCGTGGTCGGCGCTGATGACGATCCGGGCCCGTCCTTCGAGTCCCGCCGCCAGCCGCTCCATCTCCCCGTCGATCGTCATCACCAGCGACATCACCTCCGGATGGTGCACGCCCCAGCGGTGGCAGGCGTTGTCCACCTCGGGAAGGTAGAGATGGGTGTACGTCGGCCGCTCGGCGGAGCGGATGCGCGCGATGATGCCGTCCACCGCCTCGCGAAAGGTGCGGTAGCCGTATCCCGGCGTGCCGCCGCGCGTGAAGAGGTTGTAGGTCGTGTTCGTGAGGTTGGCGGGGGTGAACGTCATCGGCTCGTGGCTCATGTGAGGCGAGAGGGGGCCGACGGCGATGACGTCCTCGGGCCGAATGCCCCGGTCCACGAGCGGCTGCTTGGTGATGCGCTCGACGAAGGGGAGCGTGGCGATGCTGATGCCCAGGTCCGGCATGTAGGTGAACCACCCGGTCACGCCGTGCCGGCTCGCGTACTCGCCCGTCGCCACGCTCGTGAGCGCGCAGGCGGTGGTGGAGGGGCAGGTGGAGATCAGCTCGCGCCGGAAGTGCCGCGCGATGAAGGCGCCCGGGTCGAGCTTCTCGACCAGGTTCATGCCCAGCCCGTCGAGAAGGACGAAGACGAGATGATCGGCGGGGCCGACCTCCTCCATCAGCGACCCGACGCAGGGCGATCGCTCCACCTCGTCCGCGCCGGCCAGGGCGGCCAGGGCGCGCACGAGGTGAACGAGATTCGGCGTCCGATCGGACGGCCTTACGAGACTTCCGTCCTGGAATGCGACATGGAGCTTGACGCTCATCCGCCGCAGTCTAAGCGCGCGGCCCGAGTTCGTGACCGCCTGATACCGGCGCTCACCGCGCCGCCGTCTCGGCGAGGCCGGTCGTCGTGGCGTGCTCGATCACCTCGGTGGCCCGGTTCTTCTCGTCCACGAGAACCACGCGCGACCGGTGCTCCGCCGCTTCCGCGGACTCGAACTGCCCGAACGTGAGAATGATCACCTTGTGTCCCACCGCCGTCAGCCGGGCGGCGGCGCCGTTGATGCCGATCACGCCGCTCCCCGGCTCGCCGGGGATGATGTAGGTCTCGAAGCGGTTGCCGTTGTCGCAATCGGCGATGAGAACGGCCTCGTTGACGAGCATGCCCGAGGCCTCCAGCAGCAGCGGATCGATGGTGATGCTGCCGTGGTAATCCACGTCGGTGAACGTCACGGTGGCCCGGTGAATCTTGGCCTTGAGCAGTTTGGTGAGCATGTGCTGCCGGACTATACGCGTTCGACGTTCGGCAAGCCGATCAGGAGTCGCTGGCGAAGATCCTCGCTGCGGTCGGAACCCTCTCGAGACGACTCGTGACCCCTTCGCGATCGTGGGCGGATGAACATCGAACATCGAACATCGAACGTCCAACATCGAACATCGAAGTGCCGGAGGGCGCGGCGACCAACCGACGAATGACCAGTCACAAGTGACAAGGGACGAATGACCAGTGACAGATGACAAAGGACATGACAAATCACCCCATCTTCACACCAGGGGCCTGACGGGCCGCCTCTTCCACCTCGAAGTACGGCTGTGAGCCGAAGCCAAAGGGGCCGGCCACCATCGACCAGGGCAGCGTCTGCACCGCCGTATTCAGTTCGCGCACGTTGGCGTTGTAGAACCGGCGCGACTTGCTCAGGCGTCCTTCGGTCGCGACCAGCTCCTCCTGCAACTGGAGGAACCGGTCGCTCGCCTTCAGATCCGGGTAGGCCTCCACGACCGCCAGCAGGCGGCGCAGCGCGACCACCATCTCCTTCTCGTGCGCCTGGTGCGATTCCTCGGGCCCGCGTTCGGCGGCGGCGACGTTGCGCGCGGCGATGACCTGCTCCAGCGTCGAGCGTTCGTGTGCGGCATACCCCTTGACCGTCTCCACGAGGGCGGGAATGAGGTCGTAGCGGCGCTGGAGCTCGGTGTCGATGGCGCTCCACGCCTCGTGCACGTTCTGCCTGAGCCGGACGAGGCGGTTGTAGATCCAGACCAGCACGCTCCCGACCAGCAGGATCACGCCGACGATGATGACGATGGCCAATTGCATGTGTGCCGAGGCTCCCTTTGCAGTATGTTGCCCGCGTGAACGGAACCCGCCCGATCGAAAGGCCTGCGAGCAACGCTCGCACGGAACCCTCCCGGGAGCGCGAACCTGCGAGCAACGCTCGCACGGAGCGCTCCATTCCCCGAGCTTCACCCTGTCGCATCGCCCTCTGCTTCATGCTCGGGCTTTTCGCCCTCGCCTCCGACCTGAGGGCCGAGGTCATCCGTTCCTTCGACAGCGAGATCCGCATTGCCGACTACGGCACGCTGGAGATCACCGAGCGCATCGTGATGGACTTCGAGGCCACCCCGCGCCGCGGGATCTTCCGGATCATCCCGTACCGCTACGAACGTTACAACAACCCGTACCGCGCCTCGATCAACATCCTCGAGGTCACCGACGAGAATGGCAATGACCGGCCCTACAAGGTCGACCGCACCGGCGGAACCGTCTCCGTCCGCATCGGCGACCCGGACGTCTACGTCACCGGCCGGCACACCTACGTCATCCGCTACACCGCACGCCGGGCGATGAACTTCTTCAGCGGCGAGCCGGAAGTCTACTGGAACGCCACCGGCGACGAGTGGCCGTTCGCGATCGAGCAGGCAACCGCCCGGCTCATCCTCCCCGAGGGGGTGGACGCTGGGGCCATCCCCGCCGACGCGTTCAGCGGCCCGCCCGGATCGACGCAGCAGGCTGAAACCAACGTTGACGGGAACGCCCTGGTCTACTCCGCCTCGCGCCTGATGCCCGGGTCGGGGCTGACGATCCTGGCGCGCCTGCCCGCCGGAAGCGTGGAACGCCCAACGTTCCTCACGCGGCTGGGCTGGTGGCTGCGCGACTGGTGGCCCGTCCTGCTGCTTCCGCTCCTTTCCCTGGGGCTGATGTCGGGTGTCTGGCGAGCCCGCGGACGCGACGAAGGAGGCGGGCAGGCGATCCCGGTCGAGTGGGATCCGCCCGAGGGCCTGTCTCCGGCGGAGGTGGGCACGCTCGTGGACGAGGTGTGCCACACGCACGACGTGGTCGCCACGATCGTCGACCTGGCGGCGCGTGGCCACCTGCGCATCCGCCGGCTCGAGAGCGACGACTACCTGGGCTTCACGAAAGCGGACTACCAGTTCATTCGCACGCAGCCCCAGAAGCCCGGCCCGAAGCTCCTGCCGCACGAGCGCGACATGCTCGATGCGCTCTTCAAGGAGTCGGACGACCCGAAGCTCTCGGATCTCCGCGGCAAGTTTCACGAGAACATCACCTCCATCACGAGCGACGTCTACCAGAGCCTGACCGGGCGCGGTTTCTTCAAGGGCAACCCCGCGAGCGTGCGCGGCGGTTACATCGCGATCGGCGTGCTGCTGTTGATCGCCGGCCTCGTCCTCACCTTCTTCCTCGGCGGATTCGGCTTCATATCGCTCGGCATCGGCCTTGCGATCGCAGCCGTGCCGGTTCTCATCTTCGCCCGCTTCATGCCGGCGCGAACACTCAAGGGCTCGACCGCCCTGCGCGAGTGCCGCGGGTTCCGGCGCTTTCTCGTGATGGTCGAGAAGGATCGCCTGGCGGAGGCTTACCGGCAGGATCCGGCGATCTTCGGGCGCCTCCTGCCGTACGCGATGGTGCTCGGCGTCGAGGACAAGTGGGCCACGCAGTTCGAGGGCCTGATGGATCGCCCGCCGGACTGGTACGACGACGGGCATGGTGGGACGTTCGTCCCTTCCTTCTTCATCTCGTCGCTCGGCGACAGCGTCAGCAGCATGGGAACGAACCTGTCCGCCGTCCCCGCCAGCAGCGGGGCGGGCGGGGGCACGAGCGGCTTCTCCAGCGGCGGCGGCTTCTCGGGTGGCGGATTCGGCGGCGGCGGCGGGGGTTCCTGGTAAGGCTGCAGGCAAGCTCTCGCAATTCGGGAGGCGTGCGCGTTACGCTCTGCGAATGCTCCAGCGACACCTGAAGCGACTATCCCTGCCCGCCATCCCGCTTGCCGCGATGGTTGCGCTGCCCCTGCTCGCAGCCGAGCCCCGGCCCGCGGTGCAACAGGATCGCCCCGGGCAACAGGCCGCCGAAACGGACGGATGGGTCGATGACGTTGGCCTGGACCTGGCCTTCCAGCAGGGGGCGGCGGCCCTGATCGAGGCCGGCCGCGCCCCGGAGATGGCCGATGTCCGCAGGGGGCTCGAACATCGGACGTGCGAGCTCGACCTCCCGCCGCGCAACCAGCCGGCCGGCGGGACGCATGAGCATGACGATGAAACCATCGACTCTTCCACCCTCTACGAGCGGGCGCGCCGGAGTGTGGCCGTCGTGGGCAGCGCCTACCTTTGCGGCCGCTGCGACAACTGGCACGTCGGCGGCGCTACCGGCTTCTTCCTGACGGACGACGGCGTGCTGGTGACGAACTACCACGTGGTCGACCAGGAGGAGCGGCGGGCCATCTTCGCGATGACCGCCGACGGACGCGTCTTCCCGGTGAAGGAGACGCTGGCCGGAGACAAGCGCGCCGACGTGGCCATCCTACGGGTCGATTCGGTCGATCAGCGGGGGGAGCGGGCGACATTCGAGCCGCTGGAGCTTGCCGACGGCTCGCGCGTCGGGCAGACGGTCCGCGTCATCAGCCACCCGGACGGCAGGCATTACACGCTCACCGAAGGCATCGTCTCGCGCCGCTACCGCGACACGCGCCACGGCGGGACGCGCTGGATGACCATCACCGCCGACTACGCCCGGGGCTCGAGCGGCGGGCCGCTCTTCGACGAGGCGGGGCGCGTGATCGGGATGGTTGCGAGCACGAGCAGCGTCTACTACGACCACGACGACGACGGCGATCCGCGAAACCTCCAGATGGTCTGGAAGCAGTGCGTCCCGGTGGAGAACATCCGCGCCCTCCTGAGGCCGTCCCGGGAGCAGTAGCACCGCGCAGCAAGCGACCGCCCCGCAAGGGCGGCGGTCGCGAACGAGGTGACGTTGTTGCGAGGCCGATCAGGCGCTGCGACGGCGCAGGAGCAGCAGGCCGGCGGCGCCCAGGCCCGCCAGCGCGGCCGGCTCCGGGATCGGCGTGAAGTGGAGCCGGAGCGTTCCGGTCGTGACAATCGTGTCCAGCCCTTCGCCGTTGTCGTCGAACGACTCGTACACCTGGATGTAGACCAGGCCGTCATCCAGCACGGAGAAGGGCCCGCCGTCGAAGTTCGGGCCAGGGAACGAGCCGCTGCCGGTGTAGGTGCCGCCCCCGTCGGTGTCGGAGACGGTGGAGTCCCACCATTGCGTGATGGCGGAGTCGTTGAGCGAAATGATGAAGTCGCTCAGCCAGCTCACGCCCTGGCTGTTGATCTCCAGGTCTATCCACTCCGCACCGGTGAGGGCGGAGCCGGGGCCGATGTCGACGAAGGCATCGGAATTCAGCGCGTGATCCCATCCGCCGGCCGTTTGCCAGCCGGTGAGGTCGATGTCGAGCGTGTCGGCCCAGGCGGGGGCGGCCAGGGCCAGGCCGCCCGTGAGGGCAGCAATCGCGAGCAGCTTCTTGTGCATGTTTCCAACCTCACTTAGGGAACGGTTTCACCCAGTCACAGCCGGAAGGGCGGTTCATCCCCCTTTACGGCAGATCGGCGGCGATGTAAGCGCGTCCGGCCCGGGAAAATTCACCGTATCGAACATTGTCCATGTGCAAGTTTGAGTCGCCGATCCGCGTCGGTAAGGGTAAGTTAGACCAATCTCTCGGCCGCCGGACGGCGGCTGGACGTTCTGATCGTCTCGTTCGCAGCGCGAACGTCGGGGAGTGGATGGTTTCGCGTCGCGGTGCGGCTTGCGCTGTTCCAGGGGTCTGCTGATGTCAACTGAGGGTCAGAAACCTGGCGCAGACCCGGATCTTACGCTGTCGCGCCTGATCGACCGCGCTGTTCCCGCGGACACGATGCCCTCGGTGGAGCAGCCGGCGGAGTCGTTGCGCGGCGGACTGGCGGAGCCGCTGGGCGCCGCCGACTCGCTCGGGCGGTACCGCCTGTGTCGTCTGTTAGGGGAAGGGGGAATGGGAAGTGTGTTCGAGGCGGAGCAGCTTCTCCCGGTTCGCCGACGGGTTGCGGTGAAGCTGATCAAGCTCGGCATGGACACGCGCCAGGTGGTCGCCCGCTTCGAGGCGGAGCGCCAGGCGCTGGCGGTGATGAACCATCCCGGGATCGCAAAGGTTTTCGACGCCGGCGTCACGGCGCAGGGCCGGTCGTTTTTCGCCATGGAACTGGTGGAGGGGGATCCCATCACCCACTACTGCGATGAGCAGCAGCTCCCGGTGCGCCAGCGGCTCGAGCTGTTCATCCAGGTCTGCGACGCAGTGCAGCACGCACACCAGAAGGGGATCATCCACCGGGACCTCAAGCCGAGCAACGTGCTCGTAACGCTGCGCGACGGGCAGCCGGTCGTCAAGGTGATCGACTTCGGCATCGCCAAGGCCGTTGCCGGCTCGCTGGGCGATATCACGCTCACCGCCGGCGCCGACGGGCCGGATGCCGCGGCGCGCATGATCGGCACGCCGCATTACATGAGCCCGGAGCAGGCGGCGGGCGACGTCGATCGCATCGACACGCGCACCGACGTCTACGCGCTCGGGGTGCTGCTGTACGAGTTGCTGGGCGGAGTGCGGCCTTTCACGCCGCGCGAGGGCTCGCTGCCGCTGGAAGATCTGCGTTTCCTGATTCGACACACCGATCCGCCGCGCCCGAGCAGCGCGCTCTCGAAGCTCGCCACCACGCAACGGGAGATCGGGGAGCTGGCACGCCGGCGCGGGACGCAACCGCATGCGCTCCTGCGTACGCTGCGGCGCGAGCTGGAATGGATCCCCCTGAAGGCCATGCGCAAGGACCCGGCGGAGCGCTACGGCTCTGCGGTCGAGCTGGCGCAGGACGTGCGGCACTACCTCGACGACCTGCCGATCTCAGCGCGCCCGCCAACGCTGGCCTACCAGGCGCGCAAGTTCGTCCACCGGAACCGCGTGGTCGTCACCGCCCTGGCGGCGGTGGGCGTGGCCCTGCTCGTGGCGATCGCCGGCACGAGCTGGGGAATGGTGCAGGCCAACCACGCGCGGCGGATGGCCGAGCTGCATGCCGGGCGCGCCAGCCGGACGAACGACTTCCTGAGCGAGATGCTCTCACTTCCCAACCCGTACACCTACACCGGCGGCCCGGACGTGACGGTCGTGGAGATGCTCGGGGAAGCCGTCGAGCGCATACCCGGGAGCTTCGCGGGCGATCCGGAGTCGGAGGCGGACGTGCTTCAGACGATCGGCTCGACCTACCGCAACGTGGGCCGGTACATCGACGCTGAGACGCAGTTCCGCCGGGCCCTGGAGCTGAATCGAGCGCACCGCGGCGAGCGGCACCCGGCCACGCTGCGCGTCGCTTCGCTGCTCGGGCTGACCTGCGCGGATCAGGACAAGCTCGCCGAGTCGGAAGCGCTGCTCCGGGAGACCCTGGCGGCGCAGGAGCAGGTGCTGGGAGCGGACCACCGCGACGCGCTGGCGACGCTGAACGGACTGGCCTGGACGCTATTCCTCTCCGGCAAATCGCACGCTGCCGAGCCGATGCTCGAGCGTGTCCTGGAGGCGCGGCGCCGCACGGCCGGCAGCGATGCGCCAGAGACGCTCAAGACGATGACGAATCTCGCCGTCGTCCGCATCCGGCAGGAAAAGGACGACGAGCGGACCGCTCGTCTGGCGCGGCAGGGGGCGGACGGCCTCGCTGCGTCGCTTGGACCGGCCCACCCGGACGCCATCTATGCGCGGCATGTCGTCGCCTGGGGATTGTGGCGCGGCGGGCAGCTGGAGCCTGCTCTCGCCGCCTATCGGCCGGTGCTCGAGCAGGCGCGCGCCACCTTCGGCAGCAGCCATCCGCACACGCTCTTCTGGACGGGCAACGTCGTGCAACTGCTTGTGGACATGGAGCGGCTCGATGACGCCGAATCGCTGGCAATGCGCGCGCTCGAGGATGCCCGTGCCGCCTACGGGTCGGACCACGCTCGCACCCGCCAGGCGGCCGAACTGCTGGCGACCGTCTACGACGCCGCCGATTGCTCGGCCGACGCGGACGTGGTGCGCGAGTCGTTCGGCGTCGCCAGCGACACCGGCGCGCTGTAGTGAGTGTCAAGGCTGGAGCGCTCCGATCCGGCGGCGTCAACTCCTCTCCACGGGGAGAGGCGTTCCGAGCGCGCAGCTCGGGAGCACCGCTGCGATTCACTCCCGGAGCCGATCCGATGATCAGAACTTCCGATCCAGCAGGCGATAGCTGACCGCCTCGGCCACGTGCACTTCGCTCACCTCGTCGCACCCGTCGACGTCGGCAATCGTGCGGGCGACGCGGCGCACCTTGTCGTAGGCTCGGGCGGAGAGCCCCAACTCTTCCATCGCCTGCTTCATGACGAGCAGAGCCGCGTCCGACAGGGCGACATGTCTCGTCAGTCGCTTGGAATCCATCCGCGCGTTGGTGATCGCCGGGTCGCCGAACCGGTCAAGCTGGCGCTGCCGCGCCGCCTCCACCTGCGCGCGCATGGCGGCCGAGTCAGTCCCGCTGCGCCGGCTGCTCATCTCGCTGAACTGCACGGCCGGCACCTCGATGTGGATGTCGATGCGGTCCAGGAGCGGGCCACTGAGCCGGTCGAGATAGCCGTCGCGCTTGCCGTCGACCGGGTTTCCCCCGCCGGCGTGCGTCGGGTTCATGGCGGCGACGAGCATGAAGTCGGCGGGGAAGCGCGTGGAACCGTGCACGCGGCTGACGGTGATCTCGCCTCCTTCCAGCGGCTCGCGCAGCATGTCGAGCACGCCGCGCCCGAACTCCGGCAGCTCGTCGAGGAACAGGATGCCGTTGTGCGCCAGCGAGCACTCGCCAGGGCGCGGAATGCTCCCGCCGCCCACCAGCGCCTGCGCGGTGGCAGAGTGGTGGGGCGAGCGGACGGGCCGGCGATCCATGAGCGACACGCCGGGCGGCAGCTTTCCGACGGCGGAGTAGATGCGCGTGGTCTCCAGCGATTCCTGGCGCGATAGCGGCGGAAGGATGTACCCCAGGCGCTTGGCGAGCATCGACTTCCCCGAGCCGGGCGGGCCGATCATCGCCAGGTTGTGCCCGCCGGCGGCGGCGATGGTGAGGGCGCGCTTCACCGCCTCCTGCCCGCGGACGTCGGCGAAGTCCAGCGCCGGCTCCCGGTCGGAGAGCGCATGCGCATCGCCATTGAGCACGTAAGGCTCGGGCGCCTCATCCTCGCCGTTGAGGAAGCTGACGGCCTGCTGGAGCGTCTTGACGGGGATGACACGCAGCCCCTCGACCACCGCCGCCTCCCGTGCGTTGTCGGCCGGGACGATCACGCCCTCGTAGCCGCGCTCCTGGGCGAGCAGCGCCATGGAGAGGCCGCCGCGTATCTTGCGGACGCGGCCGTCGAGCATGAGCTCGCCCGCCACGAGGTACCCGCGATGCCGCTCCCCGACGACGCTGCCGGTGCACCGAAGCATGCCGAGGCTGATCGGGAGGTCGAGCGCCGCGGCGTCCTTCTTGAGATCGGCGGGGGCGAGATTGATGAGGACACGGCCGAACGGTGCGGGATGGCCCGAGTTCTGGATCGCACGACGCGTTCGCTCGGTCGACTCACGCACGGCGGCCTGGGCGAGGCCGACGATGGTGGTCTTCTCCTTGCCGCGCTGCGCGACGTCCACCTCGACATCGCAGGGGAGCGCGTCGATGCCGGAAAGGACGAAGCTGTGCACGCGTGCGAGGGCCACCGGCGGGAAATGTAAGGTGGCACCCGGCGCGGTACAAGTGGGGTCGGGAAGGAAGGGTTGTGCGGAGTGTGCGGAGGGAGCAGGACGTACAGGCGCGCAGGCAACCGCGTGCCCGAGTGTCGCGACTCATCCCTGCTGGATCTGTGCGATGAACTCGTCGGCCTCGCGGATACTGGCTTCCATCTCGGCGATCAGCGCCTCGATGTCCTCGGTCAGCTCGACCTCCGTGCCACGGAGGGAGGCGATGGCCTGGGCGTTGAGATTGCTCTTGATGAACAGAACACGATCGCGGAAGCGCGTGAGGACGGGATCCATCGATGCGGCGGCGGCGTCCATGCGCGCGAGCATCTCGTTGTAGCTCTGCTGCGTCTGGTCATAGAGCTCGCGGCTGCGCCGGCGGAGGTCGCTGTCGCTGATCTCCTCGACCTCCGCGTCCCACTCCTGGAAAAGGGCGCTCCCGACGTTGCGGACGCTGGCGATGCGATCGCGCACCGCCTCGGCCTGGTCGGCGCTGGCTTCGTAGGAGCCGTTCAGGTCGTTGTAGAGCGCCTCGAGATCGCCCCCTTGGAAGTTGACGATGCTCTTGAACTGCTCCAGCGCGCTGGTGAATTGCTCCTTGGCCTCCCCCTGTTCGTCGCGCGCCGCCACGACGTAGTCCACCAGGCGCTCGCGCTTGGCGTAGCCGCCGAAGTTCTCCCAGGCGTTGTAGTACATCTCCCGCGTGGTCTGGCAACCGGGCAGGAGCAGCAGGAGGCAGAACGTGAGCAGGCTGAGGCGTTGAAGCATGGGCAGGTTTCCGCTGCCCATTATGCACATCTCTCGCGATCCGTCAGCGCCCGCTCGCCCCGGCCATCGCCGGCTGGGCGGGCGACGCCAGCGTCAGCAGCAACTCCAGCAGGGCCGTCGGATCGATCGGCTTGAGGAGATGATGGTCGAAACCGGCCTCGCGGGATCGCTGGCGATCCTCGTCCTGGCCCCAGCCGGTGAGGGCGATCAACGGGATGCATTCCCCGCTGGGCAAGGCGCGGATCCGCCGCGCCGCGTCGTAGCCGTCGATGCGGGGCATTCCGATGTCCAGCAGCGCCACGTCCGGCTGGAAGGCGTCGAATGCCTCGACCGCCTCCAGGCCGTCGTAAGCAGTGTTGACGATGTGACCGTTGATCCGCAGGAGCATGGCAAGGCTGTTCGCCGAGTCGCGGCTGTCGTCGGCGACGAGAACGCGCAGCGCCGGCCGCTGCCGCTTGCTCGAAGCCGCTCCCTCCATGGGCGTACCGCGGTCGGCGGAGGGCTGGATGATCACGGGCAGCCGCACCTCGAACCGGCTGCCCGTCCCGGCGCCATCGCTGTGAGCGGTGATCGATCCGCCGTGAAGCTCGACGATGCGTTTCACGAGCGACAGGCCGATCCCCAGGCCGCTGCGCGTGCCGTCGGAGGCGCACTGGGCCTGCGTGAACATCTGGAAGATGCGTGGGAGCAGTTCCGGAGGAATGCCGATGCCGTTGTCGCTGATCGCGATGACGGCGTCGGAGCCCTGCCGCTGGGCGGCCAGCACGATCCGTCCGCCCGGCTGCGTGTACTTGGCGGCGTTGTTGAGCAGGTTCGTCACCGCCTGGGCCAGTCGCGTGAGATCGGCATTGAGCATGATGCGCTGGCGGGGCAGGTCCACGACGAGCTCATGGTTTGCGGCCTCGATGAGGGGGCGGCTGGTCTCGATGGCGACGCGGACGACGTTCTCCAGCGCCACGTGCTTGCGCCGCAGCTCGAGACGGTTGCGCGTCAGGCGCGAGATGTCGAGCAGGTCGTCGATGAGCCGGCTCATGTGCTGGGTCTGCCGCTCGATGACCTCCAGGGCCCACTGCGTCTCCGGCTCGGCGGCCGGCGTCTTCATGCGAAGTATCTGGGCGGCGTTGCGCAGCGGGGCGAGCGGGTTGCGCAGCTCGTGGGCGAGCGTGGCGATGAACTCGTTCTTGCTCTGGTCCGCTTCGCGCAGGGCGTTCTCGAGACGCTTGCGGTCGTTGATGTCGACCAGCACGTTGACCGCCCCGGTGAGACGCCCTGCGTCGTCGTAGATCGGGCTGGCATGGGCGAGCACGAACAGCCGCTTCCCGTCCGGACGCTCGACGATGATCTCGCAGCCGTGAAAGCTGCGCCCCTGCTCAAGCGCAACGGCCATCCAGCATTCGTCGTGCCTGATCGACATCCCCTCGACGGAGAGGAGCCTGAAGGATCCGCAGAAGCGGTCGACGGAGTCGTTCAGCCTCGGCGCCCTGCCCCACAGTTCCACGGCCTGCTGGTTGTAGTAGGTGATCAGGCCATCCGGGTCACACGTGTAAGCCCCTGCCGGAAGCTTGTCCAGGAGCTTGTGAAACTCGGCTTCCCCCAGTCGTGACGACGGTGGCATGGCGTTGGTCGTAATCGCTTGCGGCATCATCAACCCGGCGGACTAATCAAAGGAGCGGGCGAAGAGTCTTCGAACGAGGCAATCTAGTTTGCCTCCGGCTGCCGCGGAACCTTGAAATTCACCCAACGTCTTCGACATCCCCGTGATCCCGGCACGGGGCTCCTGCCGGCAATGGCGCTCGAGGGGTCGTATCATCCGCAACGGCCGTAAATATCCGTCTTTCCTACCATTTCCGACGCCCGATGCCCCGCAAGCTCTACCTCGAAACTTTCGGTTGCCAGATGAACGTGCTCGACTCCGAGCTGGTCCTCGGCCAGCTCGTCGGGCAGGGGTATGAGCCGACCCAGGATCGCGATGCCGCCGACGTCGTGATCTACAACACCTGCAGCGTCCGGGAGCATGCCGAGCAGAAGGTCTGGAGCCGCCTGGGGGAGCTTCGGTCGGCGAAGGCGGAGCGGCCCGGGATGGTGGTCGGCGTGATCGGCTGCATGGCCGAGCGGGACGGGACAGACATCTTCCGCAAGTTCCCCCACGTGGACATCCTGTGCGGCCCCGGGGAGCTAGACAAGCTTCCGGGGATGGTTCACAACGCGGTGCTCACGTCGACTGAAGGCACGGAGGCGCGAAGGCAGGAAGGCACGAAGGGGGAGGCGGAGGGAAGATACGTCGCGCTCATGGGCTCGACCTCGCGCCGATCCTCGACCCTGAGTGCTGCGGAGGACAACCTCGAGCTGCTCGACCTGTCGCGAGCCATCTCGCCCGCGGACGCGCAGAAGCAGGCCTATGTCCGCATCACGCGCGGGTGCAACAAGTTCTGCACGTACTGCGTCGTGCCCTACACGCGCGGCCCGGAGGTGCACCGCCCGCCGCAGAACATCATCGACGAGGTGAGGCGGCTCGCTGACGCCGGCGCGCGCGAGGTGACCCTTCTCGGGCAAACGATCAACCACTACGCCTACGAGCATGGCGACGGCCGGAGGACGAGCTTCGGGCAGCTTCTGTACGAGATCCACGAGGCCGTCCCGCACCTGCCGCGCCTTCGCTTCGTGACGAGCTACCCGCGCGACTTCACGGACGAGGCCTTGGCGGCGATGCGCGACTGTGAGCGGATCTGCCGCTACCTGCACGTTCCGGCACAGCACGGCAACAACCGCGTGCTGAAGGCGATGAACCGCGGCTACACGATCGAGCAGTACCACGAGTTCGTCGATCGCGCCCGGGAGATGATGCCGGATGTCAGCCTCGCCAGCGACTTCATCGTCGGCTTCCCCACCGAGACTGAGGAGGAGTTTCAGCAGACCAAGGACGTCATCCGCTACTGCCGCTTCAAGAACAGCTTCATCTTCAAGTACTCCGCCCGACCGGGCACCGTCGCGATCAAGCGATTCAATGACGACGTGCCCGATGATGTGAAGAAGCGCCGCAACAACGAACTGCTCGCCGTCCAGCACGAGGTCACGCAGCAGGTGACCGCCGAGATGATCGGGCAGACCCTTGAGCTGATGGTGGAGGGGGAGAGCAAGCACGGTGGCAAGGGAGTCCTTTCCGATGCCGCTTATCCTGCGAGCAACGTGCAGCTCGGCGTGAGGATGCGCCTGCCCGAACGGAAGAGTGGCACGACCCAGCTCGTGGGGCGCACGCGGGGCGACCAGATCGTCGTCTTCGAAGGCGAGCCGAGCCTCGCTGGCGAGCTGGTGGAGGTGGAGATCACCGGCGCGCGCGGGCTGACGCTCTTCGGAAAGCGTGCGTCGGCGCCTGCCGCGATCGCGTAACCCCGGCGGGATCAAGTTATTGCCCGGGAGACGTTCCAGACGCGCGTTAGGGTCACGACACAGTCGAATCGGCGCGATACATTGCGCCGGCGATCTGCCCGAGCGCTGACGCACGCAAATGAAACCCAGGCGCCTCCTCTCCCGCGCAGCGATGTCCCTGTGGCTCCTGCCCCTGGTGGTTGTCGTAGCGATGTGGACCCGCAGCCACTTCCGGCTCGATGAGCTGTCGCGCGTGACCGAGCGGAACGAAACGGAGGCGATCGTTTCCTACCGCGGCGCGCTGCACGTGATCCGCAGCGGGCGGTCTGCCGCGCCGCGTCCCGTGCAGTGGGACGTCTACGAAGTCCGGGAAGGCGCCCGAGAGGATGAGCTCTACACGACCGGCCGGGCCCGCTGGGAGCGGCTGGGATTCGCCCGGATGACGAGCAGCCAGGGCGCCGGTGGGGGTACGTTCACGTCGGGGCGCTCGATCACGCCCTGGCTGATGGTCAACCCGATGGAGGCGTGGGTGGTGCCGTACTGGCCGCTGGCCCTCCTCGCCGCCGTCCCGACGGCGTGGCGCACCGCGCGACTCGGGCGGACTGCGCTCCGCCGTCGTCGCGGGCAGTGCATCGCCTGCGGGTACGACCTCCGCGCCTCGACCGACCGCTGCCCGGAGTGCGGCTTCGTGTTCCACGTCGAGTCCGGGGCTCACCGCCCGCTCCCCGTCGCCAGCCCGTGAATGAAGTCGCGCTGGCAGAGGAAGAACAGGCCGATCACCGGCACGATGCTCAGCAGCGTCGCCGCCATCAGCGGGCCCGGCTCGGCTTCGTATGCCGGGTGCGCCGCCATGTGCGCCAGGCCGATCGCGAGCGTGTGACGCTGGTTGCTCACGAGCACCGCGGCCGGCCAGAGCAGGTTGTTCCACGCGGACAGAAAACCGAGCAGCAGGAAGGCACCGGTCGTCGGGCGCACCAGCGGCATGGCGATGCTCCACCAGATGCGCCACTCCGGGCAGCCGTCGAGCCGCGCCGCGTCGATCAGCCCCGTCGGAATATTCCGGAAGCTGATCGCATAGAGGAAGACACCGAACGCGCTGATCGCCCCCGGAAAAATCACGGCCGCGAAGCTGTCGAGCCAACCGAGCCGCAGCACCAGCCCGAAGAGTCCCGGCAGTGTCACGTGCGCCGGCACCAGCACCGTCGCCGCCAGGAGCACGATCATGGCCAGCCGGCCGCGGAACCGATAGGCGTAGAGCCCAAAACCGGCCAGGCTACACAGCACGATCGCCAGCAGCGTCTGCGCCGAGGCGATGAAGAGGGAATTGACCAGCCAGTCGGCGAACGCCTCCTCCGAGAGCAGCCGCCGGAAGTGGTTGAGCGTGGGCCGCCCGTCGCGCAGGCCAAGGGCCCCGGCGACGAGCCACGCCAGCGGAAGCAGCGCGAGCGCCGCCAGGAGCCCCGTGATCAGCCGGCGCATTGCGCCGGTCACGACGGGTTCGTGCGCGACCGTGCTCATGCCTGCACGTCCTCCCTTCCCATGCCAAGCGCCCTGACCATGCCGAGCGTGATCAGGACAAGGAGGATCGTGAAGATCCAGCCGATCGCAGCGGCGTAGCCGAGGTCGCCGCGCTCGAAGCCGACGGCGAAGAGGTACATCACGACCGTCAGGCCGCGATAGTTCGGCCCGGGCCCGCCGAACAGCACATACGGCAGCTCGAACACCTGCAGCGCCCAGATCATCCCGGCGACGGCGAGGAAGCTGAGGGTCGGGCGCATCTGCGGGAGCGTCACGTGCCGGAAGCGCCCCCAGGCGCCGGCCCCGTCCACGACGGCGGCGTCGTAGAGGCGGCTATCCACCTGCTGAAGCGCCGCGAGGCAGTAGATCATGCCGAAGCCGATCGAGAGGTACCACGCGCAGGCGAGCATGACCGGCATCGCCCAGAACTCGCGGTTGAGCAGGTCAACCGGCGCGTCTGTCAGCCCGATCGCCATGAAGCTCCGGCTGACGAGGGAGTGTCGGCCGGAGAGCATGTCCGAGAAGAGCACCGCCGCAAAGACGACGCCGACGAGATGGGTGCTGAAGAAGACGAAGCGAAGCATTGGGCGCACGCGCCGGCGCGCCCGCTCCACGAGCAGGGCAAGGCCCAGCGACGCCGGGATGTGTACGGCGAGGAAGACGATTGCGAAGAGGAGCGTGTTGAGCAGCGAGAGCCAGAGGAGCAGGTCGCCCGCGGCGAAGGCGTAGTTCTCGAGGCCGGCCGGACGCGCCGCCGCCGTTCCCGCCTCGCGCTGAAAGCTCATGACAAGGCTCTGCCCGGCGGGGTAGGCAAAGAAGAAGCCGAAGCCGGCAAGGAATGGGCCGAGGAAGAGATAGGGCCACGGGCTCCGACGGCGCATCGCTCAGCACGTTACCTGAGTCGGTCGATTCTGTCGCCGGGCCATCCGGCGGGGCGCCAGCGGGCATCGGCCAAGCGCTGGTGCGCGCGCGGATGCACCGGCGCGCACCATCCGCCGGATGTTCCACGTGGAACAATTTCGCGCCCGATTGGTGATCCCGTTGCGCCAAGCCCGTTCTCGCCTTCGATCCCGCCGCCAACGGGGGTGAGATCAAGCGCCCGCGCGCACCATCGCTGCGAATGTTCCACGTGGAACAATTCAGGGCGAATCCCGCACACCGGCGACGGCGAAGACAAAGAGCGCGCCCGCGATCAGCAGCCACCAGCGGCGCCTCTCCGGGAGCCAGCGGCGCAGCGTCCAGAAGAGCGCCGGGCCCGCGGGGATCGTGAAGCGCGGAAAGTGCGCAAAGCCCCAGGGCGGAGCGATCAGGATCACGAAGATCGTGTTCCCCACGAGCCACGGCCCGGCGGCGACGTCGCGGCTATCGCGATCCGCAGCGCACAGCCGGGCGAGCACGATCGCACAGCCGGCCAGAACGACTGCAACATGGAGCCAGATGTAGGCCCGCCTGCCCCAGCCAAACTCCGACTCCAGCGCCCAGGGGATGAGCGCCTCGAACGGAAGCGCCCACATGCGTCCGCCGTACGCGCCGGGATGCTCGCGGTAGATTCGTGCTCCCTCGGTCGCGTCGCCGCTCCAGGCGTGGAGCAGGGCGTAACCCGCCATGACGGTGCCGAGGGCTGTCGCGCCAACGAGGAGCGGGCCGACCCAGCGCCGGCGCCCTTCGGCCTGAACCGACAGGACCGCCATCGCCCCGAGGACGGCGAAGCAGGCCATGGGGCGAACCAGCCCCGCGCAACCGAAGACAACGCCTGCTGCCGCAAGCGCTGCTCGGCCGCGCGCTCTCAGTGCCAGCGCAAGGCCTGCGAGTGTGAATGCAAGGAGGACGGATTCACTCATCACCAGCGAGGAGTTGATCGCGTAGTGCGGTACGAGCAATGCCGTCGCGTAGCCGACGCGCCGATCCTCGAACACCATCGCCGCCAGTGCCGCGGCGAGGCCGGCGGCGCACCAGGTGATCGACAGGCCCGCCGCCGCAAGAGGGACGCCCCCCAGGTGGAGCAGGGCAATGAGCGCCGGGTAGCCCGGGAAGACACGCCGGTGGTAGGTGTCGAGCTCCGCCAGGTCCTCCTCACCGCAGAGCGCCGCCGCATAGAGAAGGTAGCTTTCGCCGTCTCCCTTGAAGGCATACTGCTCAAGAGACAGGGGAAAGATCGTGATCACCGTGAGGAATACGCCCGCGCGAAATGTGATCGCCAGCATCGCCAGCAGCAGGAGCTCGCGCGGCGACGCCCTCATCGATTCCGGCGGTGTCTGGCCCATGGGATGCGGCGCACTCTACTGGCGCGCGCCGCCGCTGGCGAAACGGGCGCGTCGAAGCAGGTCCGCCTGCGCGTCGGCCAGCCAATGGTTGATCTGCGCCTCCAGCGCCTCGCCGCGCAGGCCCGACTGCCGCGCCTCGGCGGAGCGGGAGACGATCGCCGCCAGGTGGGCGGCGGCGGCGAGCGACAGGGGCGTAACACGCTCCGGGCCGGCCTCCGCCGCCAGCTCCGCGTAGAGGCGTCGGATCGGCTGCTCCCCATAGAGAGGCGACGTGCCCGCGCCGCGGACGTACATCATCGGATTGCGAAGCGCGGGAACCACGTACGCATCCCTTCGGCGCGCCGCCAGGGCGTCGTCGCTCGCGGCGAGCCGCTCTGCCAGCGCGAAGGCCGCATCCGGATCGGCGACGCCGCGCGGAATCGCGAGCATCGAGCCGCCCCAGGGCGCGGTGCGCGCATCGCCCGGCTCGAACGGGGGAAGCGGCATCATCGCCAGCTTCCCCGCCAGTTCCGGCGCCGCGGATTCCAAGGGCTCGATCCGCCAGTCCGGCGTCCAGATCATGGCGACGTCGCCGCGCACAAGGTCGCCCGCGAAGCGCCCATGCCCTTCGCTCGTCGGTATGGCGACAGGCGTGTCGCCGGCGAGTAGCTCGGCGTGAAACGCGACTGTCGGGGCGATGTGCGGATCGCGCAGGTTGGGGCGTCCTTCATCGTCCACGAGCGCCACGCCGCGCTGCTGGAGCATCAGCGTGATGTGATCGCTTCGCGTACGCGACAACTCCAGCGCCCGAACGCCAGGTCGGCCGTGTGCCTCCCAATACGCGCAGTAGCGCCGCAGCACGTCGGCAAGCTCATCCCAGGAACGGCATGCGGCGGGATCGAGGCCGGCAGCTTCGAACAGGTCGCGCCGCCAGGTGAGCGTGACCGGGTGCACCCCGAGGGGAATGCCGTAGACGCGCCCGCCGCGCGACCAGGAGGCGAGTCGCGAAGGCATGAGCCGCTCGAGCAGGCCGCTGCGCGCGAGGTGATCATCGAGTGGCAGCAGGCCGATGCCGCCGCCATCCGGCTCTAGATACTTCGCGGCAGAAAGGATCTCGAGATGAACGACGTCGGGGAGCGTCTCCCGGTGATCGCCGGCGCGCAGGAGGGTCATCAGGCGCAGGTCGAGCGTGTTCGGCGTCATGAGCTCGACATCAATGCTGACTCCCGTCTGCTCCTCGATGCGGTCGATCAGCGAGCGTCCACCGGGCGAGACGGGCGCCATGAGGCTCTCGGCGTGGCTCGCGGAGAATGTCCAGACCACGAGGTGCGCCTCCCGCGGGCTCGACCGAACGGCGATCAGGAGACCGGTCACGAGGACCAGTCCGACCAGTACGGCGCCAGCGGCCGGGAGGGGAAGACTTCGGCCAGTGCTGGCGAGCGGTCGAGCCACGGCTCGAGTCTACCGGGAGCGTGGTCTCGCCATCAGGCGGGATTCGCGCGTGGTTGTCGTTACGCCGGCGTCTCCCTAGGCTGTTCGAATGGCGGGAGACGAGGCAAGGAACGGCAGCGGGGGGGGCTCGAGCGAGCCTGTCGTGGTGGTCAGCGGGACATCGGAGAAGGTGCTTCCGCACGTTCGCAAGGCGGTCGCGGCGCCGGCCACGACGTCGTTCGCACCCGTTTGCGCCGTCTTCCGCCGTTACCTGCGGGGCAAGGGGCTGAAGTTCACGCCCGAGCGGGCCATGGTGCTCGATGCAGTGCTCGCCGAGGAGGGGCTCTTCGACGCCGAGCGCGTGGCCGCCAACCTCCGCACGCAGGGTCACCGCGGGAGCCGGGCGACGGTCTACCGCACCTTGGGCCACCTTCACGAAGCGGGGATTCTCAAGCAGGTCTTCTTCGACAGCACCCAGACGTACTACGAGGTCGTCGCCGGTCGGGAGACGAGCGACTACCTGGTCTGTGTCGAGACGGGGCGTGTGATCGAGTTCAACAGCCCGCGACTGCGGGCTTTGTGCGAGGAGATCGGCAGGGAGCTGGGGTTCGAGGTGGTGAGCCACCAGCTCCAGATCTACGGCATGCGCGCCCAGCCGGCGGGGGAGAACCCTGGCCCGGAAGCTGGCGGGGTCGTGCCTGGCTAGCAGAGGGCGGCGAAGACGGCCAGGGTGAGGATCCCGATCCGGACTTTCTTGTGCCAGTTCAGCTCGTCCCCCACGTGAAGGACGAGCTGACCGACCTGCCCGCGCACAAAATGCTCGAAACGACGACGAAGCACGCCGGAGCAGGCTCAATAATCGTGCCAGAGGCGACTCGAGCCCATCGGAAAGGGCAGAGAAGGCCTTTCCTCTGCGATCTTGCCCTAGTCTGGCTCGTTGTAGGCTTCTCCAAAACCCTCCGTCAGGGGCCGGCTGTGCGTGCCCGTTGTTTTTTTGCATCAGGAGACCCGAAATCCGGTGATGCATTGTCGCGGCAGGGCAACGGGGCTCAGGCGGCTTCAGCGGCTCTGGCGGGAGACCATTTACGATTTTTTGCTAACTTCTTCCAAACCTTTTGCCTGATCTTGTCCTGCAGGAGCAAGGGCGGAAGATAGGTCGTCTGTCGGGGCAAGCACGCGCCGTGCAAAACGTATCGACGAGTGTTGTTGCGAGCCGGTAGCCGGCCGCGGCGCTTGGTCGGATCAAGCGTTGAAACGAACCGAGGCAGATCAACAAAAGGTGACATGAAGCGATCGACCCACTCCGATGTTGTGTTCCCGCACGGAGACAGCGTGGACTTCCCCGCCACGCTGCAGAACCTGGCGGCCAGGGTCCGCTTCGATCATGCCCTCGTCACCACCACGCTTCCGCGCGGCGGCCTGCAGGTCATCCAGCCGCAGACCGCCGATCCGGCGTGGCAGCGAACCTACTCGCGCGAGCATCACCTGCTCGACGTTGTGGCCTGGGGCGCCATGACACACCACGCGCCGCAACGGCTCTCGAACTTCCTCGATGAGCGCGGAAATCTCGCCGGCGTCGCCGAGGCGTTCGGGGCGCGGGCACTGAAGCCGTTCGGCTACGGGTCGTACGCCTGCGCGCCGCTGTCATCCCCGCTGCTGCAGGGCTACCCTGGCGTGCTCCACTTGTTCCGACAGACGGGTGCGGAGGACTTCAGCGACGACGATCTGGAGCGCCTGTCGAGGTTTGCCGAGGCGCTGGAGACGGCGCTGATCCAGGCGCGTCGCGAGCGGGCGGGCGAGATCAGACCCGTGCCGACGAGCCGCCACCTTCCGATCAGGCAGATCGTCGTCGGGAGCGGGGGAAGCATCCTCGTGCCTGCGCGTCCGCCCGACCCGGCCGATCCGCTGCTTCGCAAACGGCTTTTAGGAAAGGTGCGCGAGCGGGTGGCGGCGGTGGGCGAGCCGGGCGTCTCCAGCAACGGGAATGGCGATGCGAGCGGTGCCGATGGACTGGCTGCGGGACCGGCGCGGAGCCAGTGGCTCGCGATCAAGGACAGCGAGGAGTTTCACCGGGCGTTCCGGATCGTGCTGCTCCCGTCGCTCCCGGCATTGACCGGCGCGCAGGACGAGCCGGTGGCGGTCGTAAGCTGGCCGCCGGAGTGCGATGACTGGACGCAGCTTCGCGCCGGCGACATCGCGGCCGACAAGGAGCTGGCACGCATGATTCCCGCGCTGCATTACATGCGCGAGCACTTCGGGAACGGCGCCAACCTGAACGCCATCGCGCGCTCGGTGCACCTCTCGCCGTTCCACTTCCACCGGCGCTTCTCGGAGCTGCTGGGCATCACGCCGAAGCAGTTCCTCTTCGAATGCCAGATCGCCGAGGCCAAGCGGCAACTCGCCGCCGGTGAGCTGCCGCTGGCTGAGATCGCCCGGAACGCGGGGTTCGCGCACCAGTCGCACTTCACCAGCCGGTTCCGGCAGTCGACCGGGATGACGCCCACGCGTTGGCGACGCGCGGCGCTCCAGGCCAAGCAGCCCGGCCGAGAGGCGCGGAAGGGCGGCTGATTTCAGCCGTTTCGAAAGGAACCGGAAGGCCCTGTCTTACAGTCGGTCATGAACCGTTCCCCGGCCCATCCGCGCGGCGCACCTGCGGAGGCGGACGAGCGGACCTCCGAGCGCCCGCGGCGCGTCTTGCGCGTGGCCAGCGTTGGCTTTATCAACGCGCGACCACTCATCGCCGGGCTCGATGAGGACCAGGGCCTGGACCTGCGGCTCGACGTCCCGAGCCGCCTGCTCGCCCGGATCCGCAGCGGGGAGGCGGACGTGGCACTCCTGCCGGTGATCGACCTTCAGCGCGAGCCGGGGCTGCGCGTGGTGCCGGCAGGCGGGATCGGCTGCGACGGCCCCACGCTCACCGTCCGCCTCTTCAGCCAGACGCCTTTCGAGCGGATCACGTCGCTGGCGTGCGACCCGGACAGCCACACGAGCGTGGCCTTGGCGCGGATCGTCCTCGAGCGGCAGTACGGCGTGACCCCGGAGTTGATCGACCTTTACGACGCACGAGGCGGCGACGGGGAGGCGCGGCTGCTGATCGGCGACAAGGTCGTCTGCGAGGAGCCGGCGGGATTCGAGCACCAGTTGGACCTCGGCGCCGCGTGGAAGGAGATGACAGGTCGTCCGTTCGTCTTCGCCGTCTGGTGCGCGCGGGAGGGGGTGGAGCTTGGAGATCTCGCCGCGCGCCTGTCGGCGGCGCGGGAGCGGGGGATGGGGCAGATCGATTCGATCGTGAAGAAGTTCGCGGTACCGCGCGGCTGGCCGGCGGGCCTGGCGATCCAGTACCTCACGACGTACCTGAAGTTCGAGATCGCCGAGCCGCAACTCGACGCCATCCGGCACTTCCATGAGCTGGCGGCGGAGCATGGGATCATCGATTCGCCCGCCCGGCCGCTTGAGCTGGCGTGACGCTGCGTCCACCGACGGGAAGCGTCGGTTACTTCCCGACCAGCCGGCCCTCGACCCGGCCGGAGATGCGCGAGGCCATGGTGCGCTCAAGGTCGGCGTCGCGGCCGATCGGGTACCAGTAGCTGCGCGCCGCCTGCCGGCTGCCGGGGCCGAAGCGCTGCTGCTGCCCGGGGCCGAGCGTGGCGCGGTAGTCGATCGCATTGGTGATCCGCCGCTCCGGCAGGGAGAGGCGCTCGACGATCACCTTCGGCTCCACCGCATAGAGACCGCCTCCCAGATCCGCGAACTCGAAGCGCAGGCGACGGCGGACCGTGGCCAGCGAGCTTTCGGCCGCATCCTCTGCCGTGCGCAGTTCGCGGTGCCAGACTTCGAAGAATTGCGGCGAGACCTTCGGCTCCGTCGTGAGCAGGCCGCCGCGGTAGTCGGTGAGGGCGGCGACGAACCCGAATCCGCGCCGCTCGGCGTCGGCAGCGTCCCAGAGAGCGCGGTAGTCGCCCGACTCCACGCGCGCCGTCGCCGGCTCCTGGATCCAGTAGGCGAGGGTCGCCGCCTGGGGCTCGTCGTTCCATGCCGGGCGCTGAGAGCAGCCCGCGAGGCCGCACCCGAGGAGCGACAGGGCGAGGATCACTCGTCGCATGGGTTCTCTCCCGGCGTGCCGACGGTGTGGATGAGGATGCCGTTCATAGAGCCGGGCGCGCCCAGCGCTCGGCCGGCCACGAGGATGATCCGGTGGCCGGGCCTGGCCAGTTCGCGATCCTGCACGAAGGCGTCGGCGCGCTCGACGAGCTCCGGGAGGTTCTCCGGGATCGCCATCGAGAGAGGCAGGACGCCGTAGTGCAGCGCCATCTGGCGCAGCGTGTGCTGGTCGTCGGTGAGCGCGACGATCGGCACGGGGAACCGCTGCTTTGCAAAGAGGCGGGCGGTGTCGCCCGTCTTGCTGTAGACGACCACGAGGCGGCAGCGCAACTCCTCCACAAGCCGGCGCACGGCGCGGGCGGCGGCGGCGCTCATCGGCATGAGGCGCCGGTCGATCTCCGGGTCGGCGTGGGGCCGGTCGGCGAGGTAGCGCTCCGTCGCCTCTGCGACGTGCGCCATCGTGTGAACCGCGCCGACGGGGAATCGCCCGACGCTCGTTTCGCCGCTGAGCATGACCGCGTCGGTGCCGTCGAAGATGGCGTTGGCGACGTCGCTCACCTCGGCGCGCGTAGGGCTGGAGAGTTCCACCATGCTCTGGAGCATCTGCGTGGCGACGATGACCGGCTTGCCCGCCCGCTGGCACCGGCGGATCAGTTCCTTCTGGATGATGGGCACCTGTGCCAGATCCAGTTCGACGCCGAGGTCGCCCCGCGCGACCATGAGGGCGTCGGAGGCGTCGATGATCGCCTCGATGTCCTCCAGCGCCTCCGCCTTCTCGATCTTGGCAACGAGGTCGATCGTCGCCTTCCGGTAGCCCAGGTGCTCGCGAAGCTGCCGGAGGTCGTCGGCACGGCGGACGAAGCTCAGGGCCAGGTAGTCCAGTCCCTGCTCGATCGCCCACTCCACGCATTCCCAGTCCCGTTGCGTGATGCTCGGGAGCTTGACGCTGGAGTTGGGAAGGTTGATCCCCTTGCGCGTCTTGAGCACACCGCCGGCGGTGCATTGCAGCTGCAGCCGGTCAGGCTCCTTGCCGACGCAGACGAATCGCAGCAGGCCGTCTTCCACCAGCACGCGGTGGCCTACCTGCACATCGTCCACCAGGCCCGCATACGTCGAGCTGACCACGCCGGCACGGCCCACCACCGGCTCGCGCTGGAGCAGGAGCTCTTCCCCCACGCGGATCGGCATGCCGCCGCTGCCGTCGACGTCTGCCACCTCGCCCAGACGAATCTTCGGCCCGCCGAGGTCTCCCAGGACCGCGACCGTCTTCCCTAGCGCCTCTGCCTGCTCGCGGATGGCGCGGAGCATCTTGTCGTGATCCTCCAGCCGGCCGTGGCTGAAGTTGAGCCGGCAGACGTCCGTGCCGGCGGCGAGGAGGGAACGGAGAACGCGTGGCTCCGACAGGGCCGGGCCCATGGTGGCGACGATCTTGGTGCGGATCATCTGGGCGGGTGCGTCGGGCGTCGGGGAATGGACACGGCTTCCGGTCATCTGTTGCGCATCCTACGGTAGAGCCCGGGCACGCGCGAAATGCCATGCCCGATGCGCGCAGGATCACGCGATGACGCCAGAAAGGCCCAACCCCGAAGTGCAGCATCTCGAGGCGCTGCGCCAGCGCCAGCGCCGGGAGGCGGCGCGCGGCTGCCTGCTGGCGATGGTGCTGGAAGGGGCGGCGCTGCTCTCCGTGGCGCTGTGGGGGGTGGCGATAGCCCTGGATCTGCCGCGGCTGGCCAGCGCGGGGGTGGGGGCCTTCGTCCTCTTCACGCTGGCGGCGGCGCTCGTGGGCCTGTTGCTGCTGGTGCAGGGGAATCTGCCGCGTCACCGCCGGCTCCGGCGGGAGCACGAGGAAGCGATTGGCCGATACGCAGCAGGGGAGCACCGGACGGACGATCCGGGTTGACAGCGCCCAATGGCGCTTGCCCGGCGACGAGGGACCGGTTAGGTTTGCGGTGTTCGCGGGGACTTCTTCAGGAGAGACGCATGACGCGCTATGACAGTCGGAAAGACGTAGAACCAAGCTGGGGGCCCGGTTACGGCGTCTCCGTGGCCGAGGCGCCCGCCGAGACGCGGGCGAGCTTCATCGGCAAGACCTACCTCCACGTCGCGGGGGCGGTCTTCGCGCTCGTGGGGTTGGAGGCACTGCTCTTTGCCATCGTCCCACAGACGACGCAGGTCCGGATCCTCTCCGTGCTGGGCAACACGCCGATGCTCTGGTTCCTGGTGCTCGGTGCGTTCATGTTCGTGAGCGTGATCGCCGACCGCACTGCCCGCAGCCCGGCCGGCCCTCCGATGCATTACGTGGGGCTGGCGCTCTACGTCGTCGCCGAGGCCCTGATCCTCTTCCCGATGCTGGCCCTGGCGAACCTCTATTCCCCCGAGGGTACGATCGCCTCGGCGGCGGTGGTGACGCTGCTGATGTTCGGCGGGCTGACGGCCTTCGTGCTGCTGACGCGGATGAACTTCAGCTGGCTGGGCGGCCTGCTGTCGGTCGGGTTCTGGGCGGCCCTGGCGGTCATCGCGGCGGGGCTGCTGTTCGGCTTCAACTTCGGGCTGTGGTTCATCGTTCCGATGATCGCGCTGGCGTGCGGGTCGATCCTGTACCAGACGTCGAACCTGATGCACGTCTACCAGCCCGGCCAGCACGTCGCGGCTGCGCTGGCGCTCTTCGCGAGCGTGGCGCTGCTCTTCTGGTACGTCCTCCAGCTCCTGATGTCGCTGCAGCGCGATTGATCTCCGGTCGCCGGAAGAACGCAAAGGCGCAAAGAGCGCAAAGAGCGAGCAAAGGCCGGAGGAGGCGGTGGTGTCGGATAACTGACACCATGCCACTTCCCCGGCCTTTGCTCTTGCGCGAGGGTCCGTTGCTTACCGACCGACGCGGCGAACTTACGCGGACGTGTCGACCTTCCCTCCACTCCTTTGCTCTCTCTTTGCGCCCTTTGCGCCTTTGCGTTCTTCCGGGCGGACACGGCTACTCCCGCGGCAGGTCGAGCTTGATGTGCACTTCCGCGAGCTGCTTCTCCTCGACCGGCGCCGGCGCGTCGCAGAGGAGGTCGGCGCCGCTCTGGGTCTTCGGGAAGGCGATCACGTCGCGGATGTTGGTCGTGCCGCGCAGCAGCATGACCATACGGTCGATCCCCATCGCGATCCCGCCGTGCGGCGGGGCGCCGTAGCGCAGCGCTTCCAGCAGGAAGCCGAAGTTCTGCTCCTGCCGCGCCTCGTCCACGCCCAGCGCCGCCAGCACCTGCTTCTGAACGTCGTGGCGGTGGATACGGATGCTCCCGCCGGCCAGCTCGCTGCCGTTGACGACGAGGTCGTAACCCTTGCTCTTCAGCGAGAGCAGCGTCGCCCGGTCGGTGCTCGTGAGCTTCTCCACGTCCTCGTCGCTCGCCAGCGCCGTGAACGGGTGGTGCGTGTACGTGAGCTGCCCCGTCTTCTCGTCCTCCTCGAAGGCCGGGAAGTCCACCACCCACAGCCACGCAAAATCCGTCTTCGGCGGAATCTTCATGTCCGCCGCCACCTTCAGGCGCAGCTCGCCGAGCACCTTGTGCACGATCCGCGGCCGGTCGGCGGCGAAGGCGAGCAGGTCTCCTTCCTTCGCCCCGGTCGCCTCGATCAGCTCCGCGGCGATCGGTTCCAGGAACTTGGCCACGCCCGTCTCGAACTTTCCGCCCGCCACGACCTTGCTCACTGCCACGCCCTTGGCGCCAAACCCCTTCGCCCAGTCGGTCAGGCCGTCGGTGTAGGCGCGCGTCAGCTCCGCGCCGCCGGGGACGCGCAGCGCCTTCACCATCGCCGCCCCCGTGAACACCTTGAACTCCGTCCGCCTCCCAAGCTCCGTGATGTCCGTCAGCGGAAGCTCCCAGCGCAAATCCGGCCGGTCGCTGCCGTAGGTGTTCATCGCCTCCTCGTACGTCATGTGCGGGATCGGATCCGGGATCTCCTTCCCCAGCACGCCGCGCCACACCGCGCGCACCACTTCCTCCGTCACCTTCATCACCTCCTCCTGCTCCACGAAGCTCATCTCCACGTCGAGCTGCGTGAACTCCGCCTGCCGGTCGGCGCGCGGATCCTCGTCGCGGAAGCACCGCGCAATCTGCATGTACCGGTCGCATCCGCCCACCATCAGGATCTGCTTGAAGATCTGCGGGCTCTGCGGCAGCGCGTAGAAGCTCCCCGGCACGAGCCGGCTGGGCACGAGGAAGTCGCGGCTTCCCTCGGGCGTGGCGCGCGTCAGGCAGGGCGTCTCGATCTCCAGGAATCCCTGCCCGTGCATCACGTCGCGAATGATCTTCGTCGCCCGCGAGCGCACCGCCAGCGTCTCCTGCATCTCCTCGCGGCGCAGGTCGATGAAGCGGTACTCCATCCGCCGCTCCTCGTTCACCTTCGCCGACTCGTGCTCGTCCGGCGCGAACGGCGGCGTCGGGCTCTCGCTCAGAACCTGCATCGACCGCGCGCGCAGCTCGACCCTGCCCGTCGCCAGCTTCGGGTTCTCGCGGCTCTTGCCCTTCTCATCGACCCCGCGGTCGGCCACCACGCCCTCGACACTCACCACCCATTCGCTGCGAAGCCGGCTCGCTTCGTCGCGCGTCGCCGGGCCGCACTCGTCGGCATCGAACACCACCTGGGTCAGCCCCTCCCGGTCGCGCAGGTCGATCAACACAACCCCGCCATGGTCGCGATAGTTGTGCACCCACCCCGCCAGGCGGACGGTCCGCCCGGCGTCATCGATGCGAAGCTGCCCGCAGGTGTGCGTGCGATAGGGGGCGGGGGGGGAGGACGTAGACGGGGATTGCTGGCTCATGGGGGG
>JAEZED010000155.1 GCA_023417885.1 Planctomycetota bacterium
GCTCGAGCCGGCGACGGAAGTTCTCCTGCATCATCCCCACCATCTCCGCGATGAATTCCCGGCCCGACTCGGCGCTCTCCTCCGTGGGGAAGTCGACGCGCACGTTCATCTCCGGCCGCGGGGGGAGCGACAGCTTGAAGCTGACGGCTTCGAAGTCGGCCACGAAGTCAACCACGCCAGCCGGGATGCGGTTGGTCTGGTTCAACAGCTCCTGCGCGCCCATCTCGGCGGCGAAGCGGACGAAGGGCGTCGGCTCGAAGGAGAGCTGGAAGGCCGGGGCGTTGCGCGCGTTGGAGATGCCGGCGGAGAGGCGCGGCCGATCGACCGGTTGCACGCCCTGCGCCACGTTCATGGCGCCCGGCGTGCCCACGAGGACGGCGCCTTCCACGTGGCGATACTGCTGCCCCCGGGCCGCCAGAAGGGTGCCCAGGACGCGCGCCTTCTCCGCGTCGGCCACGGGAACGACCATGAGCGGCTGCTCGTCCTGCACGAACGTGTCGGCGCCCGCGATGAAGTAGGCGGTGTTCAGCTCCTGCTCGCGGAAGGGGGCCAGCGTCTCGTCGAGGCCCGAGAGGCCCTGGCGCATGTTGTTGAGGATCTCGTTGCGCTCGCGCTCGGGCGCCTCGCGCAGCAGCTCCTCCATGAAGGCGACGATCGCGTCGGTGCTCAGCTCCGTCACGTCGATCCGACCGACGATCAGCGTCATGTCGTCCACGTAGCGCTTCACCACGTCCGGCAGGTCCGCCGCCGCCGGGCGGGGGAGGCAGGCGATGGCGAGTGCGAGAAGAAGGACGAAGTATCGAACGCGCATGACCGGCTCCTCTGGCGCAGCTTTCCCCGGGAACGACCGCAGGCCCCCGATCCACCATGCGCCGGCCGGCCCAAAGGTGCGGCCGGGCAGCACTTTGGCAGCATAACCCCATCGAACCGCCGGCTCATCCCCCGCATGTAACCGAAAACGGGCGCCGCAAGCGGCGCCCGTTCGGCATACGGCCTTGGAATGGCTTACTGGCCCGCCGCCTCGGGGATGGCTTGCTCGGTCTCCTCCTGCATCCCCGCCTTGATGAGCGCGAGGATCTGCTCCTTGTTCAGCTCCATCACGAGCGAGCTGCCGACGAGCTTGGGCGTCATCGCCTCGATCACCTTCGCCGTCGCCGCGGCATCCTGGCCGGAGGCGGCCGCCTGCTCCTGCATCGCCTTGCTGCTGGCCTTGCCGGCCTCGAGCATCGCCTGGGCGGTCTGGGCGTCGGCGAACTTCACCTCGCTGTGCATCCGCGGCGTCGGCGGAGCGGCGAAGGTGAGGCTGATCAGTTCGAGCTTCTCGACCGCGCCCGCGAGGCCAGCGGGCATGTCCGGCTGCTGCTGCGCGAGGTTGCGCAGGCCCTGGGCGGCGAACATCTTCACCATCGGCGTCGGAACCAGCGCCAACTGCACCATCGCATCGCCCGGCTCGCCCAGCGCTACACCGAACTGCGGGCGATCCGCCGCCTGCGTCATCTCGGCCGCCTGGATCACCGCGGGCTCGCCCACGAGAATCGCGTCCTCCAGCTTCTTCACGCTCTGTCCGAGCCCACCCGCGAAAGCCTCGACGGCGGCCGCCTGCTCGGCGCCGGTGGCCGGCACGACGAACAGCGGGCCCTGGCCCTGCATGGCGCCCATGCCGACGATGAAGTAGGCATCCTTCACGCCCGCATCGACCAGCGGCTTCAGCTGCTGCGTCGCCTGGTCGAGCCCCTGGCGCGCCTCGGCCATCATCTCCTGGCGCTGATCCTCCGGCTGATCGGCGGCGGCCTCCTCGAGGAAGGCCAGGATCGCCTCGGAGTCGAACCGCGTGGCGTCGATGCGCCCGACCAGGAGCGTGGCGTCGTCGACGTACCGCTTCACCGCGTCCGGCAGTTCGGCGGCGGCGGGGCGGGCGGCGAAGCCCACCACGAGCATCAGGAGCATGGGAACGATCAACCGGCGCATGGGAATCCTCCTCGTGTATCGCACAACCCGGCCCCGCGAGACCATCCCGCGGGGCCGGGGAATGCCCGGAGCATAGCACCGCCCCCGACCCGCCGCACGACGGCGGCCGGGAGCTTTCCCGCGACTACCGCGCCTCCTCCACCTGGAATCCCTGCTTTTCCGCGACCTCGCGAAGCTCGCGAACCGAGATCGTTCTCACCGAGCCGTCGGCATGCAGGACGGCCACCTCGTATTCCTCCCCCGCGCCGGCCGGTGGCTTCTCGTACATCAGCACGCGATTCGCCATGATCTCGTCCTCCGGCACGTCCGGACGCAGATAGACGAAGCCATCGCCGCGGTCGGTGCGCGGGTTGGTGAGCAACTCGCGCAGCGTCTCCTCCGGCGACGGCACCGCGTCGCCGGTGAACCGGCCGAGGTACTGCGCGACGTCTTCGATCGACGCCGGGTAAGCGCCGTCCTCGTTCTGAATGGTGTGCATCCGTATCCCCTGCCCGAGCATCCGCAGGTTCGACGCTGCCACGACGCGCGCGCTCTCGTCCGCCAGTTTCGTCAGCACCTCCCCGCCAAACGCTTCCTGGAGATCCGCCTCGTCGATCGCCATCACGACGCGGCTCTCCCGAGCTTCGGGTGCGAGACGCCCTGACAGCTTCAGCAGGGCCAGCGCCTCGCCGTCTCCCTCCGCGGCGTCCGCCTCCAGCGCCTTGCGGGCGGTCTCGACGCCGGAGGCGAGCAGCGTCCGCGCCCGCTCGGCCGAGGCCGCATCGGCAAACTGGATCGTCAACTCCCCGCGCGGCTCCGGCGGCAGGGCCATCGAGAGCTTCATCCACTGGAGCGGCTCGACCAGCTTCGAGGCGTCGGCCGGAACCGCGGGCGACTGGCTCGCCTGCTGCAACGCCATCTCCGCCGCCATGCGCAGCACCGGCGTCGGCTCCACCACGAAGAGCGCCGCAGCCCCCTCGCCCGCGAAATGCTCCGCGAAGCCGGGGCGATCCACCGCCGGGGCCGCCTGGGCCGCGGCGACGGCGCGCTGCGACCCGACGATCACCGCCCCCTCCACGCGATGGTGCTCCTCGCCGGACGCCGCCAGCAGATCCGTCACGAGCTTCGCCTGCGCGTCGTTCTCCACCGGCACGATCACCAGCGGCGGCTGCATCATCGTCAGCGTGTCCGGACCCATCACGAGCCACGCCCGCGTCACGCCCTGCTCCCGCAGTTGTGCCGTGGTCCTGTCAACCTCCTCGAGCCACTGGCGCGCCTTGGAAAGCAGCCGCTCCCGGTCGCGCTCGGGCGCGTCCTGCATCAGCTCGGTCATGAAGTCGAGGATCGCATCGCTCCGTACGGCGGCGAGATCCAGCCGGCCGACGCCCAGCGTCGAGTCGTCGATGTACCGCTTCACCACCTCCGGCACCTGCGCCGCGGCGGGGCCGGCCAGCAGCGCGAGGGCGATGACGAGAAACAGGCAGTGGTACCGCGAGCGCATGGCTGCTCCTTGCTGAGTTGCTTCGATCGATCGGCGCCTTCGCGCCGGACTACTCCCGCACCGTCACCGTCCACGTGAAGCCGCTGTCGACGTCTCCCTCGCGATACGGCGCCGCCACGAGCCGGAACGTCCGCCCCTCGGCGCTGTAGCCGAACGGCTTGCCCGTGATCGGATCCGGCGGAATCGGCAGGCGCATCGCATCCAGCGAGGCGGGAATCGCGCCGCCGTTGTGCGCCGCATGATCGCGCACCGCCTCGATGATCCGCAGCGCCGCGATGCGCCGCTCCAGGTCCGCGCCAGCGGCGAAGGCGCGATTCAGCGAAGGCATCACGATCGCCGCGAGCGACTGGAAGCCGTAGGGCGTCTCCTGCGACTGCTGGGCGAGCTGCTCATCGAACGCCTCCATCCGCGGGTAGGCCTCCGGGAAAGGCAGGTGCCACAGCTTGGCGGCGGCGTCGAAGGTGGCATGGAACTCGTCCACCAGGACGCGGGCCGCCGTCGGGAAGAGATCGACCTGCTCGATCTGCTCCGGCGTGTAGCCGCGGGAGCGCAGCACTTCCGTCGCCTGGAAGGTGCCCAGGAACGCGCTGGCGGCGTCGCGGTAGGGGTTGGGCTCCATCTCCACCGGGTACATGTTGTGGAGCTGGATCATCGTCCTGCCCCAGCGCTCGGCGTTCATCAGGTCCGGCTCGGCGAGGGAGGGGAAGGTGTTGGCGATGAACCAGCGCTCGCCGCGCAGCCAGCGGGTCGCGTCGAACATCGGCGTCGGGAGCGTGGTGAGGGCCCAGTAACGGTTGGGCGCGTCCTGGAGCTCCATGATCTGTCCCACGCGATCGGTCGCCAGCGCGGAGATGGCAACGCCGACCAGCCCCTCCACCAGCACGGCGTCCTGGGCATTGCCGAGGTGCTGGCCGAGGACGTACAGGCGGCGCAGCATGTCGGCCGACTCGTCATGCCTGCCCTCGCGGGCGAGGAGGCGTGCCTCCATTGCGATCTGCCGCGCCAGCGTCCGCGCGTCGTTCAGGTAAGGCAGCAGCGTCGCGATGCCGAGTTCGTCGATCGGGGCGCCCCAATCGGCCCGCGTTCGGCGAACCGCGGGTTCATTGATCTCTGCACCGGTGCCGGGATGCCCCATCGCCTCTCGCCATGCCGCCGGATCCACCTCATCGAGCGGCGTTTCATCAAACTCCTCCAGCTTCTCGCCGATCCGCTCCGCCTGCCGGTTCACCATCGGAAACGCCTGGAGATAGAGCGGCGCGGCGTTCTCGTCGCGCAGCTTCAGCGCATCCTGCGCGAAGGCGAAGACGTCCGCCTCGCCGGGCGGCAGGGCATCCTCCGCCCTTGCGGGGGAGACCGTCATCACGCGGTCGCTCCGGCTCGCGCGCGGGCGCGTCGCCTCCTGCTCCGCCGAGATGTGCGCGCCGAGTGCGACCGGAAGCGTGGGAGCAACGGGCGCCACCTGCCCGGCGGGGGTGGTCGGGATCAGCAGCAGTGCGGGGAGAATGCAGGCGATGAGCATGGTGTCGATCCTGTTGCAGGCCCTCTATTCAGAAACCGCGCTGGAGACGCATGAAGTCGGCGACGCTCATCGCGTCCGGCTCGTCGCGCTGCTCCACCGGGGAAGACGCCGCCGGCCTCGGATCCTTCCAGAGACGATCCAGCTCGATCCCCTCCTCCGTGACCACCGAGGCCCGCAGGGAGAGGTAGGCAAGCGACCCCGCCTGCGGGCGCACGTCGTCGCGC
>JAEZED010000158.1 GCA_023417885.1 Planctomycetota bacterium
GTCGTCGAGGGTGTAGCAGCCCAGTGACAGGCGTTGCCCGTCGCTGGCGATGCTGGCGATCACCCGCATGAAGTTGGTCAGGCGCTCGCCTTCGACGGCGTAGCAGTTCGCGTCGATTTCAGGGACGGTCTCCAGCGTGCGCAAAAACACGTTGCGCTGCTCGCCGAGCCGGTCGACCAGGGTGCCGATCAGCGCGATGCGCACAAGATTCAGCTCCGGCGCCACCTCGTCCTCATCGGCGCCGATCTCGCCTTTGCCCCGGGCGCGCGGCGTCGCGGCGCTACGCGTGATCTTCTGAATGATGCCAACCAGATGCTGACCTGGCCGGCTGCTCTGCAGCACGGCCAAGCGGTTCACCTGCAACTGCCGCAGGCGATCAATGTCGGCGACCCTGACGACCACGATGGTCGTGTCGACGGACAGCACGCTGCCGAGAGCGTCGGAGTCCTTGAAGTCGAAGATGCTCACGCATGCTCTCCCTACATCACCATCTTGAGAAACTCGTCAAGGCGCCAGACCGCGTGATCCGGAATGTCGACGCCACCAGGGTGCTCCGCGCTGTAGAGGCGAGAACCCGTGCCACTCTCCTCCAGCGCCATGAAGCGCCGGCACCCTCCCCTGAGCAGGAAGTCCTTGGCCATGGGCGACACGGCCTTGGTGATCAGCACCAACGGCACCGGCTGGGCCCGGCAGCGCTCCAGAAGCTTCGTCTGGATGTGCCCGTCGTTGAACCCGTAGCCGATGCACAGGTATGCCCGCGCTGTGGAGAGTGCGGTGTCGACGCCCGCCAAGATGGTGCGGAACGGCTCGTCGTGTGTGATCCGGTACTTTTCGACGCCCGGCGTCACAATGACCGGGGTCATGCCGGCCGGCCGGCTCGGCAGGATCGGCAGCCCCACGGTGGTGCCTTCAGGATCACGGAACCAATCAAGCGAGCCATGAACCTTCCAGACGTTGACGGTGCGCGCCGGGCGCTGGTTCTGCGTGAACTTCAGAGGGTGGTCCGTTTGGCGCAGCCGCAGATACCCGTGGCCGAACCCGGTGTGGTGGCAGAGGCCGCCCGCGTCGGCGGCGTACTCGGCGAGCCGGTCGTAGTTCGGGGTAACCACGTTGACTTCGGTGTGGGTGCTCTTCAGAAGGTGCTGGAACAGCCGCGTGAGCGGCAAATGGTGGCGGTCGCGGACCACTTGGTCGAACACCGCCATGTCCGCCGGCGCCAGCAGATCCCAAGTCGCGGCGACGACATGGGAGGTCAGCGCTTCCGTCAGCGTCACCGCGGTCAGCGCCTCCTCGAGATCAAGGGTCGCCGCCGCGTTCAGGAAATCCTGCCAGAGATCGAGTTCGCGCGCTGCGAGACCGGCCGGCAACGTACTGGCCACGAGATGGTCACGCAGCTGCGGCATGCCAGGGAGCCGGTGCGCGGCCGACGCGCCGCTGCCAAGCACGATCACCGGCGCGCGTTGCACGCACTCCTGGGCGATCTCCAATGCAAGCTTGAATGCCGTCAACGCGACGCCTCCAATCTCCACCCCATGGAGACGAGAGCACCATCCAGTTCTTAACAACTCGTTACAAATTTACTACTGATGAATGCCGAGCGCCATCGCCTCGACAACCAATATACGAGGGTATGTTGGTTGCATCTTTGTTCCTCGACGGCATCCCCGGCCGGCGCCGCAAGCCTCGCTGGCCGATGCTCGGCATCTCCGTTTCCCGCGAATCGGCCCCGTAGCGCCGCACCGCCTGACGGACTGGCCCAGGAAGGCACCCACGCAACCGCGCGTGTGCATCCGGCACCGACGATGCGGATGCCGACGGACAACTCGACGGTCGACCGACATCCAGGCGGTTTCCGGCTCCTCACCGTCGCGGATCGTCATCCGGCGACGGACATCCGTCTCCTTCCGAAGGATCGCCAAGTCGCTGCCCTCAATCCAAAGGGGCATCAGCGCAGCCAACATCACGCGGAGAAGCCTCCTCCGCGTCCCTGCGTTCGCTGTGCGTTGGCACCTGCAAATCCCAGTGATCTCAAGGGCGTAGGGAGCGCCCGCGACATCGCGCTGACGCTCCGCCGGAGGGTGCGGCGCACGCTCTCCAACCGACACCTCGACCACCGTCGTCTCGACGACGATCTGGAGAAAAGCCCGAACCGGTTTTCAAGCACGCCGCGCCCTACGTCTGCCCTATGCCCTTCATACCGGAGCCGATGAGCTTGGCCGCTCCTTGGATCAGGGGAGCGTCGTGTACAGCAAGGTTATGTCGGTTGAGGAGGTGATCAGTACGGTCGCTCGAACATCGCCGGCAGAGGTCCCGACTTGCCGAGCCGACGCCGACGGGTTTCAAGAAGCTGGTAATGATTCCGCTCCAGCACGCCATGCTCTGCCAGAGGGTGACGGCAATCGAAGAGTTCCGCAGCCCTCTGGCGGAGCGGACCGAAGCCCGCCTTGATGCGGACACTGTCGGGTTATGCGCGGAGAACTGTGGTTGGCCGCGCAACTCAGCCGGTGCTCAGTCGCGATGCAGCGCCACAACGTTGCCACCAACCGTCACTTGGACGACCGGAGCTTAGGGCGCGCCCTCACCCGACCAAGCAACGATGGTGGCGGGGATGGCCGTGACCTTGCCGGACGGGCAGCGCCGCGGGTGGCTGCGGCGCCAATGCGGCTTCGGCGTCCGACGTCCGCGCCCGCCAGTACCGGCCGGCTCGTCATCAGCACCATCGGAGGGTGCCGCCACCGTCTTCGGCAGCAGCAACCGGACCGCCTCGAAAGCGGGGATGGGTGCCGTGCCGCGGCTCACCCGTGCCTTGTTCATCGCCGTGGGCGCCGCAACGGCCTCACGCTCCACGGCCGGTAAGTTGATCACCGCCAGCAGCGCAGCCAGGAAAGAGCCGGCGGTCGACAGCGCGGCACGGCAGTAGTCGCCCGCGTCCGTACCGTCCGGCGGCTGGCCCCAGAGGAGCATCCACCGCTCGCCCATCCGCAGTTCGCCCGTGCCGAGACCGCCGAGCCACGTGCCGAGGTCGTTCGTGCCGGTCGTGTAGAGGGCAAACAGGATGTGGCCGGTGTCGGGCTCCTGGACCGCATGGATGATGTAAATGTCGACGAGGTCCATCTCGCCGGTGGACGGATCGGCCATGTCGGGCAGGGTGACATCGATGAGCATGGCCGGAAAAGGCAGCCGCAGCTCGCCGGCCTGCTGCAGGTCCATCGCCGTTTCGAACAGCGCGCCGTCCCAGAAGGCGTCGATGTCCTCCTGCATCACGTACAGCGGCATCTTGCGGAAGGCGAGAGCCAGCATCGCGCTGTCGCGCAGCAGGCGCGGACGGTTCAAGCCGGAGGCGTTGACGATTCGCTTCGCCGCCTGACGCAGGGCATCGCAGACATGGTGGACATGGGTCGGCTTCATGGCGGTGCTCATGCGGCCTCGCTGAACCAAGCGTCGGTCCCGCTGACGCGGTTCTGGACGGGCGGGCGGGTGGACGCGCCGCAGACGCCATGCGTCACGGGGAGCGACATCGAGAAGTGCATGTTGAGACGGAGCCTTCCTGGTCGGAGGGACCGATCCTGAGGACCGGGGCGGGCGTCGCGCGCCGCCACGCTGGGATGTGGTTCAGCTCCGCGCTGGACTATCCCGCCCGGCGCTGGGCAGCCATGCGTGGGGGGGCGCGACGGCTTGCCCCCGCCTCCATGGCCACGCAGCCGTCGGCCCTCTCCATGCCGCACCCCGGCGCCTCCCCCGCGGCGCGCCGCCAGGGGACTATCTGATGGGCCTGAACGCCTAGACCTTCGGAGGTAGAACCGCCACCACGCTCTTGAGATGCCGCTGGACGGTGCGCTCCGCCATGCGCAGCGCTGCCGCCACCGTGCCGACGGACACCGGCAGGCCAACCGCACGCCGCGCCCGCACGCAAGCCTCGATCGCATCGCACGTCCTCTGCTGCCGCCGTGCCGCGGCATACCGCCCACCCGCCGCCATCCGGTCGGCCGGCGGCAGCGAGCGATCCGCGTTCATGACGCCGCGATGGGGTCGGATCGCCGTGTCCGCGCGCCGCTGGAGCTTCCCGCGACAGAACCTCGTGATGGAGCGCGCGAGGGCGGCGATCTCGTAGGTGGGCAGGGGTTCGGCAAACGTGTTTTGCTCCTCGAGCCACCCGCGCACAAAATCCTCGAGAACCCGCCAGCAGCCTTCCTTGGCCGCGGCGCCGTGATACTCCTCCCAGCGCTCCCGGACCTCCGCATACGCCAGTTCCCGCACTGTGTTGAACAGGTGCACATTGCGGCTGTCCGGGTCCTCCGCAGCGCCGCCGCGGCAAGGGCCGCGACCGGTCTCCAGGGCAAGTGCGATATCGGCGTGGCTGGCCAGATCGCTGAGCGTGGTGGTGTTCCCCTCAGGCCAGCACAGCACGTCGAAGCTTGGGTGGAGCGGATTCTTCACCGTCCGCCCCGTCGCGGCCGCGGCGAAGGTGAGGTCGCCGTCCAGGGTGATGGCCAAGGCGCGGCGGACCAGGCCCAGAAAGGCCAGCGGTTTTGCCCGCGCCTTTCGCCCGAGCGCGACACCGGCTTCCAGCAGCCAGATGTGATGATGATAGCCACGCCGCGCCACCTCCGGATGCGCCTCGCCGTTTACGATGGTGAGGAACGGCGCCGGCAGCCCGCATGTCCGCCAGCGGTCAACGTCGGCATGGTCGCAATCCACGACGACAAAGCGCGTGTAGGCGGGGGTGCCGGTGCCGACCCCGGGAATCGCCGCCCAATCAGCCCGCCATTTCCAGCGCTTGAACGAGGCCTTGAGCCCTGCCCGCGCCTCGGCGCGGGTCAGAGGCCGTTCAAAGGCAAGTATAGTCTTGGGAAGCAGGTCCCAGAACTCCTGCACGCGGGGATGACGATCGGAGAGGTCGATATGGCGCGGCGCCTTCTTGCCGGTCAGCGGTGCGGTGCTGGTTGGGCCATTCGGGGCGTAAGCCGCTTCCCAAGACGGGGAATCGGCGGAAGCGAAGAGGGCGAGATCGCTCGGCAAGTAGGGATAGTCAGGCATGGTGCTCCTACGGCCACGTTCATGTTGGTTCCGATATGGTCCGATCCGCGCAGACCAATCGTCCGAGCAGGCCGGGTTGGTCGCCGACTTGCGCCGCCCGCCGCGGATCACTGCGGGGCTGTTCGGTGGGGGTGTCCGGCGGCGGACGGCGACGCGCGTGCGCCGGAGAGCGTGGCCTTGACGAAGGACAGGGCGATTGGTGGCCAGCCGTCCGGCAAGGCTGTGGCGTGGGTCGTGTCGGAAGCCGCCGACGGGATCGGCGCGACGGGTACAGCGCCGACTGGATAGAGCCAGAATCCGGAGTGGTGCGGCGGCTTCGCCGTCGGCACCGCCGGGGCCGCGGCGCCGAGCACGACAATAGGGGAGGACCGCCCGTCGTGAAACGGACGCCCCCAACAACCGCCCCGCAACGTTCACCACGCCGACTGCTGGTCGGGCAGCCCGACCGAACGACGAACCGCCATGAGCCCAACGCCGACCGGCGGATACGGCGCGGTGCCGCTCGCCGCGACCGGGACTTCAGGACCGGTG
>JAEZED010000135.1 GCA_023417885.1 Planctomycetota bacterium
CGCCAACCCCGCGTCGGCGCGCAGCGCCCCCGCCGCGATCCTCGGGAAACGGAACGCCATGCAAACGCGGGTCCCAGCGGCGTCGCGTCCGCGGACCCAATTGATGGCCGCGCCGGCGGCGAGGCCGGCCGCGGTGTGCTCCCGGTGCGTTCAAAGCAGGTACGCGAGATCTCTCCAGTCATCCCGCCGCGAACGTCCCCCCTCCGGGTGGGATGGGCACGCACGCACGATCAGGGCTGGAAGCGCGGCGCCCCATCAACCCACACCCGGCACGCGCACCGCGGGGAGGAGGCGTGAGAGGCGACCGCTGCTGCGGATGGGCAACGCCTCCGCCGCCGGCAGCACGCGGCGCTCGATGGTGGGCGGTTCCTGGAGCGCGCGGGCGAGCATGCCGCCGATGAGCGAGACCAGCGCCGCCGTCGCGATGACCGCGACCGCGAGCATCAACGCGCCGTAGACGCCGCAGCCGGCGATCACCCAGGTCTCCATGCGCGCCTCGCGCATCGGAACGCCGGAGGGGAGCGTCGCGCGGCCGAGCACGAGAATCCCCAGTGCCGAAGCCTGGAGCAGCGGCACGACCACCGCGAGGCGCTTCAGCGCCGTGGCGGCGCGGGAGCGGCCGTACTCACGCGCGACCAGTGACAGCCAGTAGTAGAGCAGGCAGTTGAGCGGCGCCTCGATGAGCATGATGAGCATCGCGGCCGCCTCGGTGATGCCGTAGGAGCCCCACGCGCCCCAGTAGCGGGTCGGCCCGTAGGCGAATGCGGCCCCGCCCGCGCCGCCGACGGCGAGGATGAGGCCCCACCGCAGCACCGTCGCGGTACGCGGCGCGGCGTGGGCGCAGGCGAAGGTGAGCAGCGCGATGCCGACGCCCATGGTGACCATCGAGGCGAAGCCGGTGCCGTCGCTGAGGGTGAGGGGTACGCCCCACACCTTCGGGCCGGGATAGTTCATGAAGGGCATGTTGCTCCCGAGGCCGGCGCGCCCCGACGGCATGGAGATGATGTCCCCCAGCAGGTTGTAGTGCCCGAGCAGCAGGAGCGCCAGGAGGATCGCCCCAAGCAGCGCCCGCCCGCGCGCCGCGACCGCGAAGCCGCCCGGGCGAAGCGCGGCGCGCGCGACGAAGCCGCCCGTCGCCATCGTGCCTCTCCAGAACGCGCGCAGCGCCTGCGCGCGCCCGGGCCAGGCGTCGCCCAGCAGCGCGAGCCCCAGGCGCACGAGCGTGATGGTCGCCCACACGCCCGCCGCCATCGCCGCGGCGCCGTAGGCGGCCACGAGGCCGACAGTCGCGAAGTTGAAATCGTCCCAGCCGACCTGACGCCCGGCCGTCAGCCGCCAGAGCAGCATCGCCGCCGCCGCCGCGATCAGGGCGGGCACCGCCACCACCAGTGGCGCCAGCGCCCTTCTGATCTCCAGCGACTGGCGCGATGCGAGCTGCGCGAGCCGCGCGTAGAGCAGCACCGTCGCCGGCAGCTCCACGAACGCCACCTGCCCGAGCTGCACGGTGCTCCAGACGCGCCCGCCCTGCGAGATGCCGCTGATGCCCATCACCATGCCGACATTGGCCCCGCCCAGCAGCGTCGCGCCCCACCGCGTCGCCTGGCGGAGCACATCCCCCTTCTCGTCCGGGCGTCGCACCGTGAGCAGCCAGACGGCGGCGACGCAGAAGATGCTCGTTTCGACGCCGGCAGCGCCGTAGTCGCTGACGTATCGCCCGGTGGAGCGGCGGAGCGCGGGCGTGGCCCAGAACTTGGGGCCGGGAACGTTCATGAGGGGCGTGTTGCCGGTGACGTCGTCCGCCGGCCGCTCGATCAGCACCACGCCGAGGCCCTGCATCATCGCCATCAGCAGCAGCACGACGCCCGCGAGGTGACACCACGCGGCGCGGCGGTGCGGGGCATCGACCGGCGCCGCCGCGAGCGCCGCGGCGCGCAGGGGATCCCAGCCGCACTCGGGGCAGGCGGCGTCGGCGGCGAGGCCCTGGAGGTTGTACTCGCAGCGCGCGCATCGGCGGGCGGGCGCGATGGTGCGCATGACGGGTGTCGAGAGACGCATCGCCCCTCCTCAGAAAAGCGAGAGCTGCTCGTGTCCCGCCGGCCGCTCGGGCAGTACCAGGCGGCGGATGAGGCAAAGGACGCTCCACGTCGCCCACAGGCCGACCGCCACGCACGACAGGCCGTAGCCCGCCACCAGCACCAGCGCCGCCGGACCTTCCCCGATGCCCGCGCGCGAAAGCAGGAACATCCCGTTGCCGCCGAGAATGAGCATTACCGACAGCAGGCCCGCCCAGGACAGATGCCGGCCGAGGCGCTCATCCCCCGCGGCGCGCGCCAGCACCGAGAGATACAGGTAGACCAGGAGCGTCGCCGGCCCCTCGACGAACATCGTCAGCGGGAAGGCAAAGGCGCTGTACACCGAGTGCGTGCGGATGACGGCGGCGTCGCGCCCGAAGCCGATCACCACCCCCACCGCGACGCCCACCAGGATCGTCACGCCCCACCGGGCCGCCCGGCGCGGGGAGTGCCATGACTCGACGCCCGCGCCCGTCGCGGGGCGCCGGACCGTCACGAGCCAGAGGCAGACGACCATCAGCAGCACGCCGGCGAGCATGTCGTTGGCGCGGCCGTAGAAGGCGTCGAACCGCACCACCAGCGGCACGCCCCAGACCTTCGGGCCGATCACGTTCAGCATCGGCCAGTTGCCGCCGAACCCCGTGCGGAACTCCAGGCGCAGCACCGTCTCCAGCATCCGCGCGCTGAGCACCAGCCAGCCGACGAGCCCCGCCGCGACGACCCAGCCGAACCAGCCGCGCGATTGCGTCATCGCGCGGAGCTTCGCCTGGCGGTAGACGTCCAGCACGAACTGGCGCAGGCCCAACGGCTGGGCGCCGCCGAGGGTCGCGGGAAAGAGCAGCAGCGCCAGCCGCCCGACCGACGCCGTCGCCAGGGCCGCCGCCGCGACGCAGGCGGCGCCGTATCCGGCGACCATCAGTTGCTGCGGGAGCTGGTGCTTGGCTTCCTTCCAGAGGTCGCCGAGCACGAGGATCACGACGGCGGCGCCGATGCAGGCGGGGACGGCGATGGAGAGGACGCCCATCGCGCGGCGCAGGGGCGGATCGTGCAGCGTAAGGGTGAGCTGGCGCAGGTAGAGGTAGAGCAGCGTCGTGGCGGGGAGCTCCACCAGGCTGACCAGGAGCATGAAGTAGATGTCGCGCTCGCCGCGCTCCCAGTTGCGCACGCCGTCCTCGCCGAGCAGCAGGCCGAGCATGGCGCCGAAGCCCAGCAGGGAGACCCAGCGCGTCAGGCGGCGCAGGGAGAGCGTCGATTCCTCCAGCCGATCGGCCGGGCGCGCGCTGGTGATGAGCCAGAAGGCGAGCAGGCCGAGGAGGCCGAAGCGCGTGCCCGCGACGCCCCACTCCCCCGGGGCGCTGCCGATGCTGCGCTGGAGCAGCGCGGTGCCCCAGAGCTTGGGGCCGGGGAAGTTCAGGACCGGAAGTGAGCCCGCCCACTCGCTGCGGAAGTGCATGTAGATCGTCACGCCGAGCATGACGAAGCTCGTGGCCATCAGCAGGATGATGCCCGCCACCACGCTGCGCGCCCACCAGACGTCGGCGTCGCCGAGCGACCGGGGCAGCGCCGCCTCGGAGGGGTCCTCGCCGCACTCGGGACAGAAGGCGGCGCTGGGCAGGCCGTGAAGGTTGTATCCGCACGTCCGGCAGCGGCGCGCGGGCGCGGCGGCACGGCGGAGGAGGCCGGTGCGGGCGGCATCGACAGGCTTGGCGCGATCGGCGGAGGGCGAAGGCGTGGCGACGTCGGGCGCCGGTGCGTCGGCGGGCGCATCGACGACAGCGGCGGCAGGCGGGATGGTGGGAGAGAGGGCGCGGTCGTGCATTCGGTCCTCCATGACCGATTGACCGTTGCGGAGTGGGCGTGCGTGGCCCGTTCTCCTTGGCAGCCGGAGGGATCGGACCTCCTGCCCGGGAATCCGGCTGCCTGGTCTGTGCGGAGCAGTGTCGCCGCCAGGGGCCTCGGAGGCAAGTTGCCCGGCGGGCAAAATCCCCCCCACCCCGCCACCCCTCACGCCACAACGGGAACTACGCCCCGGCGCCGAGCTGGTTGTCGAGCGTGGCGATCTGGCGCTGGACGTCGGCGTCCTCCCCGACCTGGCTGGTGATGGTGCGCACGCCGTGGAGGACGGTGGTGTGGTCGCGGCCGCCGAAGTAGCCGCCGATCTCCTCGAGGCTGTAGCGGGTGTGCTTGCGGGCGAGGTACATGCAGACCTGCCGGGGGAAGGCGATGCTCTTGTTGCGCTTCTTGCTCTGGAGGTCGCTGACCTTCACGCCGTAGTAGCTGGTGACGGCGTCGAGGATGTGCTGGATGGTGACGCGGCGGTCGGCGCCGGCCTCGCCGTTGTCTCCGAGCGCCTTGCGGGCCAGTTCCATGTCGATCCTCCCGTTGTTGATCTGCGAGAGACCCTGGATCGTCGTCATGGCTCCCTCGAGCTCGCGCGTGTTCCGGTCGAGGCGCGCCGCGACGTAGCAGATCACGTCGTCCGGCAGGTCCAGCCCGCGCATGCGCGACTTCTTGCGGAGGATGGCGACCCGCGTCTCGTAGCACGGCTTCTCGATCCGCGTCACCAGGCCCCAGTTGAAGCGGCTGACCAGCCGGTCCTCCAGCTCCGGGATCTCCTTGGGCGGCGCGTCGGCGGAGAGGATGATCTGCTTGTTCGCCTGCTGGAGCGTGTTGAAGGTGTGGAAGAACTCCTCCTGCGTGCGCTCGCGGCCGGCGAAGAAGTGGATGTCGTCCACCACCAGCACGTCGGCGTTGCGGAACTTGTACCGGAAGTTGTTCATGTCCCCCGCCTCGACCGCGTTCATGAACTGGTTGATGAACGAGTCGCAGGAGAGGTAGAGGATGCGCGCCGACGGATCCTTCTCCAGCAGGCGCTGGCAGATCGCCTGGAGCAGGTGCGTCTTGCCCAGGCCCACCCCGCCGTGGATGAACAGCGGGTTGTAGGCGGTGCCGGGCTTCTCCGCGACCGCGAGGCTCGCGGCGTGGGCGAGCTGGTTCGTCGGGCCGACGATGAAGTTGTCGAACGTGTAGTCCGGGCTGAGGGGGAGCTGTTCCTGCTGGTCGTCGAACACCCCGCCGGCGCGCAGCTGCTCGCAGTGGAAGACGACGACGCTGTTGAGCCGGTTCGTCACGGCCTGCGCCGCGGCCGTGAAGGGCTGCTGGCACTGGCCGGTCAGGAAGTTCAGTTCCGCCAGGGTCTGGCAGGTGACCTGGATGCAGCCGTTGTCGAGTTGGCGCGGAATGAGGTTGCGGAACCAGGTGCGGTTGAGGGTGGGGTGCGTGAGCCGGGTGTGCGTCAGGATTCGCTGCCAGACCGAGGGATCGAGCATCGGGGCGGCCTTGAAACCGGCGGAGCGATCGGCTCCCGTGGATGCGTGAACAACTTTCCGGCCGGCCTGTCGGGGCACGACGACGGGGGCCATCGCCCCTGCGGGTGGGATCTCTCCGGGAATCTGCCCGTCGACCGGCGTCTTTCGCGTATATCGCGCCTCGTCTGTGGAGTTCTGGGCTTCGGTGAGCAGCGAGGATTCGGCTCCGTGCATCGTGCGTGGCCTCGAAAGGTGGTCTGCGTCCAGCATCTTCGCTGTCCGTGCAACCCGCAGCGCGATGGAAGCGCGCCGGATGATGCCTGCCCCGGAATACCCGGGCGGGCGACGCTTGATGAGCCGCGCCCGCGAAGGGCACGACCATCGATAAAGTTCCCGCAACCGGGCGGTGGTCACCACGCTCGAAGCCGCGTTCACCGCCCAACCGCGCATCGCGCTGAAGCGGGCAGTCACGAACCTTCGTGCACCGTGATGAGCCTCCCGGTTGATCCGTCCCGCACATCGGCGGTGGAGACCGTCAGTCCCCGCCGTTCGTTGCCGTCCCCGCTGTGGTAGCTTGGTCGCAAGCTTCAGTGCGAGCAAAGTCATTGGCAACGGGCGGTCACAATACCGCGGCCGCGCACACTTTCAAGATGTCGTTTTTGCGCGTGCCCGGCAACGCCGTTCGCGACGCCGCCAGTCGCGTTTTGGAATCATCGAATCTTCCGCGCGGTAACCTTTGCCGCACCGTCGCACTTCACCGCGACACTCACGCCTCGCTCGCGCTGGCCCGCCGCAGGCCAAGCTCCGACATCACCAGTTGCAGATCGCCCCACACGATGCGGCGGTTGGCCTCCGTGTAGCTGCGCAGCAGGTAGGCCGGGTGGTATGTCGGCATCACCCTGATCCCGCGCCACTGCGTCCACTTCCCGCGCAGCTTGCCCATCGGCAGCGTGCTGCGGAGCAGGTGCCGCGCCGCCGGCAGCCCGAGGGTCACGATCACCTCCGGCCGAATCCACTCAATCTGCTTATGTAGATATGGCGTACATGTGGCAACCTCCTGCGACGTCGGCACCCGGTTGTTCGGCGGACGGCACTTCACCACGTTCGCGATGTACACGTCCTCGCGCCGGAGACCCATCCCCGCGATCATCTTCCCAAGCAGCTCGCCCGCCCGCCCGACGAACGGCCGGCCGGTCTGATCCTCGTTCTCGCCCGGGCCCTCCCCGATGAACATCAGCCGGGCCTCCGGGTTCCCCTCGCCGAAGACCGTGCGCGTCCGGCCGGCGCCCAGGGGACAGAGCGAGCAGCACTGCACCTCCGACTCGTCCAGCGCCGCCAGGAGCTCGATTCGACGCTGACGGGGCGGGGGCGGGTTCGTGAAGGGGCGATCGTCCCCGGTCGGCGCGACGACCTGCGGCGACGCGAAGAGCTCCGGCGCGGCCCGCCGCGGTCGCGCCTCGGGCG
>JAEZED010000047.1 GCA_023417885.1 Planctomycetota bacterium
CGGCGCGCCCGGTCGCCATGCCCCCCAGCCCGGCGGCGCCGACGGCGCCGATCGCCACCAGCGCCACCGCGAGGTAGAGCACGGCGGAGGTGAGGAGCGTGACGACGATCGCCCGGGGAATCGTCCGGGCCGGCTCGCGCACCTCCTCGCCCAGGGTGGCGAGCCGCCCGTAGCCGGTGTACGCGACGAACATCAGCGCCGTCGCGTGCAGCAGCGACGGGAGGGATCCGGCGCCACCGACTTCGGGGCGCAGGTTCCCGCTCGCCTGCCGTGCGGCCGTGGGCAGCCCCGCGAGCACGAACGTCGCCAGCGCCACGAGCGTGACGCCCACGATGACAGCGTTGACGGCACTGGTCCGCCGAATGCCCGCGAGGACGACGGCGCTGACCAGCGCGACGATCCCGACCGCGATCGGCGTGGGGTTCCACTCGAGGCCGGCGAGATGGAGCAGGTAGCCGGCGCATCCCAGCGCCGCCGTCGCGGCGGAGGCGGTCTTGGCGAGCAGGAACGTCCACCCCGCCGTGAAGCCCAGTGCCGGGGTAAGGGTCGCGTAGCCGTACTCGTAGGTTCCGCCGCTGACCGGATAGCGCGCCGCAAGCTGGGCGCTGGAGAGGGCGTTGCAGGTGGCGACGCCCGCGGCGAGGGCGATGGCGAGGATGACGAAAGGCCCGGCGACGCCGGCGGCGATCCCGATACTGACGAAAACGCCGGTGCCGAGGATCGACCCGAGCCCGAGCATGACGGCGGCCCCGGCGCCGAGGTCGCGGCGAAGGGCGTCGTGCTTTTCGGCGGGGTCGGCCACGAGCGGCAGAGGTTAGCGGGGAAGGATTGCCAGCGCGCAAGCAAACGCCCGGCGGATTGCCGCCGGGCGTTCGAGTGGGCGTCGGAAACAAAGGCGAGGCTTACTTCACCTCTTCGAGGATCGCCTTCTGGACGTTGCTGGGAACCGGAGCGTACTTCAGCGGCTCCATGGCGCTGGCGGCGCGTCCCTGGCTCATGCTGCGAAGCTCGGTGGTGTAACCGAACATCTCGCTGAGGGGGACTTCCGCCTCCACGATGCGGGTGTTGCCGCTGGAGCGCTGATCGACGATGACGCCGCGGCGCCGGTTCAGGTCGCCGGTCACGTTCCCGAGGAAGTCCTCCGGGGTGGTGATGGTGACCCGCATGATCGGCTCCAGGAGCACGAGCCCCGCCTTGGTGCAGGCGTCCCTGAACGCCAGGGCGCCAGCCTGCTCGTAGGCCGGGGGCTTGGAGTCCACCGGGTGGCTCGAGCCGTCGAGCAGCGTGACCTTGACGTTGATCATCGGGTAGTTCGCCAGCACGCCCGTCTTGAGCGCCTGCCGGCAGCCGTACTCGACGCTCGGGATGAACTCCCTCGGGATCGAGCCGCCGACGATCTTGTTCTCGAAGGCCATGCCGTCGACGAACTTGAACTTCTGGTCCTCGGTGACGTTCTCGGCCGAGAACGGCTCGACGCTGAGGGTACAGTCGCCGTACATGCCGCTGCCGCCGGTCTGCTTCTTGAAGAGGCCGCGGGCCTGTGCATTGCCGGTGATGGTCTCCTTGTATGCGACCTTCGGCTTGCCGACGATGACGTCGACCTTCTGGTCGCGCGTCAGGCGGTTGCGGATGATCTCCAGGTGAAGCTCGCCCATGCCGGCGATGATCGTCTCGCCGGTCTCGTCGTTGTAGTTGGCCTGGAACGTCGGGTCGATGCGGCGCATCTGCGTGAGCGCGTCACCCAGCTTCTGCTTGTCGGCGGCACTCTTGGGCTCGATCGACATGCTGATGACCGGATCCGGGAAGGTCGGCCGCTCGAGGATGATCGGGTGATCGGGGTCGCAGATGGTGTCGCCGGTGAGGACGTCCTTAAGGCCGATGCAGGCGATGATGTCGCCGGCCTCGCCCTGCTCAAGCGCGATGCGGTCGTCGGCCTGCATCTGGAAGATGCGGCTGAGGTTCTCCCGCTTGTCGCGGTTGGCGTTGAGCACGCGCGTTCCCTTGGGCACGGTGCCGCTGTAGACGCGGACGAAGGTGAGCTCACCGAACTTGTCCGCCACGATCTTGAAGGCGAGGCCGCAGAACGGCTCGGCAGGATCGCAGTGGCGTTCGATGATCTTCTCCGTGTCCTTCACGTCGTGCCCCTTCACCGCCGGAAGGTCCAGCGGGTTGGGCAGGTACTCGATCACGCCGTCGAGCAGCTTCTGGATGCCGACGTAGCGAAGCGAGGAGCCGCAGAAGACCGGGTGGCACTTGAACTCAAGCGTTCCCTTGCGGAGGGCCCGCTTGATCTCGTCGCGCGTGACTTCCTTGCCCTCGAGGAACTTCTCGGCCACCTCGTCGTCGAGGTCGGCGCACGCCTCGAGAAGCTTCTCGCGCCACTCCTCGTACTTGGCCCGGTTCTCCTCCGAGAGCGGGCGGGTTTCGACCACCGTTCCCTGGTTCTCGCCGGAGTAGTGGTACTCGACGCCCAGGATCAGGTCGATGATCCCCTTGAAGTCGTTGCCCCTGCCGATCGGGTACTGCACGGCGACGGCCGGAGCGCCCAGGCGCTCGTGGATGCTGTTGAAGCTGAAGTCGAAGTCGGCGCCCATCTTGTCCATCTTGTTGATGAAGCAGATGCGCGGGACGTTGTACTTCGTCGCCTGACGCCACACCGTCTCGCTCTGGGCCTCGACGCCTTCCTTGCCGTCGAAGACGGCGATCGCGCCGTCCAGCACGCGCAGCGAGCGCTCCACCTCGGCCGTGAAGTCCACGTGGCCGGGCGTGTCGATCACGTTGATCCGGTGCATGATGCCCTTGCGCATGATCGTCTCGCCGCCGCGCTTGTCCTCGTGCTCGCCCATCTTCGCCTCGGTCTGGTCGCCGTAGAGGAAGTTGGCGTCATGCTCGTAGAGCCAGGGGGCGCTGACGGCGGCGGAGTAGATCGTGATGCCGCGCTTCTGCTCTTCCTCGTCGAAGTCGGTGGTGGCCGTGCCTTCGTGCACCTCGCCCATCTTGTGGATCTGGCCGGTGTAGAAGAGGATGCGCTCTGAGGTGGTCGTCTTGCCGGCGTCGATGTGCGCGGCGATGCCGATGTTGCGGAGAATGGTGTTGTCGCGTGCCATGTGGGTCTGTGTCCTTGATCCCTGTCGTGTCGGTCGTCGTCTGTCGGGTCTGAGGTCGCTGCCCGTCGTGAGCCCGGCGCCTTCGGCGGCCAAGGGCCCGGATCGGCCGGGCGTCTTTCGATTCGCACACCCTTCACGGACACCCCTTGCGAGGCGTTCGATGCGGGCGGTCTATTCCGTGATCTGGAGCGGGCTTTCCGCGCGGCGTGCCCTGTGCCAGGAATCTGGCGGAGGTCGGGCGGGAGGTTGGGTCAGCGGCGGGCCATTGTGGGCCGACACGGGCCTGCTAGCGGCGCCGTCGGCGTATCAGATACGTCCGGCGGGAGCCGTCGGTTCAGTACGAATGCCGGGCGTGTCGTTCAAAAAAAGCCGAACGAATCACGTCCGCGGGTGCGAGCCGTGGCGGTCAGGGACAATATCGGCCCGTGCCGGGGAGTCAACTTGAGGTTTGTGAGCTTTGCGCTCGGATCGATCCCCCACCGGCGGCGCCGGGGGCTTGGGAAAATGGAGAAACCCGGGCACCTTGCGATGCCCGGGCTCCGGTTTCGCGAGCTGCGGTGCAGCCGCGTACAGGCGGGGATTCTCACCCCGCTCAAGCTGCACACGGCAGCTCAGCAGTACAGTCAATAAGGTTCACGGACCACCTCCTTTGCGGGGAGGATCGACTCGCGCCGCGACACGCGTGCCGCCTCGGTTCGGTCTGGCCGTCGCAAGCCGAATGGACGGGCCGACTGCCGGCAGGCACCGGCACCGAGCCGGTCAGATACGCCCGCCTTGGATTGCCCGCCCGGCTCGCCGCCGGACGCTCCATCCCACGGGCGCCCCCGCGGGACCAAAGCCCCCGGCCGAAGTCGCGAAGCGTCGCCGGGGGACTGTTTCAATCTACGAAACCGCCTGCTCCCGGTTCAAGACAAATCACGTTTCCAGGCCCGGTATCGAGAGCGCCTCCGCCGCGCGGCGCCCGTCGTCATCGGCGCCGGGCCATCAGGACGAAGAGCAGGTCACGAAGCTATGCCCCAGCTCCGCCTGCGCAGCGTGATGGGTCAGAGGTCGCGGTACTTGTCCGCCCGGCCCTTCGCCTTCTCGACGAGGTACTTCGCCTCGTTCTTCCTCAGCTTCGCCTCGGCGGCGGCGGCGAGGTCGATGCCCTGGTCGTGAGCGATCAGCAGGACCCAGCCGAGCACGTCGGCCAGTTCGTCGGACAGCAACTCGCGGTTCGCTTCGAGGTGCTCCTGGAGCGCTTGCCCGTCGCGCCATTGCGCCAGCTCCAGCAGCTCGGCGGCCTCGAGGGCGAGCGATAGCATCTGATCCTTCGGGTTGTGAAACTGCTCCCAGTCGCGCTCACGTCGGAAGCGGAGCAGCGCGTCGGTCATCTGCTTCAGATCGCTCATGGCCACAAGCGTAGACGGTGCCCCGACCGCGCGCCCCGGCGACCCGGGAACCGATCACACCCGACCGGCGCGCAGGTCGTCGTACATCCGCGCGATGGTGTCGTCGATCCAGAGGCGGATGTCGTCCGCCTTCATGTCCGACAGGTCCACCGGGTGGCCGTACAGGATCCGGATCGGGTGAGGGTGGGGCAGCTTCTGCCCCTTGGGCCAGGCCTCGTAGCTGCCGTGGATGGCAACGGGCACGACGGGCACGCCGGCGCGCCGGATCATCAGGCCGGCGCCCTTCTGCGCGGGGTGGATCTTCCCGTCGGGCGTCCGGCTGCCCTCGGGGAACATGTTCAGCAGCCATCCCTGCTGGAGGAGGCGGATCGACTCCTTCATCGCCCCGACGTCGCCCCGCCCCTGCTTCACGGGAAACGCGTTGAGCGAGCGGATGAGCCAGCCGAAGGCGGGATTCTCGAACAACTCGCTCTTGGCGAGATACGCCATCGCCCGCGTCAGCTTCGCCCCGAGCAGCGGCGGATCGAGATAGCTCTGGTGATTGCTGACCAGCAGTGCCCCCCCGGTCGGCGGAACGCGGCTGACGTGAAACGCCTGGAGCTGGAATGCCAGCGTCCCGGCGAGCTGCACCGGCACCTGGAGCGTCCGCCACAGGAGCGACCGCTCGTGCGGCGGGCGCTTCGGGGGCGGGATGTCGACCTCGTCGTTGCGCGACATAGGGGCGGGACTGTAGCGTGGGTCGCGCGTTGGGCTCTACCACGTTGGGCCAGAGATCGCAAAGACGCAAAGATACGAAGCGGGCGCAAAGTTCGGAAGAGCGGCGGGCATGCGTCAGGTCACGGGACATCAACGCACTGGCTCTTCTTCGCGTCACCCATTGCGCCTTTGCGATCTTCGGGCAGATCAGCCGCGATGCCCCATGCCGGCGCGGACGGCCGCGACGATGCGATCGATCACCTCTTCCTGCGAGATGCCGGTTGTGTCGATGTGGACCGCGTCTGCCGGGACGATGAGCGGGGCGACGGCGCGCCCGGTGTCGCGCCGGTCGCGGTCGATCATCTCCTCGAGAATCTCCCGCTCATCCACGACCTCGCCGCGGTCGCGAAGCTGCTTGGCACGTCGGCGCGCGCGCTCGGCGGGGTCGGCGTCGAGATAGAACTTGAACCGCGCCTCGGGGAAGACGACGCTTCCCTGGTCGCGTCCCTCGGTCACGAGGCCCGGGTGGTGCCGGCCGATCTCCCGCTGCTGCTCGACGAGCCGCTCGCGGATCGCCGGCACGGTCGCCACGTGGCTCGCCGCCCGCGTCGCCTCGCCGCTGCGGAGCAGGTGGGTGACCGGCTCGGCGTTGAGCAGGACAGCGGGCGGGTTCTGGCTCCAGTCGAACTCGATGCGGCAGTGCTGGGCGATGAAGGCGAGCTCGCGCGGGTCTTCGAGGTCCGCCTCGCGCCGGACGGCCTCGAGGCCGATGGCGCGGTACATGGCGCCCGTGTCGAGGAAGTCGAACCCCAGCCGCTCGGCCACCGCGCGCGCGACGGTGGACTTGCCGGTACCCGCGGGGCCATCGAGTGTGACGATCACTGGCGGACGAAGTGAGGGGTGAGAACGAGGTTTGGAAGCTGCGTGCCGGGTCAGCGTGCCGCCCACCGGAAGCCGCGGCGCATGAGTTCGAGGGCCTCGGGAACGTCAAAGACGTTCGCCACGTGCCCCAGGGCGTTGTAGAAGACGCGCCCCTCGCCCCAACGCTTCGTCCAGACCTGCGGCATCCGCACCGTGCCGTTTGGCGCGTGCGGCCCGTCAGCGACCGGGAACTCCGTGTACGCGAAGACCTTCACCGCCGGGTCGACGTGCAGGTAGTACTGCTCGCTCGTCACCTCGAAGTCGCCCAGCCCCTCGTTGATCGGGCCACGCTCCGGGCCGAGCCTCACGGCGTAACGCACGCCGTCATTGCCCGGATGCGCAACCCACTGCCCCCCGGTCATGAACTGCCACTCCGGGGCGTCGCGAAAGGCGTCGCACATCCCTCCGTGGCAGCCTGCAAGCCCCACGCCGGCGGCGACCGCCTCCGTCACGCCCTTGAGCTGCTCCGCCGTAATCTTCCCCATCGTCCAGATCGGGACGATCAGGCTCAGGCGCGCCAAGCGCCCGGCGTCGGCGAAGACGTCCAGCGCGTCGCGCACCTCGACGTTGAAGCCGTCCGCCTCCAGCTCGCGACGGAAGATCCGGGCGACCTTGTCCGGTTCGTGTCCGTCCCACCCGCCCTGCACAATCAGCGCCTCTTTCGACAAGCACAGCTCCTTCCGGTGTTGCCGGCAGGATATCCGCCCCACCCCCCGCGGCAAAACAGCGGCAACACCCGCGTGTTCATTCTCCCGCCCGCGCCCGAGGGACGTCATCCCCTTCGCCGGCGTAGCGCGCCGGGATCGCCAGCACATCCACGTGCGGGTCGATCTCTTCGCGCATCTCCCTTCGCACGACCGCGATCAGCACCGGGATGTCCGCCTCCGGCGCCAGCCGATCCGGCGACCCGGGTATATGCCGCCGCAGCCGGTCGTACAGACCGAGCCGTGGCTCCAGTTCCAGGTGGAGAAAGCCGCTGAAGTCGAGTCCCCCGCCGTCCAGGTGCGCAACCTTCGGGAGCACGAACGGCTCCGGCGACGGCGTCGGGCCAAGGCCGTCCACTTCGAATCCCTCGATCACCATCGGCATCACCTCGCCGTCGTCCAGCCCGGTATCGAGGTGTCGCTTCAGCGCCTGCCCGCGCTTCCACCACCACCCCTGGACCGCCAGCACCGCCTGCCGGGTCTGTTCAGGCGACGCCGGGCCGAGCTCGGCGATCACCTCGTCCAGCGCGTGTGTCATGGCGGCGTTGTAATCCGGCTCGCCGTCCCGCAGCGCGCGCCCCACCACCTCCAGGCCGATCACGTGGCTGATCACATCGTCGTACGTGAAGGCCGACGGTCGCTCCGAGACCAGCGGAATGATGCCGTAGTCGTACCACGTGATCAGCTCGTGCCACGTCGTCAGCGCGTACGCCCCCTCCTGCCCGCAGCGGATCGCCAGCTCGCGAATCAGCTCCTCCCGCGCAGCAGCAGGCAACTCCCACCAGCCGGGCGGATATTCGAATCGCATGTGCACCCGCGTGTGATCGCTGCCGCCGAGTGCGATGCCCGAAGCGCCCTCGCGCAACGCCGGCGCCACGCGGTCGGCGATGTATCGCGCCCAGTCGGCGGTGTCGCGGATGTGCGCGACGTCCACGAAGCCCGCCTTCTGCGTGTAGATGATGCCGCGGCCGACTTCGCCGTCGCCGAACTGCGTGAGGCTCCTGTAGCGGTGGTGGCCCAACCGCTCCGGGTCAGCCCGCGCATGGAGCATGAGCCCGTGGAACGGGAGCGCCCCGACGCGAAACGTCGGCTGCCCGGGACCGTTGCAGCCTGCCGAGAAGAGCGCCGCGACAAGCAGCATCGCCCCCACGAGTGAGGAGACCGGATACCCCACGTCCGGAAGATTACCCGCGGTTCCACCATCCGGCAGCGCCAAACCCCTCCCCCGGCGGCTGCCGTCTCCGATCCAGCAGCCGATAACCATGGCGGCGTCACACTCGCCCTACCGGGCTTCGACCTCGAGGAACTGGCGCAGCTTCTGGATCTTCGGCAGCGCGGTGCAGGCGATGTAGGGCTGGGTGGGATTCAGCTCGGCGTAACCCTGGTGGTAATCCTCCGCGACGTAGAACGCCTCCGGCTTCAGCGGCTCCAGCGTTGTCACGATCGGCTTGTCGAACACCTTCGCGACATTGAGCTGGCGGATGTACGCCTCCGCGACGCGCTTCTGGTCTTCCGTCTCGTAGAAGATCGCGCTGCGGTACTGCGTGCCCACGTCCGCGCCCTGCCGATTGAGCTGCGTCGGATCGTGCGCCACGGCGAAGAAGACCTGGAGCAGGCGCCCGTACGTCGTCCGCTTCGGGTCGTACGTGATGCGGATCGCTTCCGCGTGCCCCGTGGTACCGGTGCAGACGGTCTTGTAGTCGGCGGTCTCCCTCGGCCCGCCCGCGTAGCCGCTGGTGACGTCGATCACGCCCGGGAGCTTCTCGAAGACACCCTCGGTGCACCAGAAGCATCCCCCGGCGAGCGTCGCGGTCTGCGGGCCGGCATCAGACGAGATCTCAAGATCGACGGCGGGCGGGGGAAAGTCGGCGGCCATGTTCAACTGTAGCCCCGTAGCGCCAGCGCCCCGCCTGCGGGCTCAGGCGCGAACCAGCGCAGGACGCTGCGGATCGTCCATGAGGTCGGCCAGGTCCGGGAGGCGCGGGCCGACGATGTAGAGGAACTCGTGGTTATCGAGATGGCTGACGCGCCCGACCTTTCGGCCGGCGGGGTTGTAGATGCCGATCTGCGCGCCGACGTACCGCCGGTACGGCCGGCGGATCGTCTGCACGCGCCCGCGCGCGGAGAGGATCCCCTCCATCTCCTCGCGGGGGATGTATCCCTCATCGTTGAAGGAGACGATCAGCGTCGGCGCGCTCACGGTCTCGACAAGGCGCGCCATCGCCCCGCGCGCCAGCCGCCGCGAGTTGAAAGGACTGCCCCGCTCGCGCACGTCCAGGCGCTTGCATGCGGTGCCGTACACCTCCGGCTTGTCCCAGCGCACCAGCGATTCCCAGACGTGATAATTGCCGAGGTACTTGTGCTGGTTGTATGGCGGATCGAGGTAGGCGACGTCCCCCTTCAGCTGCGCCGCGGCCTCCAGCGCATCCAGCTCGTGGGCCTGTCCCTTCCCACCCGCGGCCCGCGGCAGCAGCTTCGGCACGCGCAGCGACAGCGGGGCCTGCGCCCGAGGCGCCCATTCCTTCAGATACGCCATCTGCACGCCGGTCGTGGAGTCCACCCGGTCCGCGGCCTCCATGAGGGAGACGAGCAGCACCGCCTCCAGCTCTGGCTCGGGCGCGAGCGCGGCGATGCGCTCCCGGATCGCGTCGATGCGCTTGCCGTTGTCCGGGTGGAAGTAGCGGCTGCGGAGGCAGAACGTTTCGGTGACGTACCCCGGACGGCCCGGGAGGCGGTTGAGCTCGTCGATGATCTTCCGCGCCGGCTCGGCAACCTCCTCAGCGTCCGCCTGCACGTAGCAGCGCGCCAGCGTGGAGGCATAGCGGTTGTGATCGTTGGCCAGGACCGCGAAGCCGGCGCCCTTGAGTGCATGGCCGACGCGCGCCGTTCCGCTGAAGAGATCCACTACCGTCGGCCCACGCGCAACTCGGCGCACGACCTCGACGATCAGCGGGGCCAGCAGACGCTTGGAGCCGATGTACTTGATCATCTCCGCGAACCGGGAGAATGCTAACGCCCCGCTCGCGGAACCGGCAAAGCCAATGTCGGTGCCGACATCCTAAAGGTGTTCCTTCATCAGCGGGAGGAACTGCGGCAGCACCGGCTGATCCGACAGCGGCGGCCGCCCCACGTCATCCACGCGCCCGCCTGACGAGAGGAAGACGCGCATCCGCTCGTACGGGCGATGCACGTTCAGGCCGGTCGTCTCGTTGCGGATCCAGGTCTTGCGATACCACTTCTCGAACGGCGGATGCTCGGCACGGAGGATCTCGATCTCGAGCTGCTCCAGCGGCGCCATCGCCTGCTCGCACAGCGCCCAGGCCTTGTCGTCGTCTGGCTCCCCCATCGCCTCCACGAGCAGCGCCGCCGACTGGCACCAGCGCCAGTCCATGCGCATCGGGAGCTCGACCAGGTCGAAGAAGAACTGCCGCTGCTCGCGACTCATCTTCCCGCGCGCCCGCTCGATCACCGCGAACGCCTCCTCATGACGCCGAATGCGCTCCCGCAGCATCGGCAGCGTCTCCGGGCGGACCGGATCGAACGCCTCGCCCGCAAAACGCTTGCGCAGCGACGAAAGCGCGCCGCCCACCCGGTCGCCGTTGATCCAGAGCTTGTCCCATCGATCCATCAGCGCCTCGCGATGGCGGTAGGCTTCGGCCGCATCCGCCGCCGCGGCCTCGCCGAAGTACTCGCGGCTCCACCACTCGACAAACCGGTCTGCCGCCGGCGAGGGCTCGTCGGGCGGCAGGGGCCGTCGCGCTTCCGTGGGGACGTGGGGCAGGACCCAGTCGGGCATCGGGCGCAGCGGCTCGCCGGCGAGGGCGGTCTCGGCGTCCCAGCAGATCTCCGCGATCATGCGGGTTCCCATCACGAACTCGCGCAGCTCCGAGACGTTGAGCAGCATGAACTCGTCCGCTCCGGCCCCGACGATGCGCTTGAACTCCCCCGCCACCCGCTGCATCGGAACCAGGTTCGCTGACTGCTTGGCGACCGGGCCGTAGTAGGCCAGGTGGTAGTAGACCCCGTGCTTCCAGTCCCCCTTCTTCTCTTCGCCGGGAAGCGCCCGCATGCGGCCGTCGTTGTCGTCTGGCCAGATCAGGATGACATCCTCCGGCATCTCGAACTCGCCCCCTTCGGCGAGGTACTTGTCGAGCATTTCGCCGTAGAGCGTGAAGTGGAACACAGGCGGCTTCTCCTCCGGCACGAGTTGGCGCGTGACCTCGATCTGCGCCTCGATCACCTCCCTGAAGATCCGGTTCTGCTCCTCCTCGCTCATCCCCTCGGGGAATGGATAGGGATAATCCTCCGTCCCGCGCAGGCCGACCGGCCAAATCGCGTCCAGTTTCCCGTTCTCCTCCACCCCGCCTCGCCAGAAGCGCAACATGCCGTCGGGGTTCGTCTGCCAGTTCCACTCCCCCTCCACGCCGCGGGCGTCGGCGAGGCCGAAGCGGTTGAAGCCGTACGGGTTCGATAGCAGGATGTCGTAGTGATGCGAGGTGTAGAAGAGCCCCCAGTCGCTGGCGGTCTTCTGCACCTCGAACCGCCGGTGCACGCGGACGAATGGCGCCACCATGTTCATCCGCAGGCGCAGCGCCGTCTCGAAGTAGCGCTTGTACCAGTCCAGCGGAATGTCGCCGTTCCGCAGCGGGTAGCCGGCATACTCGAACGGCCGGTTCATGATGTCCTCGTCGTCGTGGAACAGCCCGCGGTACCGGAACGTCGGCGGCGCGACGTAATGATCCGCCCGCTTCATGACGAGGCGCTCGCTCCGCTGGGGCACATAGCCGCTCCAGAGATAGAGCGGGTCGATTCCCAGGCGCTCGCTGAGCGTGTAGGCGGCGAAGGCCGTGCCGCGGGCGTTCGAGCCGACGAGCCAGACATCCGTGCCATCGGTGAGGATCTGGTGCGCCTCCCACGCCCCGTCGAGTCGTCCCGTGTCGATCGCGGCCGGCAGATCGACGCCCGCCTCAGTCAGCGTCACCAGGCGGATCGTCGCCGGCGCGTCACCACTGGGCGAAGGCACGATCTCGGGGCGCAGGCCGCTGAGCTTCTCGATGTCCCCCGCCAGGAACTCCGCCGCCTGTCGGACGGCGGAGTGGGCGTCGCGAGCCACGACGATCTCGGCGACGCGGCCCTCGTCGGCCAGCGTCACATCGCCCTCGCCCGCTTCGTCGAGCCTCCACGAGCCGCGCACCGGCTCCGACCACGCCTGCGCGGAGGCGGTGCTTTGGAAGCATGACAAGAGAATCGCGGCAAGCGCGACGCCGAGGAGACGCGGGTAACGGTGCATTGTCAGCGGGCGAGGAACTCGAGGAAGTTGTCGCGAAGCAGCAGGCGCACATCGCGCGCGATCGCCTCGCCGGTGACGGCGGCGCCGGCCTGGTGAAGATCGACGTAGGCGTCGGTGAGGACGTGGCCGATCACCTGGCGACTGTGTCGCCACTTGTAGATGAGCTGCTCCAGCACGCGTGCGTCGGAGTGCTGCGGGATGAAGGAGAGACCCAGCAGCTCCACGCGCATGCGGGTGATCTCCTCGATGAGCGAAGGAGTGTTCACGAACCACCAGCAGCCGAAGACCATGAGGTTGTCGAACTTGCGGGCGGCAACCGCCAACTCGTGCTGGTTCTCGCGCGACAGGAGCGTGACGAGGAACTTGTTCCGCGGGAAGGCGGCGCACAGGTTGCCAAGCGAGGCCACGTCGGCGGCGCCGATGCCGTCGCCGGCGTCACCCAGCGCCGGGTTGACGCCGCGGCGCGCCCCGATCATGAGCGCCAGCGGCAACCCACGCTCCTCGCAGACCGGGAGGATGATCCGCTCCAGCGCCCAGGCGCCGTCGCCGGCGTCGGGATAGCGAAACTCCGGCGGAAGGCTCGCGGCACAGTAGATGGCGCCGGTACGGTCGATCCACTCGCGCACGAAGCGGCGAGCCTCCTCGACCTCCCGCTCGGAGCGGCCCCCGCCGACGTCGTAGCCCCATCGGCTCATCTGGCGCGACGACCCGGCCCAGTCCGTTACCATCGGATCCAGCCGCACCGCGGCCCGGAAGCGCGGGTCGGGCTCGGGCGCGTTCAGCCAGAACCGGCGCTCGTTCTCGTCGAAGACGTTGTTCGTCATCGTCAGCGACTCGACGTTCGCCTCCGTCAGCACGCGGTCGATCATCACCTCCGGCTCGTGGGAGGCGAACCATCGCCGATGCTCGTCCAGGTCGCGGCAGGTCGCGTCCAGGCCCAGGGACGAAAGCGTGGTGATGACGCCGCGGCACGCCTCGGAGACGGGCGAGCGCTCGAGGAAGAGCTCGCGCCAGACATGTTCCGCCTGCTCCCGCTTGCTCATCGCCCAGAAGGCGTCGTGGCTCAGCCGCGTGGAGGGAACGACGCGGAACACCTCTGCGACGAGATAGTGATAGGTGAGCAGCTCGTCGATCCCCCAGAGCATCAGACCCCGGCTGTCATGCCCCGGGCCGGGCACCGGCGTGCCGAACGCCGGCGGGTAGAGGTGCGTGTGCACGTCGTTGACCGGCTGGCGCTCCAGCGCGTCGGCGACGGCGGCGGCGATCTCCGGCCGGCCCTTGAGCGGCGCGCCGGCGACCTCGATCCCGCGGCGCGCGGGGATGCGGTCGCCGCGCGGCAGCGGGCCGTTGAGCGGCTGCACGGGCTGTCGAGTGGGAATGGGAGCGGCTTGCGTCATCGGTGTCTCAGGTGGGGGCGAGCGCATCAGGCTCCCCGGGCCGCCGGCGCCTGCGGCCCGGCTGAAACGCCTTCCATTGGCTCGTCCACGGGCGCTTCCAGCGCCGCCTTCAGTGCTTCGAGATAGCCGTTGCCATGAAGCGTGCTGGGCAGCAGCGCGCTTCCCTCGGTCCATTCGTTCAATGCGTTGATGAGAATGAACGGCGGGGACTCCGGGCTCCCGGCGGAGTGCCGCAGCGCCCGCCGGACGAGGTCGCCGAACTTCTCCGGCGTGTTGTCCACGACCACGGGCGTGTACGGATAGTGCCCATTCCGCGGTGGCCAGGGAACGTCGTTCTCCCAGCGATACGTCACGTCCCAGCCGACGGTGACAACCGGAGCGTAAGGCAGCTCGCCCGTGTCCATGTTGTCCCAGAACTGCTCGCTCCCCTCGATGAGGCGCTGGTAGGGAACGGTCGGGTGATCCGGCTGGCCGAGGCCGAGCGACGCGGTCGTGACGTTGTAGCTCGTCAGTGAGTCGAACCCCGCCTCCCGGAGCGACGGGACGCTTTCGGGGATTCCCGTGAAGCCGGCGAAATGAATCTCACCCAGCCCGGCGTCGGCAACCTGCCGGCGCGCCGCCTCCAGCACCGACTTCGTCTTCTGGGGCCCGCCCAACTGCTTCACGAACTCCTCGGGCGCGAAGATGCTGAAGTAGAGTCCGCCGTCCAGGCGCCAGTAGTTCGGCTGGTTGAAGTAGTGGTCGATGTGGTACTGGATCACCCGCTCGAAGTCGGCGGGCGAATGCCGCATCGGCAGCCAGATGTGGAATGGATCCTCGTACGGGTAGGGGAAGTAGTTCCCCCACGTGTGATTGGCCCACATGGTGGCAAACTTCATCTCCTCGCGGTTGGGCGCCGCGAGGAAGCCGCGCTCCAACGCGCCGTGAAGGATCTTCACGCCGTTGTACCAGTACCAGTCGAAGATGAAGACATCGACGCCAAACTCGCTCGCCAGGTCTATCTGCCGCGCCATCATTTCCGGGTCGGCTTCGTCAAAATGCCCCCAATCCTGCGCCGGCTTCAGGAGCTGATGCCCCTCGAACCGCGGGCGGGCCGACTCGACCAGGTCCCACTCGTTCCAACCCTCGCCGAGCCAGGCGCTGTAATGATCATCCTCGTGCCAGCTCGGGAAGTAGATGACGGCGACCTCCGGCCTCCGTCGCTCCTGCGCCGTACCCTCGGCGGCAGCGGCAAGCACTCCGAGGCCGAGGGCGATCAACAGACACATTGATGCCAGGCGCCGCAGCGCCGGAGCGAGGAAGGGTCGTGATGTGCTGGTGACCGGCATCCGGGTGGTGCTCCAATCTCAATCTAACTTCAAACCGGCTGCGCCGCCTCAGCAGGCGCTGCGGTTTCCGGCAGTCCCTGCTCCACGACGCGCATGGCGGCCCTCAGATAACCAAGGGCAAAGGCCATGCCCGCATGCCAGGGGGCATCGCAGCTCATGTCCGGGGTGTGATCCGGGATTACCACGCCGTCGAACCCGTTCCGATGCAGGATCTGAAGGATCCGGAAGGCGTCGATGTCTCCGTCGTCGATGAACGTCTCCTGGTACGCCGGGACCTTCCCGCGGACGTTGCGCAGGTGGACGTAGCCGATCTCCCCGCGCCGGCTGTGCTCCTCCGTGATCTCGTACACGTCGCGCCCGTCGCCGCCGGTCATCTCCTGGAGCGTCCCGAGGCAGAACTCCGCCTTGAGGTTCGGGCTCTGCGCCATGTCGAACATCCGGCGGTACAGGTGCGGCTGGTAGACCAGCCGCGCGTGCCCCCGGATCGTCGGCATCGGCGGATCGTCCGGGTGCGCCGCGAGCACCACGCCCGCCTGCTCCGCCGTCGGGAGGACGTCTTCCAGGAATCGCTCGAGCCGGTCCCAGAGCTGCTCCTGCGTCACGGGCGCGATCGGCTCGCCACGTGCCGCCAGCTCCGGGTCGTACGTCATGTTCCAGACCTGACCACGCGGAATCGGCGGCTCGACCGGCCCGCCTCGGTCATTCGCGAGGAAGCCGACCGACACCGCTCCGCCGCGCGCCCAGTCGCGCCGGATCAGCCCCCACACCCCCGCGATGGAGAAGTTGAAGCCGATGATGCGGATCCCCGCCTCGCCGACGCGGCGGATGATCGTGCGGATGTTCTCGATCTGCTCGTCGCGCTTCGGCCCGTCGAGCAGGATGTCGTGCCAGTGGGCAGGGTCGAAGTTCTCGATCGCCTCCCACTCCAGCCCCTCCTCGTTCATCTCGCGCCGGATGCGCAGCAGCTCGTCCAGCTCCCACAGCTTCGCGCCGCCGCGCGTGATGCCCCACGTGCCGTCCCCCGGACGGTCGGCGGAGGGGATGACCTGGTCGGCGAAGTAGTCGACCAGGTGGGCGACGATGTGGGTGCAGCCTGCCTGGCGCGCGAACCGGTAGTTGTCGCGCGTGAGCATGTTGCGGTAGAGGCCGAGGCCGAGCTTCATGGAACGAACACTTCCTTCGGAGACGACTGTTCTAAAACCCGATGCTCACCCCTCCGTCGACCGGAAGCACCGCACCGGTGACGAAGCGGGCGGCCGGCGAGCAGAGATAGACGGCGGCCCAGGCGACGTCGTCCGGCTGCCCGACATCGCCCATGGGCGTGCGGGCGAGAATGCGGTCGCGCCGCGCCGGATCCCCGTCGAACGCCTTGCGCAGCATGGCCGAGTCGATCCATCCCGGCGCGATCGCATTCACGCGCACGCCGCGCGGCGAGAGATCCACCGCCATCGTCCGGACCATGCCGAGGATCGCGGTCTTCGCCGCGGAATAGGCGACGACGCCGGGAATGCCGAAGAGGGAGGCCATGGAGGCGATGAAGAGGATGGAGCCGCGCCCGCGCTCGGCCATGCCGGCGGCGGCGGCGCGGGAGAGGGCAAAGGCCCCCGTCACGTTCGTGCGCATGATGCGCTCGAAGTCCTCGTCGCTCGTCTCCGTGCAGATCTTCTTCAGGTTGATGCCGGCGTTGTTGACGAGGATCGTCGGTGCGCCGAACCGCTCAGTCACCTGCCCGACCAGGGACGCCGCCTCTCCCAGCTGCGTCACGTCGTGAACGATGTACTCCGTCCCGCCGCCGATCTCGGCGACGGCGCCGCGCAGCACCTCCTCGCGCCGGCCCGTGATGACCACGCGCCCGCCGGCGCCGGCCATGCGACGGGCCATCGCAAGGCCAAGGCCCGTCCCCCCGCCGGTGATCAGGGCCACTTCGCCGTCCAGTCGGAACATATCGGCCGCGTCGCTCACTCGTACTCCAGTCACTTACGAAGTCACGTCATCCAACCGCCACCCCCGCCGCGGGGCTCAACCGCCGGACGGAGTCGCGAACGCCGAGCCGGCCCCCTCCTCGAACCGCACCGGCTCCAGCCGCGGAACGAGGAGGTGGATGATCAGCAGGGTGCCGACGTACGCGAAGCCGCCGACAACCAGCAGCGGCACATAGTTCTGGTTCGTCAACTGGAGCACCGTTCCAATGCCGAGGCTCGCCACGAACCCCGAGAGTGCCCCGCCCATCCCGCCGATTCCCACAACTGAACCGACTGCGCGGCGCGGAAACATGTCGCTCGTCAGCGTGAACAGGTTGGCCGACCAGCCCTGGTGGGCGGCGGCCGCCAGCGCGATGAGGCCGACCGTGATCCACATCTGCTCGACGAACGGCGCCATCGCCATCGGAACGACACAGAGCGCGCAGAGCAGCATGGCTGTCTTGCGGCCCGCATTCACGCTCCAGCCGCGTTTGATAAGCGCTGAGGAAAGCCACCCCCCACCGATGCTGCCGATGTCTGCGGCGACGTAGATGATGACCAGCGGCGCCGCCAGGCCGGCGAGTTTCACGCCGTACGTCTCGCTGAAGAACTTCGGAAGCCAGAAAAGGAAGAACCACCAGACCGGGTCGGTCAGGATTTTGCCGACGCCGAAGGCCCACGTCTGCCGGTGCGGAACCAGGCTGGCCCACGGAATCTTCGTTGCAGGCTCGATCGGATCGCTGTTGATGTAGGCCAGTTCCTGAGCACCGACACGTGGATGCTCTTCCGGGCGTCGGTATGTCATCAGCCAGAAGAACAACCACAAGAAACCGACGGCCCCGGTGAGCACGAACGCGGCCCGCCATCCCATGTAGTAGAGGATGACTGGCACAAGCAGCGGCGCCAGGATCGCTCCGACGTTCGAGCCGGCGTTGAAGATGCCGGTCGCGAGCGCTCGCTCTTTCTTCGGGAACCACTCGGCGACCGTCTTGACGGCGCCGGGGAAGTTGCCCGCCTCGCTCAGGCCCAGCGCGAAACGTGCGACGGCGAAGCCGACCCAGTTCCGGGCGAACGCGTGCGCCATCGCGGCGGCGCTCCAGACCGCGACCGCGATCGAGAAGCCCGTTCGCGTGCCCCACCGATCCATCAGCCCGCCGACGACTAGGAGGCCCACCGCGTATGCCAGTGTGAACGCTCCGTTGATGACGCCGTACTCGAACTCGTTCCACCCGATCTCCGTCTGGAGCGTCGGCGCCAGGATGCTCAGCACCAGCCGGTCGAGGTAGTTGATCGTCGTCGCGAAGAACAGCAGCGCGCAGATCACCCACCGATATCTCGTGATGCCTCCTCCCGAGGGCGCATGATCCAGCGCTGCGGAGGCGGCGCTGCGCGCTTCCGTCGACACGAGATTCGCTGCTGACCCCTCCGGATCCATGGCCGGATCGGGCAGGCCGGGGGCGGAGTTGGACGGAGAACCGCTCGACAAGTGACTGACCTTTCAAACCAGTGACCGCACGAACCGCCGAACCGGGAACGCCGTTCAACGGCCCTCGGCCGCCTGCTGCGCTTCTGGATGGGCATCGCCCGCAAGCGTCTGCGGGGGCCCGAGATAGCTCGGCTTCAGACCGCCGGCATCGATCACGATCTTGTCGAGAACGAGCCCCGGGTCAACCGCCCAGATGCGCAGCGTGTGCCGGCCGGCCTCGCCCACCTCGTGCTTCGTTGTCGTGACCGACGCGTTCCGGGCGACGTTCTCGCGCCACTGCGGGCTCTGCTCCCCGCCGTGGCCGCCGTCCTCGTAGAAGTCGACGATGCGGGGCTGCTCATCGTCGATGGCGATCGCATATCGCAGGCCGCGACCCTCGTGCACACGATGCGTCGGCAGGAAGTAGGTCGCGACCTCGATCTCGCCCGGCGTCAGGAGCGTCAGGTCGTACTCCAGCGCCGGCGCGGCGCGGGAAATCTCCTCGGCGCTCTCCAGGCTCTCGAAAGCCGCGGGCAGCGGAGCGACGGCGTCGCCCGTGCGCCCGAGGCCGCTGATGTCCGTCCACTCGACCCCCTGCGCGCCCGCCTTGCGGCGCGAGGCGTTCTCCGCCTCGATCGAGATGTAGCCGTTCACCTCCACGAAGCGGCCGCTCTCGGACAGGGTCGCCTTGCCCGGGTTGAACGCCTCCACCGTGATCGCCTGCTCGGCATCGGCGCCGGAGATCGTGATCGTGCCCGAACGCCGCTCACCCGCCGGAACGGCGGACCAGTCCGCCTCGACCCAGAGGCGCACTTCGTCGTCCACGGTTCCGCCGGCCTCGCTGAGCCGGATCCACGGCTCGCTCGCTGTCGCCTTGAACTCGAACGGCTCGCTGCCGACGTTGTACACGTCGATGAACCGGCGCTGAGCGCCGTGCGGGCTGATCGCCGGGAGCCGATCCGCGGGGCCGGCGTCGGCATAGAGCTCGCCCAGACCCTGCGGGCGATTCATGGGCGTGAGCCGCACGGCCGCCAGCATCGCGCCGTCCTCGCGGTTGGCGAAGGTGAGCGTGTGCCGGCCCGCCTTGAGGTCATACCCGTTCTGCCGGCGCCATTCCCAGCCGCGGGTGGCGTTGTCGTTCCACTGCTGCCAGGGGCCGTCGTCGATCTTCACGAACCAGGAGTCATCCTCGATGGTCGGCGCGTTGATCAGGGCGAACAGGTTGTAATGGCCCTCCTCGGGAATGTCGAAAGTGAAGCTCGCCTTCGCGCCCGTTCCCGGCTCGAGCGTGTTGCCGCTCTTGAGCGGGAGCTTGTTCGGCACCACCACGTGCTCGATGCCCTGCTCGTCGCGCTGAAGCTCCATCCCCGGCTCGCGCTCCGCGTCGGCGGCGGCCAGCTCGACCATGATCCCCTCGAGTCGGCGACGCACCGCCTCCGGGATCAGCGCCTCTGCGCGCCCTTCAAGCACGACGCCCATGCCCGAGCCGTCCAGCGGCGACGCGGGCACGCGGCCAGGCCACTTCACGTTCCAGTCGCCACCGATCCCCTTGGCGGTCATCATGTGACGCCACTTCCCGCCGGCGAGGTGCTCGTTGTAGTAGTTCGTTTCCGCCTCGATCTGCCGGACGGCCTCCTCCGAGGCGTCGAACAGCTCCGATGCACCCGAGCGGCCCTGGGCCACGTGCAGCCGGCCGAGGTCGCCCTTGATGATCGCCTCGTCCACCAGCGCCATGATGCGCACCGGGTAGAGCACGAGCTGGTAGTAAGCGTCCCGCCGGTTCGCCGGCACCTTCTCGTAAAGGGCGTCGGCCCGCTCGCGCAGGTCGCCGGATGCCTCCAGCCGCCGGCGACCCTCGTCGTAGTGGGCCGGGTGGAAGATGTCCTCGGCCATCAGCTCCGGCTTGCGCTGGAAGCCGAGCTCGTAGTAGTCGTCCATCAACGCGGCGATCGCCCGAGCCGTCTCGCCGCCCGCGGAGCCGAACTCCCGCTGCGCCCACTCGCCGAGGAAGACCTCCTGCGCGTCGGGACCGTAGCGATCGCCGTCCCAGGCCATGCGCAGCCAGAACTCCGTGCCGATCTCGCCCGGCTTGATGTCACCGACGTTGAGCACCCAGATCCGGTCGGCCCCGTAGGCCAGGGCCTTGTTCATCTCCGACCAGATCAGCGCGGGCGGCGTCGTGTTGAGCCAGAGATAAGGGCGCGGCCAGCCGAGGTAGCTGATGTGGTAGTAGACGCCCGACCCGCCGGAGCGCTCCTGCTCCTCGGGGTCACTGAGCTGGCGGATGTAGCCGTAGTTGTCCTCGCACCAGAGGATCGTGACGTCGTCCGGCAGGCGAAGGCCGTTCTGGTAGTGGGTCAGCGCTTCCTTGTAGGGTGTGTAAACCTGCGGCACGCTCTCGACGTCCGGATCGACGTGGCGCGACAGGAGCTGGCGCTGGTCGTCGATCGCCTTCTCGAGCAGGCGAACCTGGTCCTCCATCCGCTCCGGCCCGCGCATGCCGGTGTCGTGGATCCCCCGCATCCCGACCGTCCAGACAGCCTCGTACGGCCCGCGCTTCCGCGCCCATTCCTCCCAGTAAGCGAGCATCGCCCGGCGGTTGGTGTCGTAACGCCACTCCCCCTCGCCGTCCTGATGCCACCAGACGTTGTTGCGGTTCAGCGGCTCGCAGTGGGCGGCGCCCATCACGATCGCCCACTCGTCCGCCTTCTCCACGTTGCCCGGCACCGCGCCGAACTCGATCGTGCAGTTGTGCATGCCCGGCCAGAGGTAGTTCCCCTTCAGCCGGAGCAGCAGCTCGAACACCTTCTCATAAGTCTTCGGCCCGATGTCGCCGAACTCCGGATCGAACGTCTGCCGCGACCACGGCTCAAGGCCCCAGTCCTCGTCGTTGATGAAGATCCCGCGGTACTTCACCGTCGGCGGGCCCTGCTTGCGAACGCCCGCCGCAACGCTTAGCGACTCCCGGCGGTCGGGCGTGACGTCCGCCCACCAGTACCAGGGGGAGACGCCGATCTCCTCGGAGATCTCGAAGACGCCGTAGGCCGTGCCGCGTCGGTCGCTCCCGGCGACCACCAGCGCCCGCTCGACCCCCGGCAGCGGATCGGAAACCGTCTGGATGACGAACGACTCCCACTGCCCCGCCACGCCCTCGGTGTCGAGCTTCCCCTCGCTGGCGAGGCGGTCGATCACGCCGCTGCGACCCAGCGTGCCGACGAGAACGACCGGGCCCTCCACGCCGTCGGGGTTGTCGAGGAGCGCCGGCTTGCGGCCGGTGACGCGCTCCACGTCCTCCGCCAGCAGGCGTCCCGCGTGCTGCACGACGGCGAAGTCAGCCGGATCGACGTAGACGCTGGCGAGCGCGCCACCATTTCCCTCGCCGACGAGGACGAACGCATCGTCTTCCGCTTCCTGACGGAAGGCCGCAGTCGCCGCGGCGGCGGAGGCCAGGAGTACGCACGCCAGCACGCAGAGGTGGATCGGTCGCATGATCATCCGCATCGTCGGGTATGCCCTGTCTCAAGGTCCAAAAAGCGTGCCGCCGGCGGCGGGCGCCGGCGGCAGGCGGGG
>JAEZED010000033.1 GCA_023417885.1 Planctomycetota bacterium
CAAGATACACGCCACGTCCGCCCGCCAGCGGATCGGCCGTGTAGAGCCGCTGCAACTGCCCTTCCGCCGCCGTCCACAGCGCATCGTGCATCTGCAGTTTGATCTCGACGGGTAACACGAGGGTGCCGGCGGTTACGTCGATGTCGGCGCGCTTGCTCCCGGCGTAATAGCCCTCCGGCTTCGCCACCGCGCCGTGGCGGATGAGGCGGGGCTTCAGCAGGGCGAGCAGGGCGTTGCGGCAGATGTTCTCCACCTTGGGTCTGACGTGCTTCTCCACCTCAGTGTTCCAGAAGGTCTTCCAGCCGTCGCCGGAGCTGGTGCGGATTTCCTCGGCGATGTCCTCCAGATGCTGGACGACGAGCGCCTGCAAATCCGCGGCGTTGGCCGGAGGCCCGCCGTCGAGCGCCGCCACCACCTGCGTGACGTCGGCGTGCTGGAACAACGCTTCGCGGCGGACCCGCAGCTGCCGCGCCGCGGCATGGGCGAAGGCGTCATGCCAGGAGGGCCGCCGGAGATCGTCACGCCAAGCGGCGAGGACGTCGGCCGCGTCCGTCGAGGGGGCGGCGGCGAGATGATCGATGCAGGCGCGGATGAGGCGTGCGAACTCGGACTCCCCGCGAACCCGGCGCCCGTTTTCGGCGCTGTACGCAACGTCGTCGAAACGTGGGGCCAGCGACCGGATCAGCACCATGGCCTGCTGGGTGGAAAAGCTCCACCCCTCGGCGCGGCCACCCAGGGCCAACAGCAGGACAGGGGCGATGACGTCCCAGCTCATGTCCTCCCACCGGGACAGCCGGTCTTCGAAATCGGCGGCGAAGCGGTCCGGTGCGAGATGGAAGGCCAGGGCGCTCCACAGCAGGAGCCGCTCGTCGTCCGGATCGTCGCCGGCAAGCCGGTGAACGGCGAGGTCCAGCAGGGCTTCGCGGTCGCCATGCCACAAGGCGGCGTTCAGCAGGCCGTCCACCGCCCGGACCGGAGCTTTCGGATAGTCCCGCAGCAAGGCCACCGCCATGCCGCCGGCGACATGTCCAAGGGGCTCCTGCCCCTTCAGGCCGAACAACCCCGGCGGACACTGCAAGCTCCGCTCGAGACAGATGCGCCAGAACGCCGCCAGGCTTCGCGATGCCAACTCGGCGCGCTCGGCCAGAATCCATTGGATCCACGGTTCGGAGGACTGATCCTCGATCACGGAACCGCATAACGCCGCTTCCAAGGTGCGATCCGGCAGACCCAGAACGGCTTCCTTTCCCTCTGTCGCCAAAATCTCCATGCCGACCAGGAGCGGGAGCACTGCGAAGTGACGGCGATCCGTCACGGTCGTGTCGGCAAGTTCGTTTGGGCTCGGCAGATCGTCACGGAGCACAATGTTCCGGAAGCCGGCCATGATCGCAATGGCTGCCTCATCTCCGACATCTTCGGCGATGCGCGTGCGGAAGGCGTTCAGCTTTTCGCCCTCCGGCTTGGTGAGTGACCCGAACCCCGCAGCCCGGTCGAGCGTATCGAAAGCGGCTCCGCTCCGGATTTCCTCGAGATGCGGGGCCAGTTCGGCAGCGCCCTCGGCTTGATGAAGCTGCTTGGCATCGCGCAAGCGGCGGGAGAGCGCGATATGCTCGGAATGCCGCTCATGCACACGCGTCGTAAGGGCCGCGACGATTGCCGGTTCTAGGTCTGGCCGTTCGTCGGGAAGCGCCGACAACTCGTCGAGCGTCACCTCACAACCATCGCCGACGCGACCACCGGCCGTACGAACGGCCAAGTCTAGCAGGAACGCGGCCCCTTCCGGCCCGCTTGCCTCCCTTGCCCACGACACCAGATCAAAGGAAAAACCAGGAGGAAGTGGCGTGTTGAGGATGCGCTCCTGAAAGCCCCAGTAACCGCGCCAGTAATTGTCGTGTGTCTCCGACAGCCACGTCCGGAACATCGCCCGAACCATGGCGGGTTCGGCGAGATGTGCTTGTAGCCGTTTGGCATCGGGTGGCCGAATGGTCTGATGCCGATCGTCCAGCCCGGCGGCAAGCCATCGGTACAGGCGCTCCGGGGTGGCGTCTTCCGGCACTTCGCGAAGGATGCGCTCCAGAAGTCCGATCACCAGCCCGGAATGATCGAATTGCGCGCGCCTGTCGCGCGGAGCGCCGCGCGAGGCCAGTGCGTCGGCCAGGGGCACCAGCTGGTCCCGTGGCGTTCGCCGGACGATGCCGTGGCGCAGGTCCGTGCTGTAGTGTCCGATATACTCCCGTACACGCCTTCCCGTCAGGTAGCCGACAAGCTGATCCGGTGTCAGCAGCCCCGGATATAGGCGCCGCAGCAGGGAGGCCCGGATGTCCTGCCGCCGATCCGCCACGGTACCGTCATGCACCGCGTCCAGTAGGGCTAGCAGATCGTCCTGACGATCCGGACAGGCGCGGGAGAACGCGTCGATCGCGTGAGAACGGAAGGCATCGCTGACACCGTCGTTGCGTGCGACGGCAAGCAGATCATCCCCGAGTTCCGGCTGCGGCGGCCCATTCTCGGCGATGTCCAACACGGTCGCGAGCAGATGCGGTTTGCCCGTCTCGCAAAGTGCATCGCGGAAATCCGGCACGAGCTCTGGGCAGGACAAGCCGCCGAAGAGGGCACCCATGCCCGACCAGCCCGGCGACCGCTCCTGCGCCCGGAACCACGGGTCCTGATCCGCCAGCGTCCTCAGATGGCGAAATGCCGAGTGCTTGGCCTCCACCCTCCAAGACGCGGCATCGCCGTACAGGATGGCCCCCAGTGGATCGCGGCTGAGAAGCTGCTCGGCATGCTCAGGCATCAGGGCGACCAGCCAAGCATAGACGCCGCGCAGGTCGGACAGCGTACCGCCGTCCCAACCGGTGATTAGCGCCAGCACGCGGCCGAGCGGCAGGCCCGCCGCCCGCATCCGGTCGCGCAGGTGGCGGGCGGCCATGTACTCCGCGATCATGCGGTGGCGCGGCACCACCCGCCGGCCCTCGACCGGTGAGAACGGCCGCCGCCGTGCCGCCGCGGACAAGGC
>JAEZED010000068.1 GCA_023417885.1 Planctomycetota bacterium
GGCGCTCACCGCCTCTGCCGCCGGGTGTGGTGCCGCGGCGGCTGGCCGTGGCGGAGAGGGCAGTCGCGACGCGAACCGGATCCCCTCTCCGTCCGCTCCGCTGCGCTCCGCGTCCACCCCTCCCGGCGGGAGAGGCGTTGAGAGCACGGGCGCCGCGGCGTCGCCGGCTTCCGGTGCTACAGGCCGTACTCCTTGATCTTCCGGTAAAGCGTGCGCTCGCCGATGCCCAGGATCTTGGCGGCCTTCTCGCGGTTGCCCTCGGTCATCTTCAGCGTGTTGCGGATCAGCTCGACTTCCGCCTGCTCGATGCTGATGCCGACGAGCTGGCCGAGGTGGGGCTCGGCGCCCACGCCGCCGCCGGGGCGGATCTCGGCGGGGAGCAGGTCGGGCGTGATCCGGTCGCCGGGCGCGAGCACGACCATGTTCTCCACCACCGTCTTGAGCTGGCGCACGTTGCCGGGCCAGGCGTAGGTCATCAGCTGCTGCTGCACCTCCGGCTCGACGTGCTCGATCGTCTTGTCGTACTTCTCCGCCGCCTGCGTCATGAAGAAGTGCATGAGCAGGGGGATGTCCTCGCGCCGCTCGCGCAGCGGGGGGATCCGGATCGTCACGCCCTTGATGCGGAAGTAGAGGTCCTCGCGGAAAGCGCGCTCGGCGACCATCTGGTCGATGTCGCGGTTGGTGGCGCTGACGATGCGCACATCCACCTGCCGGGGCTCGTTGCTGCCGAGGCGCACCACCTCGCCGTTCTCCAGCACGCGCAGGAGCTTGGCCTGCATGGCGGCGGGCATGTCGCCGATCTCGTCGAGGAAGAGCGTCCCGCGATCGGCATGCTCGAAGCGCCCGGGGCGATCCGACTGCGCGCCCGTGAACGCGCCGCGGACATGGCCGAAGAGCTCGTCCTCCAGGATGCTCTCGGAAAGCCCGGCACAGTTGAGCGCGACGAGGCGATGCCTGCGGCGCGGGCTGTTCTGGTGAATGGCGCGGGCGATGAGCTCCTTGCCGGTGCCGCTCTCGCCGAGGATGAGCACCGGGATGTCGCTGCGCGCCACCTGGCGGGCGGTGTTGATCACCGCCTCCATCCCCGCCGAGCGGCCGATGATCCCCTCGAAGCCTGCACGATCCACCAGCTCCGCCTCCAGCACCTGGTTCTGCTGCTGAAGCGCGCTGACCTGCACGGCGCGATCCACCTGCGCCCGGAAGTCGTCGAGATCCAGCGGCTTGATGATGTAGTCGTAAGCCCCCTCGCGAATCGCCTCCTTGCTCGTCGGCACGTCATTGACCGCCGTCACGAGGATCACCGGCGGCGGGGGGGAAAGCTCCCGCGCGTCGCGCAGCAGGATCATCCCGTCGCGCTCGCCGTCCATGCGCAGGTCGGTGACGATGACGTCGAACTTGCGCCTTCGCAGCTTCTGCCGGGCCTCCTCCAGCGAGTGGACGACATCGCACTCGTGCCCCTCGCGGGAAAGGGCCTCGCACATCACCTCGGCGTGATCCCGCTCATCGTCAACGATCAGGATGCGGCTGCGTCTCTCTGCCATGGCTCCTCGGTCAGCGTGTGCGGGATCATACCGGCCCGGGCCACGGTTGCCGTGGTTCGCCTTCACGCCGCGGCAGGGGGAACCGGCGCCACACCCGCGGCAGGACGCGGCGCCTCGACCGGCGCCGTCGCCGCCGGAAGGGAGATGACGAAGCGCGTCCCGCTGCCCGGCGTACTCTCTAGCGAGATCTCCCCGGCATGCGCGTTGACGATGCGCCGCGTCGTGGCCAGGCCCAGCCCCGTGCCACCCTTGCGGCGCGTGAAGTAGGGCTCGAAGACGCGGCTCTGCTCCTGCTGCGCGATGCCCCGGCCGGTGTCGCTCACCTCCAGGCGCGCCTCGCGCCGCCCGCGCGGCGTGCGATCGGACAAGATCCGCAGCGTGACCCGCCCCCCCTCGGGCGTGTGCTGGATCGCGTTGATCAGCAGGTTCAGCAGCGCCTGCTTGATGAGCTTCGGATCAACCTGCGCCAGCACCGGCCCGCCGCCCGCGTCATCGGACAGCTCCAGCCGCACGCGAGCCAGGTGCGCCTGCGGGGCGAGGAAGTCGATCAGCTCCTCCGACAACTGCACCAGGTTCGTCTCCTGGGCCTCCACCTCCAGCCGCCCGGCGTAGCGGAGGAAGTCGTCGAGGATCTCCCGGAGACGCAGGGTCTCGTTCGTCAGCCCGCCGATCCGTCGGGCCATCCGGCCGAGTTGCTGCGATTCGGCCTCCGACCCCGCCTCGCGGAGCCGGTGCTCGACGTCCTCCCGCAGGAGCTGGAGGTTGAGCTGGACGGTGGAAAGGGGGTTCTTGATCTCGTGCGCCAGGCCCCCGGTGAGGAGGCCCAGCTCCGCCAGCCGCTCCGATTCGGCGGCCCGGCGCTCCAGCTGCCGCGACTTGCGCCACGCCCAGGCGGCGATGACGCCCCCGACGAGGGCCGAGACGAGCACGCCCAGAAGAAAGCCGGCCAGGAGTTGCATCCGTAGGGCGAGCGTAGGCGCCGCCGCCCGCCGGAACGCTGGAGGATGGATGGATGGATCACCACGCCCGGCCCCTGCGGGCGGCCGGGACATGGGGCCGGGGGGCTGGATATGGAGCTCAGAGGGACGGTGCGGCCGGCGGGTTGGGGGCCCCGGAGGACACGGGCATCTCGACCTTCTGGCCCGCCGCCTCCTCCTCCTCGACGTCCTTGAGGCGGCGCACATCGCGGGCGTGGAGGCCCTTGTCGCCCCGGAGGATCTCGTACTGGACAGGCTCCCCATCCTTGAGCGTCCTGAAGCCGTCGCCCTGGATGCTCGAGAAGTGAACGAACACGTCCTGTCCCTCGGGCCCGACGATGAAGCCGAAGCCCTTCTTGACATCGAACCACTTGACGTTGCCGGTGGGCATGAGTGTCTCCGCAGTAGAAACGTAATCGCCACCGTCCCCGCACGACCGCCACGACCGGCCACCACGAAAAACCGTCCGGATCTCCGGCGGGCAGTGCGTTACGGATTCCCTGGAACTTGAATAACCCTCGCTCCAGCGACCCCTCCGGACGCGCCGCACAGAGCCCGCGGCTGGAACCATCCGGATCCTTTTCCCCGTCCCCTATACAGACTACGGAATTCCGCCAGTGTTTCAACAATGGCCCGGCCAATATCTTGCATCCCCCGTCTCACGACGCCCTCACCGGCGACGCCGAGGCGGCCGGGAAGGCGGCACCCGGTTTGCTCCAGCCTGCCGCCCAGGGCCCACGGGACGTTTCCGCGAGGCCCACTTCGGATGCCGTTCCTGCCGGAGTGCCGCTTGAGTCCCAGCAATCAACCCCGCGACGTTCCCATCCAGGAGTCCAGCCAGCTCCCGGACGACGCCTTCATCGTCAACGACGACCGGCAGCAGAGCATTCTCGTCGTGGAGGATGAGCGGAACACCCGGCTCGCCCTCCAGCGCTTCCTCCGCCGGGAGGGGTGGCGGGCCTTCTGCTTCGGCACCGCCGCCGAGACGCTCGACTGGATGTCCCACGCCCATGCCGATGCCACGGCCTCGGCCCCGGTGCGGGGGGCGGTCATCGACATCCACCTGCCCGACGGCGACGGGGTCGAACTGACCCGGGCCATGCGCCGGCACTTCGGCCCGGACGTGCCGATCGTCATCGTCAGCGGCGACACCTCCATGGAGACCCTGGCCCGCCTCCGCGATGCCGGGGGCAACCGCTTCGTCGGAAAGCCGATGTCGCTCCAGGCGCTGCGCGACGCGCTGGAAGGGGGCGCGTGAGGCCGCTGCCCTCTATGATGCCTTCACATGGCGCGGGATCGCATCGTCACGGGTGAGTCGCAGGGCGTCGAGGAGCAGCGCACCAACTACGCGCTGCGCCCCACCAGCTTCGACAGCTACATCGGCCAGCCCACGCTCATCCGCAAGCTCCGCATCGCCGTCGAGGCGGCGCGCGGGCGCAACGAGCCCGTCGATCACTGCCTCTTCCACGGCCCGCCCGGCCTCGGCAAGACCACCCTCGCCCACGTCATCGCCAACGAGATCGGCACGCGCGTCCACGTCACCACCGGCCCCGCCCTCACCAAGGCCGCCGACCTCGCCGGCGTCCTCACCAACCTCTCCGAGCGCGACGTCCTCTTCATCGACGAGATCCACCGACTCAGCAAGGTCGTCGAGGAGTACCTCTACTCTTCGATGGAGGACTTCAAGATCGACATCACCCTCGACGCCGGCGCCCATGCCCGCGTCACCACCATCCCCATCCCGCCGTTCACCATGGTCGGCGCGACCACGCGCCTGGGCCTCCTCACCGGCCCCATGCGCTCCCGCTTCGGCCTCGTCGAGCACCTCGACTTCTACCGCCCAGAGGACCTCAAGACCATCCTCTCCCTCAACGCCGCGCGCCTCGCCCTCACCGCAGACGAGCAGGCCCTCTCCGAACTCGCCCGCCGCAGCCGCGGCACCCCGCGCATCGCCAACCGCCTGCTGCGCCGCGTGCGCGACTTCGCCGCCGTCGAGGCCGACGGCGCCCTCTCCCTCGACATCACCCGCAAGAGCCTCGCGCTCGAAGGGATCGACGAGGCCGGCCTCGACGAGCTGGACCGCGCCTTCCTCCGCACGATCATCGAGGTCTACAACGGCGGCCCCACCGGCATCGACGCCGTCGCCGCCACCCTCTCCGAGGAGCGCGACACCCTCGAGGACGTCATCGAGCCCTACCTCCTCCAGCAGGGCTTCCTCACCCGCACCCGCCAGGGCAGAAGAGCCACGCCGAAGGCCTACGACCACCTGAAGATCAAGTGGACCCCACCACCCACCACCCCATCCGGCAATGGCGAGGGGCCGGGGATGTTTGGGGATTAACAGTGCCACTGGCGGCTTGTCCGCCAGTGCGATTCGGACACCTGCAACAGACAAGCTGCCAGTGCCACTGCAACACGCGCAGGTGCAGGTGCCACTGGCGGCTTGTCCGCCAGTGTCCGGGTCAGTAAAAAGCACGCGTGCCAAGTCTGCCCCACCGCAAGCGCGTCAAGCATCGCGTGCTCCCGGGAGTGGCGCGGTTCCTTACCTTTTCGTGCTATCAGCACCGACCGCTGCTATCAAACGAACATGCCTGCGCCCTGCTCTCCAGAGCCGTTGAGGCGGCGTGCGAACGGCACTGCTTCCATCTTGCCGCTTTCATCTACATGCCGGATCACGTGCACCTGCTTGTCTTGCCGCTGGCTGAGTCCAGCAGCGTGTCGCGCCTGCTGTATGCGATCAAGCGACCGTTCTCCTACCGGGTCCGGCGGTGGCTCGCGACAAATGACCCCGCGCTGCTGAGCGGGTTGACGGTGCGTGAGCGACCGAACAAGATGGCTTTCCGCTTCTGGCAGGAGGGTTCCGGATATGATCGAGATGTCGAGGAAACGGCCAGCTTCTGGCAGGCTGTGGACTACATCCACGAGAACCCGGTGGAAGCGGGTCTCTGCGCCCTTGCAGGCGATTGGCCTTGGACGAGCTGGCACTGGTGGGAGAATCGAGTCCAGCGGCCGCTCCTGCCCAGGATGGCACCGTTACCGGAAGACTGAGTGTGAGCGCGCCCCGGGCAGTGCCACTGGCAGCTCGTCTGCCAGTGTCCGGGTGCACTGGCGGACAAGCCGCCAGTGGCACTGTCATGCGCGAACGTACTTGTGGTCCTGGCCTGGACGGTCTGGGGAACCTTCCGCCTCATCGACGCCTTCTACAGCGGGCCGCGGACTTTCGATCATGCTCGGCTGATTCTCCGGCAGCCAACACGGGGCGTCAGCACGGGAGCGCAGTGCGCGGGAACGACATTCGGCCGGCGGCGGCCAGCGCCATGCTATCGCGACGCCGGAAGTCGAATCGTGCTTGGATCATGGTTGCCGTCGTAATAGTTGATTCGAAGTGTGCCCGCGTCTTCGTGCCACTCGAATGACTTCGGAAGCGCGAACGTCCCGTCGGTTACGTCGGTTGTCTTACTCGTCCGCCGGTCGAACAGACGTAACGAACCGTTGTCTTCGAAAACGGCAAAGCGACCTGTCGGCGAGATGGAATACTGTCCGACGGAACCAACGCGCGTCGAACCGTAGTAGAGCTCCTGCCAATGCCTGCGACCTTCAAAGCCACTGCTTGGCCGTGAGCGGTGTTCAAGCCGGTAGCCGTTTCCGGAATGTTCGGCAGTCTGGCAGGAGACCGAAACGCCCGCGAGGACGAGGGCCGACACGCTTAGAAGGTGCAGGTGACTGCGACGCATAACTCGCGACTCCTGCGCACGCACCAATGAGCGTGCTACGGGGACTGATTCTCCGGCGTCCAACCAGGGGTGTCAACACGGTTGCCCAGGGCGCGGCGGATCATGGTTCCGGTCACATGCGAACCGCCGTGCCGGCTACACTCGTCGCCGGCGAATCTCGCCGATGCCGAGGACACATGTCCAGGTCGAAAGCCGCGTCAGGTCTTGCCGTGCTCGTGCTGGTCGTCACCGGCCTCTGCATTCCCGCCCCGGCCGGCGCCCTCGCCCGGCAGGCGCGGCCCTGTTGGCCACACCTTGTATAAGGTCACCCGCGGAGGCCGGAGCCACCCCGTCGCCTGCGGCGGTGGTGGCGGGGGAAGGGTGGAAGCGTGGGGGTGAAGGGCGGCAGGGGCCCCCACCCCACCCCCACCCCCACCGGCAACGCCAAACCCCCAGGGGTGATAACGAAACGGCGTGACCTCCGCCGCCGCCTGCGCGGTCGGATCGGTTATCGGCGCTGGCGAATCGCCTCTTGGCGCTGTAGGCAAATCGGCTCCCGGCGCTTGGGGGGATTGCCTCCCGGGGCGCACGGCGCGCGCAGCGCTCGGCGCACGGCGCGCAGCGCGCGGCGCACGGCGCGCAGCGCACGGCGCGCAGCGACGCAGCGCACGGC
>JAEZED010000074.1 GCA_023417885.1 Planctomycetota bacterium
CTCGCCCGTCGCCATGCGGCGCCACCCCTGGAGATCCCCGTCCAGGTTACCCCGAACCTGGGAGCTTGAGGGCCAGGTCCTAGTCGAGATCCGACGTGAGCCGGCTCCCCCCGGTCGGCCCAAATGAGGAGCCGTCCCGGTTCGAGGGACGGCTAACGGGGCCAAGTGTAGTTTTTGCCAGATAAGGGGACGGAGGCAATTAAGACGCTCAGCTTCACCAGTCCGCCCTGCGAACAGCGGGGTCATGTTCACCTCCTCTTCGAGTAGAGCACCCGCTGACCTTTGAGAGCGCGGTCCACAGGCGAGCAACTGCTGGCGCCCTTGCAGCAGCAGCGTCAGCGTGTGTCCGCCGTGCAATCGACCCTGGCCAGGTGGGGATCGCGCAGGGTGCCGCTGTACGTGATCGTGCGCTCCCCGCGCGGTCGCAAGCATATGGCCGGCGCCATTCCGGACGATGCGTCCTGGCATGCGGCAGGGAAGGATCGCGCCCCCCGGAACTGCGATGCGTCGGCGCCGTGGCGCGACTCTGCCACGCCCGGCAAGACGGTAGCCGGCTTTTTGAGGTAGGTTGCCTCCATCCACTCCCGGAGGACGGAGCATGCATCAGTTCACTGCGCGTGCATCGTGGCCAAGGACCATCCTGTCCACGGCCGCACTCGGCCTGCTGTTGGCGGCATGTGCGCCATCCGGCAATGCCGCGGCAATCGCCGCGGCCACGGAGCGGCCGGAAGCCGTGCCGCGAACGGTCGCCTTCGTTGGCGTCAACGTGGTGCCGATGGATCGCGAGAGAGTGCTGGAGGCGCACACGGTCGTCGTCGAGGATGGACGGATCGTGTCGGTCGCGCCGAGCGATGCGGCGCGGGTGCCGGAGGGTGCGCAGCGGATCGATGGCATCGGGCGTTGGCTGATGCCGGGACTGGCGGAGATGCACGGCCACGTGCCCGGTGCGGACGATCCCGAGTACGCGGAAGATGTGCTGTTCCTGTACGTGTCGAACGGCGTGACCACGGTGCGCAACATGGCCGGGAGCGCGTCGCACCTGGCACTGCGCGAACGGATCGCGCGCGGCGACCTGCCGGGGCCGACGCTGCATGCGGCCAGCCCGTGGCTCAGCGACGAAACGGCGGGCACGCCCGAGCGCGCCGAACAGATGGTGCGCGAGTACCACGCGGCGGGCTTCGACCTGATCAAGCTGGGCGGCATTCCGCCCGAGGCCTATGCGCGCATGGCGCAGACCGCGCACGCGCTCGGCATGCCGTTCGCGGGGCACGTGCCGGGCGAGGTCGGGCTGGTCGGTGCGCTCGATGCGCGGCAAGCGTCGATTGACCACTTCGACCGCTACGCCGAGTTCCTCGCGGCGGAAGGCACCGGCTTTGCAACGCGGGACAAGGGATTTTTTGGGAGCGGAGTGGTCGATCTGGTCGATACCGCCCGCATTCCCGAAGCCGTGGCGCGGACGCTCGCGGCCGGGACCTGGAACGTGCCAACGCTGAGCCTGGTCGAGCACCTGGCCTCGCCCGAACCGGCCGAATCGATGATCGAGTGGCCGGAGATGCGCTACATGCCCAAGCGCGTGCGCGACGGATGGGTGGCGGCCAAACGCGACATGCAGTCGCGCGATACGTTCCGGCCGGCGGCCGCGCAGCGGCTGGTCGAGGTGCGGCGGCAGTTGCTCAAGGCGCTGCACGACGCGGAAGCGCCGATCGCGCTCGGTTCGGATGCGCCGCAGTTCTTCAACGTGCCGGGCTTCTCGATCCACCACGAGATGCGGATGATGGCCGCGGCCGGCCTGACGCCCTTCGATGTGCTGGCGACGGGCACGCGCGAGCCGGCGCGTTACTTCAACACGCCGGAGGCATTCGGCACGGTCGAACCCGGTCGGCGTGCCGACCTGATCCTGCTCGAGGCCAATCCGCTCGACGACCTCGCAAACGTGCGCCGACGCGTCGGCGTGATGGTCCGCGGGCGGTGGTGGCCGGAGGAGGAGATCCAGTCGCGGCTGCAGGAGATCGCGGAGGCGGTGGCCGGGCGGGACGCCGGCTGAGCGCGGTGTTGGCGAGTGGTGCCTATGACAGTTTCGGTGCCGCGATCGATGCGCTGGCAGCTTAAGGGGACGGAGGTAATTAAGGTCAGGCAGTCCTTTTGCCTAGCGCTGCCGTGTCTTGGTGTACTTGAGGCTCACAGTCTGGTGCTGCGCCTCGCCGCGAGCGAGAGGGATGGGTAGGCGCGTGGCTGGCTTCAGGCACGAACTCCGGACGTTTGGCGAGTCAGTCTGCCAGTTGCGCCAGGAACGTCGTCGCATCCAACCGGCAATGCCCCTCGATGGCGCCCGGCAGGTTGAACACCCGCGGCCGCCGCCGGAAGTCGAACACCCGATACAGCTGGTAGCGTTCGGCATCGGTGCTGGAGCGGGCCAGTTCGGTGCGTGACACAAAGAATGGTGTGAGTTCTCCGAAGGCCGTGGTCTTGACCTCGATCAGGCGTTCGCGGCCGCCCGTTTCGAAGGACAGCACATCGAAGCCCAGGCCGTCGCCCTGCGTTTCGGACACCTGCTCGACACGCTCGGCCAGTACCTTGCGGCCGGCGGCATGCAGGCGCTGCGCCTCCAACTCCATGACGAACAGTTCGCCTCCCCTGCCCAGGGAGCGGTTGTGCGACTCTCGGGCCAGGTAGTCGCGGCGCGCGGGGGAGAAGCGCGGCGCATACTGTGGCGGTGCCTCCTTCAGGCGTTTGGGCTTCGGCTTGGGGATCCAGACCTGCTCGTCGACTACAGCTTCCGCGATGGCTGCCGGCCGCGTCACCGCGTGCTCGGCCGCTACCTGCAGCGCTGGCCTGTGGCCCAGTTGCGCTTCCACGACCTCAAGCAGTAGCAACTGGTAGTTCTCCAGGGCCTTGTACCCACTGACGGTGCGGGAACGGGGTCAGGTTTAGTTCTTGCGTGAGAGCCCGCCCTTCTTCAGACAGACGTGGCTGCGCTCGACCAATAAATTTGCGGTGGCCGACGTCCTCGATTCGTCGGTGGCGGGTATCGCGAGGTTTATCGAACACCGCGCGGGTTCGCCTGTCTGAGTACAGGCCGGGTCCTCGTCAGGGCGCCATCCGCTCAGCCGTTGATGTGGCAGTACAGGTCGTAGCGCTCAACGCGGCCCACGGCGTTGATGGCGTCGACGATATCGTCGCGGGCGAGAAAGGCTTGTCTAAGGGCTCGTTCGCGCACCTGGACCGCCAACGGTTCCGGTAAGCGGCAGTCCTGGGCCCATTCCAGCGCCTCTGAACGCTCGCTCTCCGACGCAAGTAGCTTGCGCATCAGGTCCGCCGCCTGGTCAGGCTGCTCACCCAAGAGCAGGGCCTCCAGATATCTGATCGGTGCGTCGTCGACGAGTCCGGCCAATTCTTTCAGCGCGGCAGCCGCGGCCGGCTGGTCGCCCAGCTGGAGCGCAGCGCAGTGGCGGATGGCGGCACGCACCGCCTGACCGTACGGGCTCATGTCCGCCTCACCGGCCACTGCCGCCGCCGCGAGTGCCGCTTCGGCATTGCCGCGGTCGCACTCGAGGCTCCCGAGATTGAGTGCCTGGCTGACGTTGGGTTGGCCGTTCTCGCCGAGTTGACTCGCCCGCCGCAGCTCATCCACAGCCTCCTCGATGCGACCCATCCTCCGCAGGGCCAGGGACTTGTAATTCATCAACCACACCTGGCGATCCAGATCGGTGAACGGTGGTGCGTCGAGAGGCGCGGATGCGATACGGGCAAGCGTCGCATCACTCAGCGCAATCGCCTCCTCGTGTTGCCCACCAAGCAGCAGCTGGTGGCCGAGTGAAACGAGCGGTTCAAGCTGGTCCGGATACGCCTCTGCTAACCGGCGCGCGCGCTCGATCTCGCGGACGTTCGCGTGCGTCACGTTGGCGCGCCAGCTGGATGCGTCAAGCACCGGGTCGAAGCGGCGGTCGGCGCGCATCAGTATCAGTGTTCCGGGATCGGTGATGCGACGGGCCACGATCCGGGCCCGATCCATGTCTCCCTGGCTGAGGCGCGATCGTGCCAGCTGGTACCAGATGCCACTTGGCGTGCCTGCGCTGCCACCTTTCCAGTTGGCGTCGAACAGCGCCTGCTGGAAGGCCAGGCGATCCGGGGTGCTGGTGTCTCCCTGCTGGGCAAGGGGGTACACAAGGTCCGGGCTCAGGTTGGGCAGTACCTCGGGCCACCGACCAATCAAGATCGTCATCGCGCGAGCCGCCGCATCCTGGTCATGCTGGTCCAGCGCGACCAGGCTCATGCGGTACCAGTCGTCGGGATCGTCGCTGCCCAGCTCCGCAACCTGTGCAAACCAGGCAGCTGCGGCAGGCAGGCGCCCGTTGTGGGCTGCGCTCCACGCCGCGGCCGACAGCAGGCGGCGGCGATCGTCCTCCGGCAGCTGGCCAAAGCGTGCGTCGGCAATGACGTCCTGCAGCAGGGGATCTGCACGCGCGTGGGCGTCAGCCTGCGCCGCAGTCCAGGCTTCCAGAATCCTTTGCCGGTAGAACGTCTCTTCCTGGTCCTGTGCCATGGCGGCACCGACCACGGTCCCGGCCAGGAGCAAGATCGCTGCCGCGATGCCACGAAGTCTGACCACTGGCTTTCCCCTCATGCGCCCCCCGACACCCAAGCCCCGGTCCTAGCGTAGAAGGTCGCGGTAGCGGTTGGAAGACGTGCCGGGCTTTTTTCCGGGAAGAGAAGATCGGGTCAGGTTCACTTCTGAAGGAAAAGCCAAGCCACGGACTAACGGACTAACGGGGCCAGGTGTAGTTCTGGATCAGGTGTGGCGACAAGTGCCATCTGATGACCTGATCGCTCGCCGTCCCGGGCCGTGGAGGTGGGCGAAAGAGAGCCAGAGTCGACCTTTCAGCCTCAATGCAACGGCCTCAGGAGACTGCAGCACCGAAGCGCGCGAACAGGTCGCCTGGCAGCTCATGCGCCAGGCGCCAGGTAATGGCCATGGGGCGTTCGCCCTCGTGGCTGACGTAGCTGGCGGGACCGAGCAACCAGAAGGCTCGGTCGTCGGGGGTCAGGCGAGCGAAGGGCAGCACGGTCGTGCCGCGGCTTGCATGCGTCTGGTACCGCTGCCCGGTTTCGCTGCTTTCCCGAGTCCCCGACTGGCTCTCCCAATGAAGCAAGGCGGGGCTGATCGCGTAGTCGCGGTAGCGGGTGGTGGGGGAGAAGCGGTCTCCGGTCTTGTCCAGGGTGATCGTGAGGAGATCAACCTGGGCTTCGGGCAGCCAACGCACGCCTTCGCGCCATTCGGGGACTTTGAGGGTGTCCTCCGCAGCGAATGCCGCCAGCACTTCCCGGCGCGTGTACCGGGCATGGACGCGTAGCGGAACATCCTCATGCGTCGAAAGCGACTCTTGGAGATGATCGATCCTGTCGGCCAGCACATCGACAAGCTGGCGAAGTTCGGCAAGCACCTGCGGGTGTGCCCAAAGGAGCTCGGCCGCGTCCTGTAAGGTCTCTCCGCCTTTGAATACGGACTCGGTCATCACGGTTGCGAGCATGTGGAAAAGACGACGAGTCCGGATATCCATCGTTGCGACGTCGGGCGTTGTCGCCGCCTCGGCAAAGGCGCGGTACTGATCGATGCGCAGCGAATCGTCCAGATGCCGCAGCCGGCCGATAGCGCGCCGCAATGCCGGCTCGTGCGGACCGGCAGGGAGCGTCGACACCCCACCGGCCTCGAGTAGATCCGACCAGCTTCTGTTGTTGGCGTAGACCTCCTCAAGCTCGATTCCGGTTTGCTCAAGGAAGTTCCTGAGCGTGACTGCCGGGTCTGCCTCGGCAACCCGCCTGAGCTCGCGGGCGCGGGCTGGCCACGTGGTCGGAATGCTTTCGCGGATGTTGTCCAGTACATGCTGCGCGGCCACCGCGTCCAGCTGCATGTGGCAGCCGCTCGGCAAGTAGGGGAACCCTTGCTCGATTGAGCGCTCGACCTGCTTCCGGCTGCCGCCCAGCAGAGCGGCATAGCGCCGATGCATCCGGAACTCCTTGCGGTGCTGGCCGACGAAATCCAACACCGTGCAGACCGCCTTGCCAGGCGTGCGACGCAGGCCACGGCCAAGCTGTTGCAGGAATACCGTCGGGCTGTCCGTCGGGCGCAGGAGCAGTAAGGTGTCGACAGATGGGATGTCGACACCTTCGTTGAAGAGATCCACGGAGAACACGATGCGAACCTCGCCCGCGGCCAGCGCCCGCAAGGCTTGTTCACGGTCCTGGGGCGGTGTCTGCGCGGACACCGCTATCGCTGGGAGGTTTGCCCGGTTGAACTGATCTGCCATGAAATGCGCATGCGCCACGGATACGCAGAAGCCAAGGGCGCGCATGCGTTCGGGGTCGGTGACCGTCTTGAGTGTATTGGAGATGATTCGGCGCGCCAGGACATGGTCGCCGGTCACGAGCTGGCTGAGCTGCTCCAGGTCGTATCCACGACCCCGGCGCCAGCCGACCTGCCGATAGTCGGCGCCATCCGCGATTCCGTAATACGCGAACGGCACCAGGCGATGCTGGTCAATTGCATCCCACAGCCTGAGCTCCGCCGCGATGCGCCCGCCGAACCAATGGAGGATCGGCTCGTCGTCGCTGCGCTCGGGCGTCGCGGTCAAGCCGAGCAGCTCGCGTGGCAGCAGATGCTCCAGAAGTTCCTGATAGGTACGGGCCGCTGCGTGGTGGAACTCGTCGACGATCACCACATCGAAATGGTCGCGCGGCAGGCTGTCGAGTCCGCTGGCGCTCAGGCTCTGGATTGACGCAAAGACATGCTCGAACCGGGCAGGGCGCTCGCCGCCAACCCACCGTTCGCCAAACGCCGCATCACGCAGGGCGTGTCTGAAGGTTGCCAGGCTCTGGTCGAGGATCTCCCTGCGGTGGGCGACAAACAGTAGTCGTGCCCGCGGCAGCCGTTTGCTCAGACGCTGGTAGTCAAGCGCCGCCATGACGGTCTTGCCTGTTCCCGTCGCGGCGACAAGCAGATTCCGGTGGTGCCCTTGCAGGCGGGAGAGCTCGATCAGTTCGAGCAAACGCGACTGGAATGGCTCCGGCCGGATCTCGACTGGGCTCAGGTAGACCCTTGGGCCTGAGTCCGGAGTCCGGGTGATCTCTCGGAATTCTTCGGGATCAAACTCGCGGAAGTCCTCGTTCTGCCAGTAGCTTTCGAACACGGCCGAAAACTTGTCGATGACATCCGGGTTGCGAGCGCCAGAGACCCGCACATTCCATTCCAGTCCCGTGACTTGCGCCGAGTGCGTCAGGTTGGATGAGCCGATGTAGGCGGTGGAAAACCCCGTATGGCGATGGAACAGCCACGCCTTGGCATGCAGCCGGGTGCTGGAAACGTCATAGGAGACGCGAACGCTCGCACCCAGGTCACGCAGGGCCTCTAGTGCCGACAGTTCGGTGGAGTTGGTGTAGGTGGTCGTGAGCAGGCGCAGCGGACGTCCTTCGTCGACGTGTCTGCGCAACAGATCGAGCATTGGGCGGATGCCCGTTTGACGCACGAACGCCATCAGGATGTCTATGCGGTCCGCGGACGGCACCTCTGAATTCAGCTGGAAGCCGATCCGGGGCTCGCCGGGTGCATTTGTCAGCAGGGCGGTATCGAGCAGGGGCGTGGCGGGCGGGGGAATCGACTCCGGCTGCCCATCCGGTTTCAGACCGACAATCGACCGCAGGACGTCCGAGTTTTCAGATAGGGCATCTGAAGCATCGATGCCTTTGCTTTGCGCGGTCAGCAATCGGACGACCTCCCGCGCAAGCTTGGCGCCCACCTCCGCGCGCTGTTTGGCATCCAGCGCCGCCACGCTTCGCCGGACCAGGGCGGCCAGATGGA
>JAEZED010000201.1 GCA_023417885.1 Planctomycetota bacterium
GCCTTGGTGCATCTTCGAGTCGGCGGGCTACTCGCGGCCGCTCTCGCCAAGCTGGCGGCGCAGGTACTCGTTCTCCCGTCGCGTCGCCTCGACGTCGAAGACCAGGTACTTGATGCTCAGGCGAAGCGTGTCCAGCGTCTCCTGGAGCCGACAGACGGTCTGCCGCAACTGCTCGTGACGCTTGCGCGTGGCGTCGGCGACGCCCTTCAGCCGGCGCCGTTCCTCCGCCGGGAGCGAGTCGATCCGTTCCAGCAACAGCCCGAGCGCGTCGCGGAACTGCTCGTCGTTCAGCCCCACCTCCGGCGGACGTTCTTCAATCGGGCGGGCGTCGGGGTAACGGGGCTCTTCGGGCAGGCTCATGAACAACTCCAGGTCGTCGGTCGCCTCCGCGCACGTCGGCGGAGAGTGTTTGACGATGCGTGAGGCAACTCCCGTTCCACCGCCGCCCGCGAGCGGACAAGGCCCCATACGGCGTCAAACAGGCCGTCTCATTCGCGGCACTTGAGAGAATGGCCTCTCGTCGGTGGATCGGATCGCGCCGGATGTTGTTTGGCGGCAACATGGCAACGGCCGGAGCGTCGCGCCCGGAGCACCGGCATCTATACTCGCCGCCGGCCATGTCCGACCCCGACCCTGACGATCCTTTCGCCCAGCCCGAGCCCGAAGCACAGGTGCCGATGTCGGCCGCGGACTGGCAGGCGGTCCCGGCGGTGCGGCGGAGGCCGGACCGGTCGCGCCGGGGGTGCAGCGGGATGGGGCTGGCGCGGACGACGATCCCAATCGCGCTGGTGCTGGCGGTGATGCTGCCGCTGCTGGGGATCGGCTGGTTTCTGCTTCCGGAGAGCGCGCCGCTGAAGGTGGGTCGTCCGCGGCTTGCCATGGCGTTGATCGGCTTCGGGCTCTTCTGCGGACTGGCCGCGGCGCTGTTGATGCGTTCGGTGGCACGCCGGGTGCAGGGCGTGCATAGACCGGCCTCACATTGACGTGTTTCGCCGCGTTAACCTAGAGTTGGTCGGCCGGCGACGCTTGTGGCCTCGTCCGGACCGCAACGCAGGAGAGCAACATGGCTGACAACCTGACAGAGTTCACCGACGACAATTTCGAGCAGGAAGTGCTCAAGAGCGATCAGCCGGTGCTCGTGGACTTCTGGGCGGAGTGGTGCGGGCCCTGCCGCATGCTCACGCCGAAGATCGAGCAGATGGCCCAGGAGTTCCAGGGGCGCATCAAGGTTGGCAAGCTCGACACCGACGCAAACCGCGACACCGCCATGAAGTACGGCATCAGCGCGATCCCGACCGTTATTCTCTTCAAGAACGGCCAGCCGGCCCAGCGCATCGTCGGCCTTCGTGAGAACGAGATCCGCCAGGCGCTCGAGTCAGCCTGACCGCGCGAGCGCTTCGGCGCTCGGGACACACCAGAAGAAAGAAGCCCCGTCCTTCCAGGCCGGGGCTTCTTCATTTTCACGCTCACGGCATCTTTGCCTGCGCCGTGCTCCCGTCGCCGCCTGATTCCAGCACGGCCAGCAGGTCATCCGCGCCGTAGATGCCGGGCAGTTTGTAAGGGTCCGCCGACCCCGGCATGTATACCACCGTGAACGGGATCGACCCCACCTGGTGCAGCTCGCGCAGCAGCGGCCACCCCTCCGCGTCCTGCTTGGTCAGGTCGGCCTTGATCAGCGTCAGGCCCCGGTCGCGCCAGTCATCCATCTCCTCCTGCGTTCCGAAGACAGTCTGTTCCACCGTCTGGCAGTTGGCGCACCAGTCGGCCGTGAACTTGATCAGCACCGGCTTCCCCGACGCCTTCGCCTCCGCCAAAGTCTCGGCGGTGTAGTAAGACCAGCCGGCCGGCGGATTCGCCAGGCCCCACGTGATGATCCCAAGCGGCGCGACGATCAGCAGCGAGATCACTGCCGTGACCACGACGGGCCGCATCCGCCCGCCGGAGATCTGTCCGGCGCGGATCGTGGCATACACCCCGCCGGCGGCGATGAAGCCGAAGATCACCCACCAGTAGCCCGGCCCGCGCAGTGAATCGGGAAGCAGCGGCCGAACAAAATAGGCCGCGATCGCCAGGAGCAGGAAGCCCATCGTCTGCTTGACCACCTCGCTCCAAGGGCCGGTTCTCGGAAACCGACGCGCCAACTCCGGGAACGCGCTGAGCACCAGGTAGGGAAAGGCCATCCCCACGCCCGTGACCGTGATCGTCGTCACCCCGATCCACGACGGCTGCGCCAGCGCCCAGACGAGCAGGCCCGCGAAGAGGCCGAAGGTGCAGGGCGTGCTCAGGATGGCCGTCAGGATGCCGAAGAGAATGTTGCCGGTGTAGGTGTCGTGCCGCGGGGTGAAGGCGTAGACGGATGTCGGCAGTGCGAAGTCGAAGACGCCGAACTGGTAGAGCGCCATCACGATCAGGATCAGCCCGATGGCCGCGGCGAACCACGGCTGGCTGAAGAGCTGGCCCCAGTCGATCACCCGCAGCACAAGCACGAGCACCGCGAGCGTCGCGAAGGTCAGCGCGATGCCCAGCGAGAAGGCGACCCCCAGCGCCAGGCACTTGGCCCGGTTGTGCTGCGCCACCTCGTAGAAGCCCATCGCCTTCAGCGGAACCACCGGGAGCACGCACGGCACGACGTTGAAGATGATCCCAGCCACGAACGCCAGGATCAGCACCAGCCAGACGCCCGACTTCGAAAGGTCGATCTTCCACCCGAAGAGGGAGACCACCGCCTCACCGCTGCCGCGCGCCGCGGTCGGCGCGGCGCCGCCGTCGGTCACGATCCTGAGGTTGCTCCAGCTGCTCGGATCGAAGTCCGCGTACAGCGACTCGTTGGCCGGCGACACCGTCTCGCCCGCGGCGACGATCGGAGCGCTCACTTCCCAGTCGAGATCCTGCGGCTGAAAGCAGTTCTGATCATCGCAGATCTGCACCGTCGCCTGCCCGCGGATCGTCACGGTCGTCCCGGGCTCGGCGTCGGCATCGATCTGCACCGGCACGTAGTGGATCGCCTGGTGGGTGTAGACGCTCAAATCACCCGGGTCGCCCGGCATCACCAGGGCCGGGTAGTTCTCGATGTGCCCCTCGGCGTAGATTGGCTCGTAGACGGTGCCCGGCTCCGCCGACAGGTTCTTGAAGGCGAATGGAACCAAGAAGTCCTGGAGCGGCTTGCTCGACTGGGCGTGGTAGCCGGCCTGCACGTTCAGGACGACCGCGACCACCACCTGCTGGCCCGGCTGAACCCGGTCGTAGTTGAGATGAGCCTGAACCGTTGCCAGTTCGCTGCCCATCATCGGTGTCTGCGCGCCCGGCGTCAGGCCGGGCAGGTCGATCTGCGCCGCCGCCGGCCTGGCGAGGAGGCCGATAAGGAGGATCGCCATTCCCGCGAGCCAGGCCGCAGGCCACGAGGGTGCTCTCGACCGCAGGGCGCATCGCTTAATCATGATCGCTCAACTGTAGGTGAACGCGGCTGTGGAGTTCAGGTTCGCCCGACCCGGGGACTGCGGGCGCCCCACCTCAATATCCCGGAGAAGCACCGTCGTTGCGGGGCGGCGGCCGGGGCGGATGGTTTGACGCTGACAGCCGGTTGCGCCGGGGGCTATCCTCCAGCGGACCCGTACACCCGCAAAGAAGGAGGCTTCCATGGCTTACATCAAGGTTGAACCGCTCCCCTACGAGTACAACGCGCTGGAGCCGCACATCGACGAGCAGACGATGCGCATCCATCACGACAAGCACTACGCCACGTACGTCGAGAAATACAACGACGCGGTCAAGGGCACCGAGCTCGAGAACCGCCCGCTCCACGAGGTGCTCGCCAACGAGTGCCGCGCCGTGCCGGAGAAGATCCGCACCGCCGTCCGCAACAACGGCGGCGGCGCGCACAACCACGTCCACTTCTGGGAGATGATGAGCCCCAGCGGCGGCGGGGAGCCGCGCGGCCGACTGGCCGAGGCGATCGAGAAGGAACTGGGTGGATTGGCCAAGTTCAAGGAGGAGTTCGCCAACGCCGCCAAGACGCGTTTCGGCAGCGGCTGGGCCTGGCTCGTGAAGGAGGGCAACGCCCTGAAGGTCACGAGCACGGCGAACCAGGACTCCCCGATCATGTTCGGGCAGATGCCGCTGCTGGGTCTGGATGTGTGGGAGCACGCCTACTACCTGAAGTACCAGAACAAGCGTCCGGACTACATCGAGGCCTGGTGGAACGTGGTGAACTGGGACTACGTGGCGGAGCGGTACGAGCGGGCCGAATAGCCCGCGCTGCAGAGGGGCATGCAGCGCTACGGAGCGCCTCCAGCAGGGACTTTGGCGGCCCCGGGTCGCTGACTGACCTCCGGCGCCAAGGCGAACCCATCCACGAGCATGAAAGTGACAAAAAAAGCTCGAATGCTCTTGCAGCCTCCGAGAGAGCCTGTATGCTCCTGACCAGACGGCCGCCCTGAACAGGGTAGCCTCCCGATCCCCACCACCCCCCCGACGCGATCTGCCACCGCCCGGCAGGTCGCGTCTTTTTTGCTGCGCAGCCATTGCAGCCGGACCGGCCTCGCCTCGTCGTGCTCTGGCGGGTGCCCAACTTCCCCTTGCAGCCCCCGACCCACTCACTTACAACGCGCTGGATGAATGGGAACTCGATTGGTGACGAAGCCACCCCCGCCGCCGCCGCCCAGGCGGGCACGCCGGCGAGGCGGGAGCGGCGCTTTCTGTGCGACCTCCGCCCCGGGGACCGGGCTGACGAGATCTTCGTCATCAACAACATCCAGCTCGGAACCAAGCGGAACGGGGAGCCGTTCCTGAAAATGCTGGTGAGCGATCGCACGGGGCGGGTTGCGACCAAGTGGTGGGACAAGGGGCAGGCGATGCTCGAGCGCCTTCCCGACCCGGGCGTCGTCCGCATCAAGGGACGGATGGAGGACTTCAACGGGTCGCCGCAGTTCGTGATCGACCAGGTCTTCCCCGTCTCTGACAAGCGGACGATCGATTACGGGGAGCTGCTCCCCAGCACCGCAAAGGACATCGAGGCGATGTTCGGCGAGGTTCAGCGCCTCCTGCGCGGGCTCGCATCTCCCACGCTCCGAGCCGTCGCGGAGGCCTACCTGCGCGACGAATGCCTCATGGAAAGCTTCCGCCGCGCCCCGGCGGCCATGACCTTCCACCATGCCTTCCTCGGCGGGCTGCTGGAGCACACGCTCAACGCCATGCACGCAGCCGAGCGCCTTTGCGGCCTGTATCCGCAGCTCAACGGCGACCTGGTGGTGCTGGGCATCTTCCTGCACGATCTGGCCAAGACGTGGGAGCTCGTCTACGACACCTGCTTCGACTACACCGACGGCGGGCGTCTCGTGGGCCACATCGTCAAGAGCGCCATGTGGGTCGAGCAGAAGGTGAAGGAGGCGGAGTCGATCCTGGGCCGCCCCATCCCCGTGGAGGTCGTGGACGTGCTTCAGCACATCATCCTCGCCCACCACGGGGAGCTTGAGCTTGGTTTCGGAAGTGCCCGGAGCCCCTCGACGCCGGAGGCCTGGGCGGTGCACCTGATCGAGAACCTCGACGCCAAGATGACGATGGCGCTGGCGGTCTGCCGGTGGGACGAGGCCGGCGGACGCTGGACGGACTACCACAAGGCGCTGGGCGGACGGCTCTTCCGGCCGGACGTCATTCTCCAGGCGGACGCATCGCTCGCCGCGGACGCCCCGCCGGCGCCGTCGAGAGCCCCTGCCCCGCCGCCGGGCAATGGCGCGCGCCGGGCGCGCCCCGGAGAGCCGGAGGAGCAGCCTCCGGGAACGACGATTTCCAATCCCCTCTTCGAGGTCTGATCTGACGCGAGCCGATCGTGGCGCGCGGGCCTTGGGGGGACGCAGTTTCGTTGGAGTAGAGAGATGCAACGTCAGAGCAGTGTTCGCGCCTTGCGCGCAGCCGTCCTGTGCGCAGTCCTCGGGATCGTCACCGCCGGTTGGTCCGTGTCGGCGGCGCAGGATGGGCAGGCAACCCCGCCCGGCGCATCGCAGGATCAGCAGGAAACGTCGCCGCGGAGGCGGACCGCGAGGATCGTGCTTCCCTGGAGCCAGCTCGAGGACCTGACGCCGCGGCAGGAGATGGCGATTCGAGAGATCCGCACCGAGATCCTCAACCGCAGGGATGAGCTGGACCGGGAGGAGCGCCAGCGCATTCTCGAGCTGCTGACCGAGCCGCAGCGGCAGCGCGTCGCGGAGATCGAAGCTGAGCGCCAGCGCCAGCAGGCGCAGCGCCGCCGCCAGCGCGAGCAGGAGCGTTCCGGGCAGGGTCAGTAAGCTCCGGGCCGTGAGAACCGCGTCATCCGCCGCCGCACCGCCTCGCGCCGGCGGCGGTGGTGGCATTGCGCGCCGCCCGATTACCGCAAGAAAGACCGGCCCTGAGCACATCTAATCTGGATCAGATGCGCGTTCGCAGGCTGACAGACTCCACCAGCCCGGCCATCGGCCGATGCGGCTCCCTGCTGCTTCTCGCGGCAGCGTTGTCGTATCTCCTTCTGCCCGCGCTGCTTGCGGGGCACCACGCGCTGCTCCACAACGCCGTCAGGCCCTTCGTTGCCGAAGCGGGCCCGCCGGCGGAAGCACCGCACGATCAGGCCCCGGAGTGCGACCAGTGCATCCTGTTGGGCCGCCTCGCCAGCGCTGGTGATCTCCCCGCCCCCACGGCGCACGGTGTCCTGCTCCACCCCACCCACGATGCGATCAGCCCGGTCGCCGAGATCTGGGTGAGGTCGGTCATTCCGGTTGCTGTACTGCCCCGCGCCCCGCCGCTCTCCTGAAGCGGCGTGGCTTTTCACGGGCCGATCCGGCCCGCCATTCTTCGTTTGGCAGTCCTGGCAGCCGCGCAGACGACGCGTGTTGCCACTTCCTCAGCAACTCGGAACACCCATGAACACGATCACCCTGCGCCCCAGGTGCGCGCGCGGATTCACCCTCGTCGAACTTCTCATCGTCATCGGCATCATCGCCGTCCTGATCGGCCTGCTGCTGCCGGCCCTCTCCGTGGCCAGGCGGGCGTCTCGCGCAGTCGCCTGCCTCAGCAACATCCGGCAGATGCAGACCGCCCAGGTCTTCTACGCCAACGACTACGACGGCTGGCTGGTGCAGGCGGGCCTCGGGCACGGCGAGCACCACCACGACGATGTCACCCTGGACGGCGCCCCCGACGACGATGATGACTATGAGCACGGAGATCTCGACCCGGAGTCGAGCTGGCTGCGCCTGCTGGCGCCCTACGCGGGCGAGAACCTCGTCGCCCGCTGTCCGGAAGATCAGAGCCTGCACTGGCCAGGTGGAGCGCCGCTGGTGCTTGAGGACGGGGATGAGCGATACCGTGCCACGAGCTACGGGATCAACAACTACCTGTCAGCGACGGCGGCGCCGCCGGGGCACGAGGGGCGCTGGCTGAAGATGACGCGCATCCCCGGCAGCAGCAGCACGGTTCAGTTTCTGGAGATGGCTTATGCCGGCCCATTCGCGATCGCGGATCATCCGGATCTCCAGTCACTCGACCTCTCCCACATCTGGGGCGAGGAGCCGTACGAGCATGCGGCGGAGATGATGGCGGTCAACGCGCACGGCGGGGAAACGAATGCACCGGAGCATCGCAGCCGCGCGAACTGGGGCTTCCTGGACGGCCACGCGGAGTCGCGGAGCTTCCACGGCGTCTATCGCTCCGCGGAAGAGAACAGCTTCAACCCGGAGGCCGTCAAGCCATAGCCGCCCCGACGGCCGAGGAGGCGCGCTTCTTCCAGACGGGCGATATCGACCGCGACGAGGACCAGACAACGGACGAGATGTACGCGGTTGACGACTGAGCGGCGAAGGGGCGCCCGCTCCACAACCCAAAACCAGCCAGTTTCTCATCGC
>JAEZED010000073.1 GCA_023417885.1 Planctomycetota bacterium
CGCGGCGCGCCAGGGCGCGCCGGCGAACGTCGAGTTCCTGTCAGACAGGAGCCGCGCCCACTTCGATCGCGTCCGCGCCCTGCTGGGGGAGATGAAGGTGGATTACGCGCTCAACCCCGGCCTCGTACGCGGGCTGGACTACTACACCGAGACGCTCTGGGAATTCGAGGCCGGCGGGCTCGGCGCCCAGGCCGCCGTGGGCGGGGGCGGGCGATACGACAACCTCGTCGAGACACTGGGCGGGAAGCCGACGCCGGGGGTGGGGTTCGGCCTCGGGCTGGAGCGCCTGCTTCTGGCGCTGGAGGCCCAGGGCATTGCCCTCCCCGATGCATACCGCCGCCCCGTCTGGGTGATCGCCCAGTCGGACAAGGCCCGGGACGCCTGCCTGAAGCTCCTCACCGAGCTCCGGCACGCGGGAATCGCGGCCGACACCGACTACACCGGCCGGAGCGTCAAGGCGCAGTTCAAGCTGGCCGATCGGGCCCGCTCGTCGCACGTGCTGATCATCGGCGACTACGAGCTGGAGCGCGAGGCCGTCGCGGTGAAGGACCTGGAGACGGGGGAGCAGCGCGAGGTGGAGCGTGCGAAGGTGCTGGAGCTGTTCGTGCCGCACGACGACGGGCCGCACTGATCCCCGGCCTGCAACTCCGCGCCTCGAGGCACGTGAAACGGGTGGGAGCACCACGCGATGACCCAGCCGCAGCCAACCGCCCACGCGATCGACTACGCCCCGCCGCGGCGACGGCCGGCATGGCTCACGGGCCGCTTTGCGATGATCGTGGTCCTGGTCATCGCGGCGGCGCTGGCGGGTTGGGTGGTGGTGCCGCGGGTCTGGCAGCGGGCGAGCCTGCTGCGGGCGCAGGAAGCCCTGATGAGCCGCACCGCTTTCCTCGCGGATGGAACGGTCGTCGCGGAGACGCAGTGGCACGGCACGCGCCCGGCGATGATGATGATGCCAACCCGCCTGCCGGATCTGGCGGCGTTCACCGACTGGGCCCTGTCGCAGCCCCACGCGCTCGCCGCCTTTCACGGCGCGCGCTCGGCGGGCGCCGGCGAGCGCCTCGTGATCGTCTTCACGGAGACCACGGTGCTCGGCGCCGATCGGCCAACGGAGATCACGCTGCATACCTGCGTCTTCGAGCCGGGCGGATGGACGCGCAAGCCGCGCCTGCTGCACCAGTCGGTCATCGGGCCGGCGCCGCTGCCTTCGATCGGCAAGGACAACTGGCGACTGGCGGTGCTCGCCGGCACGCCCGACGCCGACAGCAGCGCCACCTTCCAGATCCCCGTGCGCATCGGCTACGAAGGGGGCGCCGAGGAGCGGGAGGCGATCATCGTCGGCCACCTCATGCCGGACGACTCGGTCCGCTTCGATCTCCCGCGCGAAACGACGCCCATCCCCGGCCGGGATGCCGCAACGCGACCGATCTGACCGCCCCGACGCACCTTCCGGGGGCCGATCACGTATGATCATGGAGCGATGACCGCCGTTTCCGCCGAGATCGGGCGAGGAACCTCCGCGGGCCGTGGCGACGTGTTCGCCGCCGGCTCGGACGGAAGGCGCCGGCGCGCCTGGATCGCGGGGGGCACCGCCCTGCTCGTGGTGGCCTACTTCGCCTGGCTGGTGGGAGACTGGTCGCCGGGCCTGGCGCCGCTGGCCCGCACCTCGGCACTGCTGCTGGGGCTCGTCGGGGCCACCATCGTCGGCGTGGCGCTCTGGCGCCGGACGCGGCGATACGAGGTGTCGGCCGCCGGCATCCTGCTGTCGCACGGCGGGTCGCTCTTCGGCGATCGCCAGCTCGTGCCGTGGGAGAGCATCACGGAGTTCAGCGGGAGGCGCGCCGGGCCGGAGGGCGTGTGCCTCGTCTTCCGGCAGCAGCACATCCCGCGCGAGCGAAAACTGCCGGGCCGGCCGCTGTCGATCGAGGAGTACGACCGCCTGATCGACCGCCTGCGCGTGGTGATCGGGGATCGCTGCGGGCACCTGGTGCTCGGCGGCCTGGCCGAAGGTTGAGCGGGATGTCGCGGGCGGGAACGGTCGCGGGGTGCATTTGCTTCAAACGATTCGCGCGCCGGCACGTATGATCCTTTCCGGCGCACCCGTGCCTGCTCGCTCATGACGGATCTACGCGAACAGCTCACCAGCCTCTTCGGGCTCGACGACTTCCGCCCGATGCAGCGCGAGGTGATCGAGGATGTGCTGCACGGGCGTGACGTGCTCTGCGTCATGCCGACCGGGGCCGGCAAGAGCCTCTGCTACCAGTTCCCCGCCGCCGTGCGCGGCGGCCTGGCGATCGTCGTCTCGCCCCTGATCTCCCTGATGGAGAACCAGGTGCAGCAGCTGCGCGATGAGGGCATCCCCTGCGCCATGCTCAGCAGCGGGATGTCCGGGCCTGAGATGAGCCGGACGATGCAGCAGATCGAGGAGGGGTTCGAGGGGCTGCTTTACGTCGCACCGGAGCGCTTCGGCAACGCCCGCTTCCGGGAGCTCATGCCGCGGCTGCGGCCGGCGCTCTTCGCGGTGGACGAGGCGCACTGCATCAGCCAGTGGGGGCACGACTTCCGGCCGGAGTACCAGCAGCTCGGGCAGGTGCGCGAGGCGCTTGGCGCTCCCCCCACCATCGCGCTTACCGCGACGGCGACGCAGGAGGTGCGCGAGGACATTGTGCGGAGCCTGGGGCTGCACGACCCGAGCGTCGTCGTCACCGGCTTCGACCGGCCCAACCTGCGCTACGAGGCGCGGCGCATCCGCGGGAAGAAGTACAAGCAGGAGCAGCTTCTCACCATCCTCGACCATGACCAGGGGAGCGGCATCGTCTACTGCGCCACGCGCAAGAGCGTGGACGAGATTACCAGCCTCGTCGCCGAGCGCTTCCCCGCGCGGCCGGTCTTCAGCTACCACGCCGGGATGGATCCCGCGGCGCGCACGGAGAACCAGGAGCGGTTCATGCGCACGCCGCGTGCGGTGGCCATCGCGACGAACGCCTTCGGTATGGGGATCAACAAGCCGGACCTGCGGTTCGTCGTCCACTATAACCTGCCGGGCAACCTGGAAGCCTACTACCAGGAGGCGGGCCGCGCCGGCCGGGACGGGCAGCCGGCGCGCTGCATCCTCCTCTTCAGCTACGAGGACCGCTACACGCAGGAGTATTTCATCGGGCGCATCGGGGAGGACGAGTTCGGCAACGTCCACGGCGACCCCGCCGTCATCGCGGAGCTGAAGCGGCGCGAGCAGGAAAAGCTCGACCGCATCATCACCTACGCCAGCACCTGGCGATGCCGGCGGCAACAGATCCTGGACTACTTCGGCGACCCCGGCCGGGTGGACACGGATCGCTGCCGCTGCGACGTCTGCCGCGATCCGTCCGCATCGGACGCCGACGACGCCGACGAGTTGCCGCAGGTGGACGACCAGACGACGACGCTGATCCGGCAGATGCTGTCGGCGGTGGCGCGGCTGAACGGGCGCGTCGGCGTGGGTTCGGTCGCGGAGGTGCTGGCGGGCAGCGCGAGCGAGAAGGTGCGACGGTGGGGGTTCGACCAGCTCAGCGTCTACGGGCTGCTGAGGACGCGGACGGTGAAGCAGGTGATCGCGATGCTGCACCGGATGATCGAGGCGGGGCTCGTGCAGCAGGTGCCGCTGGAGGGGGACAAGCGCATCCCGGTGGTGAAGCTGACGGCGGCGGGCGTGAACGTGATGATGGGTGAGGCGGCCCCGCCGGCGCCGCTGCCGGATCTGGCGCCGCGCCGGCGCGGGATGGGCCGCCGCGGGGCGCCGGCATATGTGCAGAAACAGGAGTTCGCGTCGTCGCACGTGCTGGATGCGGAGGCGTCGGCGCGGTTCGTGCGGCTGAAGAAGGTGCGGATGGCGCTGGCGCGCGAGCAGAGCGTGCCCCCCTTCGTCGTCTGCAGCGACCAGACGCTGCGCGCCATCGCCGCCGCCGCCCCGGCGGACGAGGCGGCGCTGGAAACGATCAAGGGGATGGGCCCTCGCAAGGTGGCGGTCTACGGCCCGGCGCTGCTGGCGGCGATGAGCGGCGACGACGCGCGCGGCACCCCGGGCGATGGCGCCGCCCACGCCGAACCGCGTTTCGTCCCCGACCCTGAGAACGAATGGCCAAGCGACTTCTGACCGGAAGCGCCGGGCCGCGGCCGCGGGTCGCCGCGCGCACCAGCGGATCGGGCGAATCGGAAGATTTTTGACGTACGCAGCCCCGTTTGAGGGCGTTGAAGCGGGTTGCACCTCGCCAACGTCCCTCGTGGTGCGCGCCGGTGACGCCGGCGGCGCACCATCGCAGTGCAATACGAAGGCTGCTGCAAGTGGCCACGGGCGTCTGGTGGCGCGATCGCGACGTGCCACAGGCGCTGCACCCGGTACCGGTGCGGCGCATCGCCCGCCTGTTCTTCCCCCCCCCCGCCGCCGCCAGGGACAAGCGTCCGAAGCGTGCGGGACCGGGAGCCGAGCCCCAACAACGCGCCACCAGGTCGCCATGTAACCTGGCAACTCTCCCCTTTGTTTCCCCACGATGGCCGGCTCCCGGTTCCGCGCGCTCCGGTGCTCGCGACGGGGCGTCCGCTGCGCCGAACCATGTCGCGCGATACCATTCGACATGCGCGTTCTCATCATCGGAGCAGCTGGCGCCGTCGGGCGGCTCTGCGTGGAGCAGTCGCTGGAGCGCGGGCACGACGTCTCCGCCTCGGCGCGCTCGCCCGGGAACCTCGCGATTGATCACCCGCGACTGTGCAAGGTGCGGGTGGACCTGCTCGATCCCGGCTCGATCGACTTGGCGGTGCCGGGGCACGATGCGGTCATCCTGGCCGCCGGCGTCCGAGTGAGCCCGCGAACGATGACGCGGCCGGTGGACGTGCTGGAGCGAGGAACGCGCTCGCTCATCGACGCGATGAAGCGTCATAGCGTGCGCCGGCTGATCGTCCTGTCGGCGGCGGGGGTCGGCGACAGTCGCGGGCACACGACGCGCATCTTCCACTGGTTCATCCGCCCGGTGTTCCTGACGCAGATCTACCGGGACAAGCTGCACCAGGAGTCGCTGGTGCGCGACAGCGGGCTCGACTGGACGATCGCGCGTCCCGGCAGCTTCACGAACGGCCCCCACACGGGGCGCTGGCAGGCGATGACGGACTGGAAGGCGACGGGCGCGCGCACGGGCTACATCAGCAGGGCCGACGTCGCGGACTTTCTCGTTGCGCAGCTCGAGAGCGACGCATTCCTGCGCGAGGCGCCGTTGGTGACGGGAGAGTGAAGTCGGTGCTCTTCGAAAAAGAACCCCGGGCTGAAGGGCCCGGGGCCTTCGTTGTTCGTGCACCCGATTCGACTCTGCTCTTGCCTGCTCCCGTCTACCTGCGCGTTCCAAGTCATCGGTTGCGACGGCGCAGGAGGAGGAAGGAGGAGAGTGCGAGGAGGCTGGCGCTCGCCGGTTCGGGGATGGCGCCCATGCTGTAGACGCGCACGTAGTCGACATGCATGGTGACGTTGGAGTCGTCGAACGTGCCGTAGCCGCCATCCGGGATCGGGCCGCTCCATCCCTCGCCGACCTCGCTGGAGAGGAGCATGTACTGCGGGATCTGGGAGACCGGCGTGTCGGCGCCGTCCCAGACCTGGACGTCGTCGATGAAGAAGCGGTAGCCGTCGGGCGTCCACTCGATTGCGTAGGTGTGGAAGCCGTCGCCGAGACCGAGGTCGCCCGTGTTGAAGCCGCGGGTCTGGTGATGCTCCTGGTATCCGCCCCAGTGGGTGTTAAGGGAGGCGATGCCGGAGATGTCGTTGGCGGAGCCGTCGGTGACGCGGTGCTCGACGACATCGAGTTCCACACCGGCAAGTTCGGGGATCTGCGACGTGTCGTGGATGTCGGCGGAGGTGAGCCAGAAGGCGCTCCACATGCCGCTGGCGCCGTTGAAGTCGATGCTGGCCTCGAAGTATCCGTAGGCCTGGCGGAAGGTGTCGCGCGTAGAGATCATCCCGGTGTAGTGGGCCGGGTGAGGCCCCTGCTGCGTCCAGGTGGTGATGGTGAGCAGGCCGTTATCGACGCCGACCGCCTCCTCCACGTTCTCGCCGGCGCGGCGCGGGCCGAGCAGGCGATGACGCCATTTGCTCGTGTCCATCTCGTTGCCGTCGAACTCGTCATGCCAGACGAGGTCGTAGCCGGCAGGCGGGCCGGCCAGCGCGGTGGAAGCGCCGGCGAAGGATGCGACGAGGGCGCAGGCCACCATGGTGGCCGAGCAGGCAAGCTGGGTTGGATGCACTTTTCTCCCTTTCCTGGTGCTGTTCCCTTCGCGCGTCCTCCGCCGATCGTTGCGATCGGCCGCGCGGCGGGTTGGGTTCACATCGACCGCGATCCTCCGCCGCTTCCTCGGGCGCTGCGTGCGGAGACGCAGGCGTCGTCGGGGCTAGGACTGACAGGCTGCGGCGGTCGCCCGGCTACGGCATCGGGCGGAGGGCATTTGGCGGGTTTCGTGCATCGATGTCAACACCAACTCGCCCCATATTTCGAGCGCAAACCAACGACGATGTGTCAGGTCCAGTCGCACAGGTGGGTCTGGCGCAGGTGGGATGCCTGGGCTTTTCGAACATGCCGATCCGGCTCATGCCGCGGTCGATCAGCCGTGTTCCCTGGCCCACGTGTCGAACCGCTCGACCGCCTTCGTCGAGACGCTCGGGGGCGTGGCGGTGATGACCTTCTGGATGATCTCCGCCGTGATGCGGCCGGGCTCGCCTGTCGCAACGCTCTCGAGGAACGGGATCGTCGCGGAGCGGTCGGCGATGTACTTGAGATCGGCGCCGCTGTAGCCGTCGAGGCGGTCGGCGAGTTGGTCGAGATCGACGTCGTCGGCGAGCGGGCGGTGGTTGAGGTGGATCTCCAGGATCCTCCGGCGCGCCGGGAGGTCGGGGAGGGGGATGTAGACCTTTTCGTCGAAGCGCCCGGGGCGCAGGACGGCGGGGTCGAGCTGCCAGGGGACGTTCGTCGCGCCCATGAAGAGCAGCGGCTGGACCTTCTTCTTGTTGAACCCCTCCATCCCCTGGAGGATCTGCGGGACGACGCGCTGCATGACGCCGCTGCCCCCCTCCTCGCGCCGCGCGGGGATGAGGGCCTCGATCTCGTCGATGAAGATGACGGCGCGCGGCTCGGCGGTCGCGGCGTCGAAGAGGGCCTTGACGTTCTGCTCCGCCTCGCCGACCCACTTGCTGAGCAGGTCGGCGGCGCTGACGGTGAAGAAGGTCGCCTCCAGCTCCCCCGCCGTCGCGCGGGCGAGGAGCGTCTTGCCGGTGCCGGGCGGGCCGAAGAGGAGGATCCCCCCGCCGGGGCGGATGCCGAAGCGCTCGGCCAGCTCCGGGTGGCGGAACGGGTAGAGCATCTTGAGGCGGATGTCCTCCTTGACGTTCTCGAGTCCGGCGACGTCGTCGAAGGTGATGTCGGGCTTCTCCTTGAGCGCCCAGTTGCGCGCGGCGGCGCCGTCCTCGCTCTCGCCGGAGGCCTGGGCGCGCTCGCGTCCTCCGCTGCGCGCCGCGTTGACGGCGGAACGCGGGCGCCGCCCCTCGGCCTGGGCGTTCCTGCAGTCGTTGGCGAGTTCGAGGAGCTTTGCGGCGGTGTCGCGCCGGGCGTCCTGGAGTTCCTGGCCGCGCGCCTCGCGTGAGAGCTCGACCATGCACCGCGCGGCCTCGAGGAGGTAGTTGCGTGCGGCTTCCCATTCCCCGGCGCGGCGTGCGTCGAGTCCCTGCCGCTTGTAGCGCTCGAAGGTGTCCCAGGTGCTGACGGGCATCGACGGGGATTGTAGAGGAAGGGAGGGGTGGG
>JAEZED010000233.1 GCA_023417885.1 Planctomycetota bacterium
CCCCCACCACCCCCAGCACCGCGAGCTCACGACCATGCACCCGACCCACACCATGTTCGGCGGCTTCCCGTCCTATGACCCTCCGCTCCACCCGCGCGGCTCGCAGGGCCGCCGGCGCGTCCCCGGCCTGCTCCGCGTGCTGCTGCTGACCGCCCTGGTGTTCGCGGCGCTCGGCTGCAGCGGGTGCTCGCTCTTCGGGTGGGGGGATCTGAGCCCGCAGGATCAGGTGGCGGAGGTGCAGCAGGACGCGATCGACGCGCGCGACGCCCTGATCGTCGCCATCCGAAACGACCTGATCACCGACGTCGAGACGCTCAAGGCGCTCAAGGTGATCGACCAGGAGGCACAGGTTGCCATCAGGGACTGGAAGGCGGCGGTCGATCGCGGCGAGACGAACGGGGTCGATCGGCTACGGGCCCGGGCAGTGATGCTCGTCACCCGCCTCGCGACGCGCCTCGTCGAATCCGGCCTCGACGTTCCGGAGAACGTGCGCCGCCGGGCCGAGTGATTCAACCGCATCCCCCCGGCTCTCACCATTCCCAGTTCTCACCGCGCCGCGGATGGCGCGGCTTTTCGGAGCACCACCATGGCTCAGCAGCAACTCGCCGCTCTCCTCGTCTTCGGCGCCATCAAGGTTGCCGAGCGGATCGCGGAGAAGATCTCCCGCAACGAGGCCCTGACCGAGCAGGAGCGGGCCTTCCGCGATGCCCTCTTCGAGCAGTCGCACGTGGATCTCCAGACGGAGATCGACGCCGCCATCGAGCGGCATGGCGGCTCTAACGGCGAGTAGTCCTGCTACAGGGTTTCATTCCCGTTCGACCCCCGCTCGTTCCCAGGAGGGCCGCGACCGTGAAGCAGCCGACCGCCGAGATCGTGAAGCAGTGGTTCGACGTCGGCTGGAAGGCCGCGCTCATCATCGCCTGCGGCGCGCTGGCATGGGCCAGCCGCGACAACCGCATCGCGACGCACGAGCTGCGACTGAACGAGCACGACCGGAAGTTCGAAACCTACGACGCCAAGTTCGACCAGGCGAACCGGGACATGCTCGAGGTGAAGACCGGCATCGCCACCCTCCTCGAACGCACCAAGGGGATGGGGCAGTAAGCCCAATGTCCGTCACCGCAGAACAACCTGCGCGGCAGTCGATGGCTTCCGCCGCGATCGACTACGCCGCGGATCTCAAGGTACAGCTCGAGGAGGCGCACCGACGCATCCGGGAGCTCGAGGACGAGAACGCGGATCTCAAGGGAGAGCTCCACCGGATCACCGACGGCGCATTCGTGCTCGCCCGCCGCGCCGGCCTCCCCAACGACAACAACCGGCAGATATGAGCACCAAGCAACACCACGACCCCCGTCGGGCGACGCGCTTCGCGTCGGCCCTCGCCGCGATCCTCGCCCTCGGCTTCGGCGCGATCACCCTTCCCGCCCAGCCGGTGGAGGGAAGGGCGGGGGCTGGGGTGGTGGAGCAGCCGGCGCCGCCGGTCAGTGAGAGTCCCGCCGAGCTGGCGGCCGAAGCCCTCCGGGGACTGATCGAGCACCTGGAGACGATCCAGCAGCAGCGTGACGCGGCGATCGCCGCGCGCGACCAGCTCGCAATCCTGCGCGAGCAGGATCGCCAGCTGCTGGACGCCGCCAACGACCGCGTCGCGGATCTGGAGCGCGCCATCGCCGACCTCCAGCGGGAGATCGAGCGGCTCAAGGCGCAGCAGCCAGGCCCGGTCGATCCGCCGCCCGTCGATCCCGGTGCCATCGAGGCCACCGTGGGCCGCCCCGTGCACGTCCGCCTGCCCGACGACCGGCTCCAGGGAGAGCCGCACCTGACCGACTGGACGTGGGACTTCGGCGACGGAAGCCCCACCATGATGGGCTTCAACGGCGCGCACGTGTACGGTTCGCCCGGGAACTACACGATCACGCTCAACGGCGCGACCTTCGCCCGCGTCCGGGTGTCGGCGGATGCCCGACCCGTCGTCCGCGTGGACACCATGAGCCAGCTCCGGCAGGCCGCGGCGGTTCCTGGTCGCATCATCCAGTTGCCGGCGGCGCTGGCGATGGACGGGAAGCTGGTCGTCGCCCAGGACGTGGAGCTGCGGGGCGTTCCCGAGTCGCTGACGAGCATCGACTACACCGGCCCGCCCGGGCCGATATTCGAAGCGGCGCCGGGCGTGACGCTGCGGGCGCTGTCGATCTTCTCGCCATCGCCCAGCTTCGGGAAGACGGGCGTCCTGGGCATCAAGGGCGCCGATGACCTGAGCGTCATCGACTGCGAGATCCGGGGGATCGATGACCTGGTGAACGGCAACCACAAGCCCCGGCGGGTGTACATCTCCGGATGCCGAACCGCGTCGGACACGGCGCTGCGGGCCTACCTCGCCTGGGTCGAGGGTGAGCAGTGGGTGATCGTCGGCAACAGCGCGCACAACTCCACGCGCGAGCACATCGTGCGGGTGAGCGCCAGCGGGCCCAACGACCCGGGCGCGAGCTTCGTCCTCGTCGCCAACAACGACTTCGCGAACATCAACCGGCAGGCGGCCCCGCAGTCGCCGGACGCTGTCGACATCGCGAAGAGCACGCTGATTTTCCAGAGCGGCCGCTATGGGTGGGCGCAGGGCAACCGGTTCCGTGGCGAGGTCGGGGTCGGCCCGCTCAGCAAGGACGGGCTCGAGGCAAAGCACCACCGCGCCAAGTGGATCGTCTACAACGGCAACCGCCACGATGACCGGGTGATCGTCGATCACGGCAGCGAGCACGTACGGATCGAGGGTGGCGACGTGTCCCCGTCGATCGCGACGATCTCCAACGGCGCCGCGGCGATCCGAGTGGCTGCCCCGTCAGACCTGTTCGGACGGGACGTGCGCGATCTGACGATCTCGCGGATTACGATCCGATGCCCGTACAAGAACGTGCCGCTGCTGCGCGTCTGGGGCGACGTGAGCGAGCGGCTCGTCCTCAATGAAATCTCCTGGGACATCCAGGGTCTTTCGTGGGCCGGAAGCTCCGAGGTTCCGCTGATCTTCGACGGCGGATGGGAACCGCACTACCGCGCGACGCGCATCCAGCTCCCGCCGCCGGCCGGAGTATGGCCCGACCCTCGATCGGTGGCTCGGCTCGCGGACAAGAACACCGTGAGCGGCTACGTGACGGCCGCCGAGTGGATGTCGGCCACTTCGGAGCAGGTCGCGCCGCCGCCACCGCCCCCGACGCAGCTCGCCGCGCAGGTCCGCACGAACGCCGTCGCGTGGCTGACCATCGGCGGCAGCAGCGCCAGCGCCGATGATCTCGGCGTCGGGTACCCGACGCTCTTCGGCCCCGGCGGCGACGGGTGGCAGGGTTACGTCAATCGCGTCGCAAAGCCCGCCGTCGAGGCCATGCGCGCCGCCGGCTACAAGCCGCGGCTCGTCGTGCACAACCCGTTCGGAGCCCTGCCTGGGAAGAGGATGGCGTTCGACCAGCTGCTGGCGGCGCGCGGACATCGCACCCGTCCGGAGCTGGCGCGGGGATTCGTCGAGGCCTGGCAGCCGTTCCTACGCGACAACCCGGACGTCGAGGTCATCGGCTACCTCGGGGCGATCCCGGGCGATCCCGACTTTGACCCGGCGCACGCCTCAGCTGACAAGATCCAGTGGCGGCTGTGGGCCAGCGCCCAGCCGATCCTCGCATCCGGCATGAGCCTCGCGCTCGACGCCTCCGCCGGCGCTGAATCGGACAGCGTCACGGCGGCCTATGCCCGCCTCGTGCGGGCCAGCGGCGTTGAGGTCTGGATCGAGGCCCGCCCGACGCAGGAGCACTGGGCCGGCTGGCCCGTGATCAGCGAGGCCCGCTACTTCCGCCGCAGCGATCCGGAGCGCCATCCCGACGCCAAGGCTCTGGGGAACCTGCCGAACGACCAACTCGGCCGCACCATGATCATCATCGGCTGGCACACGCCGGCCGAGCGCAAGCAGCTCGCCCTGGAGCACGCCGCCGAGGGGCGGGACGTCGCCCTGGCCGTGCCGCTGCCGGAGCTGCGCGACACCCTCGCGGCGATGGCCGTTGCAAATCAGCAGCCTCGTGACGAGGCGGATGCGGAGGCGGAGGAGCGCGATCCACGGAAGGAGGTCGTCGTGGACGACCCGTACCAGCAGGATGCGGCGTGGGTGCGTGCGGCCGTCGCTGGCGACGCCGCCGCCTTCGGCGAGCTGGTCAACCGCTACGGGGAGCAGGCCCTGCGGGTCGCCCGCCGGCGGCTGCGCAACCCGGAGGATGCACGGGACGTGGTGCAGGAGGCCTGGCTCAAGTGCTGGTCGCAGCTGGAAACGCTCGACGATCCCGCCTGCTTCGGCCGCTGGCTCATGCAGTCGGTGGCGCGGCTGGCGCTCAACCAGCGCCGGGCCAACGCTGCCAGGTTCCGCGCGGCGGTCAACCCGGATGCCGATCCCGATGACTCCGCGTTACAGCGCGATCCGTCGGCCCGCCTGGTGAGCGTTGAGCTGGCGCACGTGCTGCGGGAAGTGCTGACGCCGGTCCCGCAGATGCAACGCGAGGCAGTCGTGCTCCGGTTCGGCCTGGAGAGCGGCGAGCCGATGACGTGGGCCGAGATCGGCGCACGCCGCGGCATTACCAAGGCGACCGCCTGCATCAACGGCGGGCACGCCATCCGCCGGCTTCGCGATCCGCCTGCTCGCTCTCGCTTGGAGCCGTTCTTCGCCGCCTGACGTCCGTAGCGCCCCCCGAACCTTCCACCGCAACCATGGCAACCACCTACTCCACCGCAAAGGTCGCGCTCGACGAGATCGCGCAGCGCATCCAGTCCAACCGCAACCGGCTCACGCAGGGCAAGGCCAACTTCGCCACCGCCGAGAGCGACCTGTCGGCCATGACCGGCCAGTACGGCCAGATCATTGCTGACATCAGCGCCGCCGCGACAGCACAGCCGCAAAACGCGGCGCTCCAGGCGCTCAAGGCCGAGGCCGACCAGCTCGTGGTGGAGTTCAACACGCTCAAGACCGGCGCGACCGCGCTGAAGAACGCGACCGCCGAGATCAACTTCTGACGCGCCGTTGCCGTTCGACGCCACCCAGGGCTACGCCAGCATCCCCGTCCCCGCCGCATCGCTCGCCGGGGCGCTGGTGGATTTCAGCCTGATGGTGGACCTGTCGCGCATGCCGGCCGAGTGGTGGGCCGCGGTGAGCAGCGACGGCGCGAGCATCCGATGCAGCAAGGATGACGGCGCGACCGAGCTGGCGTACGACCTGCTCTCCTGGGACTACGGCAGCGAGACCGGCTGGCTGCGCGTGCTGTGGGCGGGGACGCTCAGCGCCGTTGCCGACCAGTCGCTGCGGATCTACCCGGCAGCCGATGAGGGCGCCGGCGGATACCTCGCCTCCGACACCTACGGCCAACATAACGCGTACGACTCCGGTTGGGCGCTCTACTGGCCGATGGAGGAAGATCCCGGTGGCGGCGCGGTGCTCGACCGGACGGGCAACGCGCGGCACGGCACGATCGGCGGGACACCGGACGCCGCCACGGGAAAAGCGGGACAGGCCCTCAACTTCGTCCCGGCATCCACTGAGTACGTGGAGATTCAGGCGGCGGCGGTCACTGACTGGCCCATGACCCTCATGATCTGGGCCGACGTCGACAACCCGACCGCCGAGCAGATCCTCATAGGTCTTGCCGCCTCCACCAGTAACACGCAGTACCTCCACTTCGCGGCCGACACGACGAGCAAGTGGGAGTGGCAGCTTCGGACATCCCCGAATGCCGGCTATGGCAACACCAACTTCCCATTCTGTGACGGCGGCACGGTGGGGAACGGTTGGACGCACGTGGCGGCGAGAACGTCCTCGGCCACCGATCACCGCCTCTTTGAGAACGGCGTTGAAGTCGCCAGCACGGACGTTAGCTGTGCCTTCCCGAGTGGGATGAACCGTACGACCGTTGGTCGTCAGATGCGTTCAACCCCTTACGGGTCTTTGGACGGCCGGGCCGACGAGGCACAGATCCACTCCGCCGCTCGCCCCGACGAGTGGATCGCCGCGGAGCACTCGCAGACCGGAGACCAAGCGGGGTTTTTCGGCGCGATCAGCTGGACGCCGGCGGCGGGCGGCGGTGGCTCGACCCTTACGGCTGAAGTCGGGGCCGTTGCGATCACGGGTCAGGCGGCTGGACTGGTGGCGTCCCGCCAGCTCGTGGCCTCTCCTGCGAGCTATGCCCTCGCCGGGATCGCAGCGGATCTTCTCGCGGATCGTCAGATTGCGACGGCCACCGGTGCCTTCTCCGTGACGGGGCAGGACGCCGAGGTGCTGGTCGAGCGGATCCTCACCGCCGCCGCCGGCGCGCTCACGATCTCAGGGCAGGATGCGACGCTCATCCGGGGCCGCACGCTGTCGGCCGGGGCTGGCTCTTTCGCGATCGCCGGTCAGCCCGCTGCGCTCCTGGCCGAGCGCATCCTCGCCGCCGCGACCGAGAGCTTCACGATCACCGGCCAGGACGCGGACCTCCTGCGCGGCCGGCGATTCGTCGCGGAAGCCGGCGCGTTCGCCATCACCGGGATCGCCGCGGACGTCCTCACTCAGCGACTGCTGGCGATCGACGCCGGGGCGCTCTCGATCTCGGGACAGGCATCGCGGCTGCTTGCTTCCCGCATCATCGCCGCCGGATCCGGCACGTACACGCTGACAGGCATCGAGGTGGGCGTCCAGGCTGACCGCAGGATCGTTGCCGATGCCGGGGCGTTCGTGCTCAGCGGCAAGAACGCCACGCTCGTCTACTCGGGCGCGGCGGGCGACGGCCTCCTGCTCCAGTTCCTGCTTCACGGCGGCAGCTACGTCTGAACCTCAAACCGGACCACCATGGCCAGCTTCAACAAGTTCCAGCAGTTTGCGGAGGACGTCGGCCTCGGCGTCCATGATCTCGGCAGCGACACGCTCAAGGTGCTGCTGACCAACACGGCGCCCGCCGCCACGGACGCGGTGAAGGCCGACCTGACCGAGATCTCCGCTGGCAACGGCTACACGGCTGGCGGCAACGCTGCCGCGAACAACGCCTTCTCGCAGACGTCGGGCACGGGGAAGCTCACCGCCGACGACGTTGTGTTCACAGCGTCGGGCGGCAGCATCGGCCCGTTCCGATACGCCGTCCTCTACAACGACACACCCAGCAGCCCGGCCGACCCGCTGATCGGGTACTGGGACTACGGCTCGGCCATCACGCTCAACGATGGCGAGAGCCTGACCGTCGACTTCGACGGCACCGCCGGCGTGCTCACGGTCGCGTGATCACATCGCGTTCTGAAGGGTCTGGCTCCACTCCGCCGGCTTCGCACGCGTCCGCCCGCCCATGCCGACCACCCTCACGTACAACGCGATCAACAGCTCGGGGAAGGTCACGGGCGATGTAGCAAACCACACGCTGCGCGTCATCGCCGACGACGGCGCCGCGGTGGCGGTCAGCGGCACGCCGGCGGAGACGGACAACCCCGGCACGTACCAGATCACGCTGACCGACGCGGAGAACAGCGGAAGCATGATGACACTGACGGGGGTGAGCGCGACGTCGGGCGTCCTGATCCCCGACGTTCGCTGGCAGAACCAGCGCGCCCGCGGGGCGTTCCCTGTCGTCGTCACCGTGGAGGATGACGAGGGCAACCCGCTCGAAAACGCCACGGTCCGCATGGCCGCGGGCACGGACGCCGGCGACGGCACGACGGACGCCGACGGCGAGGTCACCATCCCGCGCGACGCCGCGAGCTACCAGGTCACCGCCACGCTCCGCGGCTACGAGATGACGGACAACGGCGAGGCGGTCGGCGCGCTCACGCACGTCGTCTCCTCCGACTCCGAAACCCACGAGCTCACGATCGTCATGGCGCCCGTGGTGATCACGCCGTCGGCGGATCCCGACCTCACGACCGTCTACGGCACGACCTACGACGCCCAGGGCAACGTGGCGCCCAGCAAGACGGTGACCTTCCGCCTCGTGCGCACGCTCGTGCCGTCGCGCGGCCGGATCATCCTGCAGGGGAACGTCGCCGCCACCAGCGACGCCGACGGCGCGCTCGCGGTGGAGCTGCTCCGCAACGCCGAGTACTCCTACAGCAGCGCCGGGGGAACCAAGCTCTTCAAGACCGGCGGCGGCGACTCCTTCGAGCTGCCGGAACTGATCGTCGTCACCTGATCGCCTCTCCCGCTCCGCGCACCCGCTTCCGTGGCGACGAAGACCTTCGATTTCACGGCCGACGTCGAGGACTGGGCGCCGACCGAGGGAGGCGCCAACACCAGCGCCACGCACAACAACTCCGACGGGTGCCTCCAGATGCACTACGTCGGCAGCGGGGCGGCTGAGGAGAGCTACTGGGAGTGGCAGGGCACCTGGGAGGATCTGGGTGTTCCCGCCGGCGAGATCGTCACGCATGTCACCGCCGACTACGACTGGCGCTGCACGATCGCCATCCCCTCCGATGCGGTCAGCCGGACTGGGCCGCTCGAGCTGCGTGACGCCGCCGGCAACCTCCAGGCGACCCTCTCCGCCGGGCAGAACTTCTCCGGCTCCAGCTCCTGGGACATGGTCGAGGGCTCCGAGATCGCCGTGCCGTCGGGAGTCCGCACGAGCGGCTCGACGATCCGGCTCCGGCTCCGCTGCCGGCTCTCGACCAGCGGCGGATCGGCGACTTTCGACGACGCGACGCTGCTGCAGCAGGACAACGTCGTCCTGGAGATCACGAGCACGACGTCCCCCGTCACGCAGGTCTCCCTGTCGATCGGGATGAACCTCGCCGACCTGGTGCACGGCGGCGCGCTCCTCGAGTCGTCGCTCAGCATCGGGCACGAGCTGGGCGCCAGCCAGGGGGGCGGGCGCATGTCCGAAGGGACGGTCACCTTCACCGTCTCCCCCTCGGCCGCCACGGGCAACACGATCGCGGCCGGCGCGGCCGCGTCGATCTCGACGAGCCTCGCTGCCACGCAGGCGGCGGCGGCACAGGTGCAGGCCTCGCTCTCGGCGGCCCTGGCCACCGCCTTCGCCACCACCGGTGGGAATCTCGTCGACGTCGCGATCGCCGTCGACGTTGCCGGCGGGGCGGGCGCCGCCGGCGGGCTGCGCGAGGAGGCGGCGATCGCACTGGCGCTGCAGCCGGCCCTGGCCCTCCTCGGCGGAGCCCTCGTCACGGCGGGCATCACGGTTCACCAGGTACACCGCGTGCGCGACGACGGGGCGATCGAGCTCTTCACCAGCGCCGGCTACCTCGTGCTGAGCATCGGCCCGAGCGGCCACCTCATCGTCCGCGGCCGAAATCACTGGCCCCCCCCCCCCCCCCCCCCCCGC
>JAEZED010000088.1 GCA_023417885.1 Planctomycetota bacterium
ATATCGGGCAGTCACACGGCCGCGACCTGGTAAGGTCGCGGCTACGTCCATGTGGATGTCGTTCTGCACAGCGCGGGTGACACTTTGTAGCACGGGAGGGCGGGCAGGCGGAATATCGTCGGACCACGTTCGGAGCGACCATGTTCAAACGCCTTCTCCCGGGCGCGACGCGCCTGCTGCTGCTGGTGGTCCTGGCCCTCTGGCTCGGCGGGCTCATCTGCCTGTTCATCTCGGTGTCGGCGCTGTTCGTGCACGACCGCTCGACGGCCAACGTCGCGGCGCCGGTGCTCTTCCATGTCTTTGACATCTACCAGCGCTTCCTCGCGGGCGGATCGCTGGCGCTCGCGGTGCTGCTGCTCTGGCTGCGCCCGGGATTCGGCGCGTGGGCAAGCTTCGCCTGCACGGCGGTGGCGTCGCTGCTGGCGGCGACGATCGCGCTCTACGTCATGCCGGAGCTGGAGTCGCTGCTGCGCGAGAACATCGCCGACAAGGCCCGCTTCGACGCGATGCACAACCTCTCCGAGCAGGTCTACACCGCGGCGGCGCTGCTGGTGTTCGCGGCGTTCCTGTCGGTGGCCCTTGCCCGCCCGACCGCGGGGAAATGAGGCGCCGCAGTAGCACCCGCCCGCTCTCCCCGACAGAGAGCGCGGCAGACGCGATCAGTCGCCCTGCGCCTCCCGTGGCGTGCGGATGCGGAGGTTGCGCCAGCGGACGTCGATGGGGTCCTGGCGGTCGCCGACGCCGTGCACCTGGAGGGCGATGAACCCCTCGGGGCGCAGGTCATCCATCAGCCGGGCGCAGGAGACGCCGTTGACGAACGTCTCGATCACCGGCCCGCGGCAGACGATGCGGTAGGTGTTCCACTCGTTCGGCCGGAAGGCCTGGCGCGAGCGCGTCTCGGCATACAGCGGAAAGAGCCAGCCGCGGCCCGCTTCGTCGTAGACCCCGCCGGCCCAGTTGCGGTTGCCGTCGTGCTCGATCTCCGCCTGGTAGCCGGTGACGCGGGCATCGCGGTCGGTCGAGCCGTCCTGCGTGGTGGAGCGGAACTGGATGCCGCTGTTCATCTCCGGGTGGGCCTTCACCTCCAGCTCGAGCTCGAAGTCGCCGAACGTCTCCTTCGTGGCGAGGAACGTGTTGGGCGTGTTGGGAACGCTGGTGCCGAGGATCTCGCCGTTCTCGACCGTGAACTTCGCCTGCCCGCCGAGCACCTGCCAGGCGGAGAGATCCTCGTCCACGTCGAGCGTGCGCCACTCCCCCATCCGGCCGCGCGACGGCTCCAGCGGGGCCACCCAGACATTGCGGTAGCGCACCGGGCCCTCCGCGTCGGTGGTATGCGCCTGGAGCAGCAGCGGGCCGACCTGGATGTCGCCCGCGGGCCGCGCCGCCTCGCCACCGGCGACCGCGCCGCCCGTGGGGCCGGGCAGCTCCACGTCGTCGTGGATCATCCGGCCGTTCCACAGGACCGTCACCCGCGCGTTCTCCACCTTCTCGCCATCGCGGAAGCGCGGCGCGCGGAACCAGATGTCATAGCTCTGCCACGTCCCGGGCCCGGTGCTGGCGTTGACGTCGGCCGCCTTCACGCGGTAGATGCCGCCCGCCTCGTTGTCGGCGGGGGCCTCGCGGCCGCGCGGCGTGCCGAGCACCTGGATCTCGTATCGCCCCTGGAGGTAGACGCCGCTGTTGCCGGCCATCTGTCCCTCGCCCCCGGGGGGGCTCAGCCACTCCACGTGCAGGCGATGATCGCCGAAGCTGGCGCGCGTGAGCAGGTCGCCGTCCTCGACGGGCACCGGCACCTCGCGCCCGAGCCGCTCGATCGCCCCGATCGACAGGTTCGCCTCCGGCGGAGACTGCTTCGTGCGAACCCAGTGCGGCAGGGCGCCGTCGCCGATCAGCCTGACCGCGCCCCGCGCCGCCGACCCGCCCAGGCCGACGGCTTCGGCGGGATAGTCATTGCCTGCGAGCTTCACGGTCCGCTGCGCCTGCGCGGAGGCGCCGGCGGTGATTGCGAACAGGGCGAGCGCCATGGCTGCCACGAGTGGGAGGCGGATGCATCTTGAGGTCATTCCCGCGTTATAGCCAACCTTCCGGAGCCCTGCCACGGCAGTCTTGCGTTCGCGCGGCGGGACGCGAGGCGCCGGCGGCGTTGCACCTGCGTCGCCGAGGCGCACAATGGGCGGGCGTGGCATTCAGGAAGCCGCCATTTCGCCCGAATCAACTCCGCGTAGTCGTGTGCCTGTTGCTGTTGCTGTTGATGCTGGGGCTGCCTGCCGGGTGCGATCGTGCCGAGTCGACGCAAGCGAGCACCGAGACGCAAGAGATCCGGATGTGGGTGAACGAGCCGAACCACGGCCGCGATGCGGCACTGCGCGAGTGGGAGCGGCGAAACCCGGGCTGGCGGGTCATTCCCAGCTTCTACGGCGACGGGCGCGATGCGCAGAAGCTTCTGACGGCGGTGGCGGGGGGCGACCCGCCGCAGGTGGTGATCCAGGACCGGTTCACGGTGGGGCAGTTCGCCAGCCGCGGCGCCTTCATGGCGCTGGACGAGTTCCTGGAGAAGAGCGGCCTGTCGGGCGACGACTTCTACGCCAGCGCGTGGAACGAGGCGACCTACAAGGGAAGCGTTTACGCCATCCCGTACGACGTGGACGACCGGGCCCTCTACTACAACAAGCGCATACTCCGCGAGGCGGGGTTCGTGGACGAGCAGGGGAACGCCGTCCCGCCGCGGACGTGGAGCGAGCTTCGCGAGTATGCCCAGGCGCTGACGAAGCGCGACGCGCGGGGACGCATCGTCCAGCTCGGCTTCGCGCCCAACTACGGCGACTCGTGGCTCTACATCTACGCCTGGCTCAACGGCGGGGAGTTCATGAGTCCCGACGGCCGCACCGTCACGCTCGGGGCGCCGGAGAATGTCGAGGCGTTGCGATTCATGGTGGAGCTATACGACCTGGTCGGCGGGATGGCGGAGGCGGAGGCGTTCGTCCGGGCCCACAACAACGACCGCCGGCTCGATCCGTTCCTGATCGAGCAGGTGGCGATGAAGATCGACGGCAACTGGCAGCTGCGCAACATGGCGGAGCTGGCGCCGGACCTGGAGTTCGGCGTTGCGCCTCCGCCGGCGCCGGAGGGGCGCGAGCCGGTGACGTGGGGCGGCGGATACAGCTTCGTGATCCCGAAGAACGCCAGCAACGCCGGCAAGGCGTTCGAGCTGATCGAGTTTCTGGTCAGCGAGGAAGGCTTCCGCCTGATCGAGCAGGTGAACGCCCGCCATCGTGCGGCGCGGGGCTTCGGTTATGTGCCGATCATGAGCGCCCGCCCGGAGGTCAACGAGCGGATCCTCGGCGAGTTCATGAACACGGAGCAGGATGTTTCCGACTCCATCCGCGACGCGATGCCCGTCTTCGTCGATCTGATGGACGTGGCGCGCTACCGGCCCGTCACGCCGGTGGGGCAGCTCCTGTGGGACGAGCACGTGCGCGCCCTCGATGTCGCCGGGCGGCGCCACGAGGACCCGCAGCGCGTCCTCGACGAGGCGGCCGCGAAGGTGCAGGCCCGGCTCGACCGGCTTCTCGAGGAGGAGGCCGCCGCCGGCACGCGCACCGAAGTGCCCTGGGTGCTCCTTTCCACGATCGTGGCCGTCGCGGGAATCGGGCTCATTGCTGGCTTCGCCTGGCTGCTGCATCGCCGGTATCCGCAGCCGATTCACGCCGACGAGGCCCGCGCCGCGGCGGGTTTCCTCTCGCCGTGGCTGATCGGGTTCTTCCTGCTGCTCGCCGGGCCGATGGCGGCGTCGCTGGTCTTCAGCTTCTGCCGTTACGACGTGCTCCATCCGGCGACCTGGGTGGGCACGGCGAACTACCGCCGCCTGTTGGGTGATGAGCTGTTCTGGTATTCGCTCGCCAACACCGCGTACATGCTGCTGGCGGTGCCGTTGGGGCTCGTGATCGGGCTGGCGATCGCGCTGCTGCTGAACGCGGAGGTGCGCGGCGTGAAGGTCTACCGCACGCTCTTCTATCTCCCCGCGATCATGCCGGTGGTGGCGGCGAGCATTCTCTGGATCTGGGTGCTGAACCCGACGAACGGCCTGGTGAACAGCACGATCCGCCTGCTGCGGCTGGATGTCCTGCCGACGCTCGTGGGGCTGGAGCCGTTCGAGCCGCTCTGGCTGGCTAGCCCCTCCTGGTTCCTGGGGAGCAAGGCGGCGATCCTGCTCATGCTGCTGTGGGGCTCGGGAAGCGGGATGATCATCTGGCTCGCGGGCCTGAAGGGAATTCCGCGGCATCTCTACGAGGCCGCCCAGATCGACGGCGCCGGCCCGATCCGCCGCTTCTTCGCGGTCACGCTGCCGATGCTCACGCCCTACATCTTCTTCAACCTAGTAATCGGCATCATCGGGATCATGCAGATCTTCACGCCGGCATACGTGATGACGCCGAACGGCGAGCCGGCGGATTCGACGCTCTTCTACGCCTTCTACCTGTTCAACAGCGCCTTCCGCTACTTCGAGATGGGATACGCCAGCGCGCTGGCCTGGGTGCTCCTGGTGATGATCCTCGCCCTCACACTGCTCCAGCTATGGGCGAGCAAGCGGTGGGTGCACTACGAAGCCGTGGGATGACCCTCGCGGCGAACTTCGATGAACCGACTGCTGCTCATCCTCCTGCTGACTGCCGAGGGCCTGGTGCTCGGGGTTCTGCTGACGATGCTTGCGGGCATGCTGCCCACGGGGGGCGGCGGCGGGGGGTTGCTGGCGATGCTGATCTGGCTGACCGGCGTCAGCTTCGTGCTGTCGGCCGGGGTGACGATCGTCTTCCCGGAAGCGGCGCGACGCGTGGCGCGGCACGGGGCGCTGGTCGCGGGGTCCATCCTCTTCATGCTGCCGTTCCTCTGGCTCGTGGGGACCAGCTTCAAGCAGCCGGAGGAGACACTGATCTTCCCGCCGCGCTGGCTCCCCGCGGCGGCGGCGGCGCCGGAGGAGTCGCCCTGGGAGGACGAGTCGGGCGTGCATGAAGTGATCCTGGGTACGCTGCACGTGCGCACGGCGGACGCCGTCGAAACGCCCGTCGCCGTGCAGTGGACCGCGCTAACGCCATCAGCTGAAGTGGCGGGGGATCGCCTCTCCTATGACTTTGCGTCCGCCAACGACGCCGCCGTCTCCGTGGAGTTCCCGCTGCCTGCCGGCGAGATCGAGGGGGTGCGGCTTCGCATGCGGCAGGACGACTCGTGGCACGCGGCGTCGGCGATCCTGGAGATCGGCGGGCGTCGCTACGACACGGGCGGCGCGCCGCTCTACCTGGGGGTGGACGGTTGGCGCGAGTGGTCGTTCCGGCTGCCCGATCCGAGGGCGCGGGACGAGCGGTTTCTCGGCGTCTGGCGCCTGCGCGACGCGGGCGCGTCGGACGTGGCGGCGGGGCGGGCAAGGTTGACCTTCCGGGTCGATCAACTGGACGTGGTGCGTGCGACGCTGGCGCGCTGGACACAGAGCTACCGCGACGCGTGGTACGCGGACACGAACTGGGGCAACTACCTCTTCAACAGCGTCTACATCGTCGTGCTCAGCGTGATCGGGCAGATGCTGTCGTGCAGCATGGCGGCCTACGCCTTCAGCCGCCTGCGCTGGCCGGGACGCGAGGTGGTGTTCGGGCTCGTGCTGGCGACGATGATGCTGCCGACGATGGTGGTGATGGTGCCGCAGTTCCTGATCTACCGGTCGCTGGGCTGGTACAACACGCTGCTGCCGTTGTGGGTGCCGGCGTTCGTGGGCACGCCGTTCTTCATCTTCCTGCTGCGGCAGTTCATGCTCGGCGTGCCGCGCGAGCTGGAGGAGGCGGCGCGCATCGACGGCTGCGGCTGGTGGGGCATCTACTGGCGGATCATGCTCCCGCTGATGAAGCCGGCATTGGCGGCGGTGGCCATCTTCACGTTCATGAACGCATGGAACGAGTTCATGGGCCCGCTGATCTACCTGAGCGACCAGCGCCTCTACCCGCTACCGCTGGGGCTGTTCGCATTCCGCGGCGCGCAGCAGTTTCAGTCCAACTTCAACATGCTGATGGCCGCCAGCACGCTGATGACCCTGCCCGTGATCGCGATCTTCTTCATGGCACAGCGCTACTTCATCGAGGGCGTAACGCTGACGGGCATGAAGGGGTGAACTCAGGGGAAAGGCGAAGGGCGGAAGAAGACGGAAGGAGGAAGGAGGAAGCAAGCTCCCCCTCGAACTCCTAGCTTCTACCTCCTAACTTCACCGTCACCTACGCACTCAGGCGCCAACGCGGGGGGCTCTGGATGAACTTCGACGCCGCCGCGGCCGGCAGGGGGCGGGCGAAGAAGTGGCCCTGCGCGAAGTCGCAGTTCAGCCGCTCCACCTGCTCCATCTGCTGCGAGCACTCGATCCCCACCACCACCACCTGCTTGCGCATCGCATGCGCCAGGCTCGTCATCGCCTGCACCACCGCCGACCAGTCGCGGTTGCTCTCGACGACGCTGGCCAGCGCCCGGTCGATCTTGACGACATCCACCGGCAGGCGGCTCATCTCCACCAGCGACAGCGGCTCGGTTCCGAAATCGTCCACGCAGATCTCCACCCCCGGCTCGCGAAGCCGCTGCAGCGCCCCCCACGTCTCGGTCCGCCGCTGCACGCAGCCGAGCTTCAGTTCCAGCTTCAGCAGCTCCGCGGGAAGCTGCTGCGCCTCGAGCGTCGTCAGCACCTCGTCGGCGAAGGCGGGATCCTCGAGCTGCCGGCCGGAGATGTTCACGCTCCCCCACACGCGCGCCTCAGTAGCCAGCGACTGGTTCCAGCGACGCACCTGCCTGATCACCTGGTCCAGCACCCATCGCTGGATCGGCATGATCAGGCCCGTCTGCTCCGCCACCGTGATGAACTCCGCCGGCCCGATCGCCTCCCCCATGCGGTGCCACCGGAGCAGCGCCTCGAACCCCCTCACCCGCGCCTCCTTCAGGCAGACGATCGGCTGATACACCACCTCCAGCTCCTGCCGGTCCAGCGCCTCGTGCAGCGCGTCCTCCAGCGACTGCCGGCGCCTGGCGGCCGCCTGCATTCCGCCGTCGTACAGCGCGTGGCCGCCCTTGCCGTTGGTCTTGGCGCCGTACATCGCCGCGTCCGCCTCGCGCAGCAGGTCGGCCACGGCCAGGTTCGCGCCGCGGCCGAGGCTGATGCCCATGCTCGTGGTGATCGCAAGCTCGCGCCCCGGGAGCCTGATCGGCTCGGCGAGGTGATGCTGGAGGCGCTGGGCGACGTGCAGGATGTCCTCAGTCTTCGCCACGCCGTCGAGCACGACGACGAACTCGTCTCCGCCCAGCCGCGCCGAGCCGTCGATGCGCTCGGCGGCCGGGACGCCGTTGTCGGAGCGGCTGACGGTGTCCAGCCCGCGAAGCGATCGGTTGAGGCGCCTGGCCGTCTCGAGGAGGACGGCGTCCCCCACCTCGTGCCCGAAGCTGTCGTTGATGAACTTGAAGTCGTCGATGTCGAGGAAGAGCACTGCGAAGCAGTAGTCCTCCTCGCGGGCGGCGCGGGCGACGCAGCGCTCCAGCCGATCCATGAGCAGCGCCCGGTTCGGGAGGCTCGTCAGCGTGTCGTGCAGCGCGCTGTGGCGCAGTCGCCTGGCGTTACGACGCTGGCGATCCAACGCCCTGCGCAGCTTTCGATTCTGCTCCTTGAGCCGCCGGATTCGTTCCTGCGCGCGGTCGTCCATAAACCTCCCGTTCGTGATCGGCCCATGCGGCCGCTCACTGAATCGGGTGATCCTCCCGCGGCGTTACCGGACGCGGCTCAGCGGAAGTAGGCCTCCAGCACGTACTGCTGCACCATCCGGTGCGTGTTGAAGTAGCTGCCGTTCAGGGCGATGCAGTGGCGCATCACCTCGGCGAAGGCCGCCGGGTTGTCGTGGTAGCGCGGGAGGATCACGCGCTCCAGCTTGTCGTAGAGGTCGGCCGCATCCGCGGCGTCGTCACGCCCCTGCGCCGTCGGGGCGCCGGGCGGATCGGGCGCGGGCCCGATGGACCAGCCGGTGACCCCCTCGACGGCTCCCTCGATCCACCAGCCGTCGAGCACGCTGAAGCTCGGCACTCCGTTGAGCGCCGCCTTCATCCCGCTGGTGCCCGAGGCCTCCATCGGCGGGCGGGGCGTGTTCAGCCACACGTCCACCCCGGCCGTGACGAGCTTGCCCAGCTCGATGTCGTAGTCGGGGAGGTAGACGAGCTTCAGTCGGTCGCCGAGCGTCCGCGCGATCTCGATGATCCGGCGGATGAGCGCCTTTCCCTCCTCGTCGCGCGGGTGGGCCTTCCCGGCGTAGATGATCTGGATCGGCCCGACTCGCTCCGCGATCCGAACCAGACGCCTGGTGTCGTGGAAGAGCAGCGTGGCCCGCTTGTACGCGGTGGCGCGCCGCGCGAACCCCAGGGTGAAGACATCCTCCTCCATGCGCACGCCCGTGAGCGACGCCACGCGCTCCAGCAGCGCCCGCTTGGCCTGCCGGTGCGCCTCGCGGATCTCGTCGCACGGGATCCCCGTCGCGTAGCGCAGGTCGAAGTTGTCGCGCCGCCACTCCCGGAGGTGTCGATCCAGGACCTCCGCCATCGCCGGGGCCACCCAGGTGGCCGCGTGAACACCGTTGGTGATCGCCTCCACCTGGTAGTTCGTGAACATCAGGCGCGACACGTCCGCATGCCGCTTCGCCACCCCGTTGACGTAGCGGCTCAGGCTCAGGGCCAGGTACGTGAGGTTGAAGCGGCCGTTGACGTAGACGACGCTTCGCCAGTCGATCCCCTTCATGCGCTGGTCGTGCTGGACGCCCAGCACCTGGCGCACGAGCTTCATGGGAAACTGGTCGTGCCCCGCGGGCACCGGCGTGTGCGTCGTGAAGACGCACTGGGCCCGCACCGCCTCCACGTCCTCGTGCGACACCTGCTCGCGGCCCGCCTCGCGCGCCTGCTCCTCCAGCAGTTCCAGCCCCAGCAGCGCCGCGTGCCCCTCGTTCATGTGGTACCGGGCGATCGCGCTCTGACCCAGCACCCGCAGCATCCGCACTCCGCCCATGCCCAGCACGACCTCCTGGCACAGCCGGTACCGCTCATCCCCGCCGTAAAGATGGTCGGTCAGCGCCCGGTCGTACGGGCCGTTCTCCGGAAGGTCGGTGTCGAGGAAGTAGACGGGCACGACCGCGCCCGTCACGCCCTTCACCTCCAGGCGCCAGGCACGCACCGCGACCGCGCGCCCCTCCACGTCGACCCGCGCCCGGCCGGGCTGCTCGACCAGGAGTTCAGCCACCGGCCATGTCACCGGCTCCTCGGATTGGCGGCCCTCCGCGTCCAGCCGCTGCCGGAGATATCCCTTCCGGTGGAGCAGGGTCACGGCGACCATCGGCACGCGCAGGTCGGCGGCGGCGCGGATGGTGTCGCCCGCGAGCACGCCCAGTCCGCCCGAGTAGGTCGGCATGCGCGGATCGAGCCCGATCTCCATGGAGAAGTAGGCAACCGTCGGCCGGTGGGAAGTCTGTCCTTCGGAAATGTGGGTCATCGCGTGTTGCCTCTCTCGGGCACTTCGAGCTTCCTTGCGTTTGGCTCAGCCGGAACCACACCTTGCTCGATCACGTCTCAGACGGCAATCGACGAACGGCGGCCGGGCCCAACAGTGCCCCGCCGATCTATCCACATCCCCCAAACGTGCCCCGTGCGCCGCCGCGCTCGCTCAGCCTATGATCTGAACCGCTTTCGTTCCCGCGCCCGTCCATGCCCAACGCTTCCGAGAAGCCCACCTCCGCCGGACAACCCGCGCGCCAGCCACGCCGGCTCGGAATCGCCGTCCAGGGCCTGGGGGGCGCCGTCGCAACCACCGCCATCGCCGGTCTGGCGCTGCTGCGTCGGGGGGCGATCGACACCGCCGGGCTTCCGCTTGCCGGCCTCGAGCGCCGACGACCGGAGCTGTTCGCCGGGCTCGAACTCGCCGGCTACGACGAACTGCTCTTCGGCGGGTGGGATCTCTTCGATGCCGACCTCGCCGCCGCGGCGCGGACGCATGCCGTGCTCCCGCCGGAGCAACTGGCAATCGTCGAGGCGGAGCTGGCGGCAATGCGTCCCTGGCAGGCGGTCACGAGCGACCGCTTCGTGCAGCCGATCGGGGGCGGCCACGTGCGGTCGTGCCGCGGGCACCGGGAGGCGATCGAGTCGATCGCTGCGGACCTGGCGCGCTTCCGCGAGGCGGCGCGGCTGGATGGGATGGTCCTGCTGAACCTCTCCAGCACCGAGCGACGGGCGGCAGAGTCGGGCAGCTTCGGATCGCGCGACGCGCTGGAGCGCGCGCTGGACGCGGACGACCCGGCGATCGGCCCGTCGGTGCTCTACGCCTACGCGGCGCTGTCGTCGGGCGTCCCCCATGTGAACTTCACCCCCACGCGCTGCGCGGACCTGCCGGCGCTGCTCGAGCTGGCGCGCCAGCGCGGTGTGCCCGTCTGCGGCCGCGACGGCAAGACGGGCCAGACCTTCCTGAAGACCGTGCTCGCCCCGGCGCTTCGCGACCGGAACCTGCACGTGGAGGGATGGTTCAGCACGAACCTGCTCGGCAATCGCGATGGCGAGGTGCTGGCGGACCCGCAGTCCCTGGCCAGCAAGGTGGAGACGAAGACGGACGTGCTCGAGGGGATCCTCGGGTATCCGCCCGGGGAGCACCAGGTGCACATCCACTACTACAAGCCGCGCGGCGACGCCAAGGAAGCCTGGGACAACATTGACCTGGTCGGCTTCGGCGGGCACCGCATGCAGGTGAAGATCGATTTCCTCTGTCGCGACAGCATCCTGGCGGCGCCCATGGCGATCGATCTGTGCCGGCTGATCGACCTGGCCCACCGGCGCGGGGAGGCGGGTGCGATCGCGGAATTGGGCGTTTTCTTCAAGCGACCGATGACGCGCGGCGGCCCGCCCGAGCACGACTTCACCCGCCAGCAGGCGGCGCTGGAATGTTGGCTGGCCTCCGGGCGTTAGACTGGGTGCAATGCATCCTGACTCTTCTCCTCGCGTTTCGGCATCATCCTCCAGCGGTGCCCGTCCCGCCCGTGCGTCCCTGCTGGCCGTTGCCGCGGCGGGCCTGGCCTGCCTCGTCATGATCGGCGGTTGCCGGCGCTCGGCCGATCGCGAGCGGCCGGCGCGCCAGGCCAGCATCGCCGAGGCAGCCCAGCAGGAGGCGGCGCGGCGCGAGGCGCAGACCTACCTCGCCGCCGGCGAGGCCGCCGAGGCGCGTGGCGACTTCCGCCTGGCGGCGCAGCAGTACGAGCGGGCGGTGGAGCGGATGCCGGACGACCCGGAGGCGCTCTACCGGCTCGGCGTTGCCCGCAGCCGGATGCGTGACACCGACGCCGTCGCGACCTGGCGCCGCTACCTCGCCCTCACGAACGACTCAGCGGCGGGATGGGCAAACCTCGGCTACGCCTACGAGCTGCTTGGCGACGACGGCGAGGCGGAGGCCGCCTACCTGCGCGGCATCGACCGCGACCCCGCGAACGAGGCGGTGCGCGTGAACTACGGGATGTTCCTCGCCCGGCGCGGCGAGATCGAGCCGGCGCTGGAGAACCTCTCGCAGGTGCTCTCCCCGGCACAGAGCTGGCACAACATCGGCGCCGCGCTCGAGCGCGAGGGGGACATTCAGGGCGCCGCCCGCGCCTACCGCCGCGCCCTTCGGCACGATCCCGAGTTCGAGTACGCGCGCCTCCGCCTGGAGGCGATCAGCGAAGCGTCCGCCACGAACGAGTCGGGCGGGCGCTGAGCGGATCTCGAAATGGCAATCTCTCAACGCCTCTCCCTCCGGGAGAGGTGCCGAGGCCGCAGGCCCGAGCGGAGAGGGCGCTCTCCGTCTGCTCCGCTTCGCTCCGCAGCCACCACTCCCGGAGAGGGAGAGGCGTCGAGAGCGCCAATGCGACCCAGCAGCGGGTTCGAGCCAGATCCGTATTTACTCCACGTCCTTGCCTTCCATCACGTCCGCCAGCGGCGGGATGTTGTGCCCGTGGAACTCGCCCGCCTTCATGCGCCGCATGTAGTCGTGGTAGGCGCGCATCGCCGTGCGGCCGAAGATCAGCATGATCGGGATGTTCACCCAGAGCATCACGCCCGTGCCGAGCATCGAGACCACATCCAGCTCCGCCTCGGTGCGGATGAACGGCGTCGCGGACACGAGAATCAGCGCGCAGTAGAGCAGCCGGTAGACCATCACCGCCTTCGTGCCGAACAGGTAGACGACACCCTGCTCCCCGTAGTAGCTCCAGGAGATGATCGTGGAGAAGGCGAAGAGCCAGACGCCGGCGGGCACGATCCACGCCCCCAGTCCCGGCATCGTCCGGTCAAACGCCTTGGCGGTGAGCGTGGCGCCCTTGAAGTCGAAGTAGACGCCGTGCTCCTCCGGATCGCTCACGAGCGTGGGGGCCGTGGATTCCACCGTCCTGAAGTTGTCGAAGTTCGCCACCCAGGCGTCGCCGTCCTGCGAGAGCGTGCCGCTGACCTTGTGGTGATCGGCGCTCGTCTCCCCGTTGCTTCCCGGCCCGCCCTGCACGATCAGGAAGACAGAGGAACCCTCCCGCATCTGGCCGCCGGCCTCCACCTCGTCCTTCACCGTCACGCGCACCGGGGAGATCTCCCACGTGTGCACGCCGCCCTCCGAGGAGACCTCCGTGAACGACGGCGCCGGCCCGTCAAACCCCAGCGCCGGCGGGCGGTTCCACGCGCCGCTCAGGAGAATCACCAGCGCCGTGATCGTGCAGACCACCAGCGTGTCGATGAACGGCTCGAGCCCCGCAACAACGCCTTCGCGCACCGGCTCGTCCGTCTTCGCGGCCGAGTGGGCGATCGGGGCGGAACCCTGACCCGCCTCGTTCGAGAAGAGCGCTCGCTGCATTCCCTTCAGGAAGGCGAACCCGGCGCTGCCGCCGATGAACGCGCCGGCCGCTTCGCTCGGCTGGAACGCCTCCACGAAGATCAGCCCGAACATCTCCGGAATGCGGTCGAAGTTGAGCACGATGATCACGAGCCCGCCGAGGATGTAGAGACCGCACATGAAGGGCACGATCCGGCCCGCAACGTCGCCGATCCGCTTGATCCCGCCGATGATCACCATCCCCACCGCGAGGGCCAGGATGATCCCCGCGGCGATCTTCGGCATCCCGAAGTACTGGTTGGAGATGTCCGCCACGTTCCACGCCTGGAACATGTTTCCGCCCGTGACGGCGGAGGTGATCAGCGTGAGGCAGAAGAGACCGCCCACGGCGACGCCCAGGGGCGCCAGCTTCGGGCTGATGGCGGCGAAGCCCTTCTTGCAGACCCACATGGCCCCGCCGTGCGGGTTCGACGGGTCGGTCGTGTCACGGAAGAGCATCGCCTGCGTGACTTCCGTCATCTTCAGGGCCATGCCGACGAACCCGATGACCCACATCCAGAAGACGGCGCCCGGCCCGCCGAGGGAGACGGCGATGGCGACGCCGGCGATGTTGCCGAGGCCGACGGTGGCCGAGAGGGCGGTGGAGAGCGCCTGGAAGTGGTTGATGGCGCCGGGGTCGCTCTTGTCGTCATACTTTCCGCGGACCACCTGGACGCCGTGTGTCAGGGCCCGGTACTGCCCCAGGGCACTCCAGAGTGTGAAGAGGATGCCGGTGCCCAGCACGGCGAAGAGCACGTAGTCGTGCCACAGCACGCTGTTCACGCCGTCGAGGATGCTCATGAAGTCCATCGGTTCTCCGGTTCAGTCAGGTTCGTTCGTCCGCTGTCGCTCGATCTACGTGTTGGCCCGCTCCGCCTGCTCGCGGCGATAGGCCTCGACCTCCTCCGGCTCGTCGCCGATGTCCGGCGGGGCGCTGGTCAGCACCTTCCAGAGGCAGGCGATCAGCAGGAGGGTGACGAAGGTGACGGAGGAGAGCATGACGATCCAGCCGTCGGTCGTCAGGCCCTGGGCGTACGTCGGCGTGGTCGCCGGCGTGGCCGTGGCGAGCGGCAGGGGGAGCGCTGTCACCATGTTGAGCAGGGAGTTCATCGCGACACCTCGAATGCGCGGGGCTCGTGGACCTCGCCGTCCAGACGGGCCAATTGCCCGGTGGCGCGCCAGCGGGCGACGCTCTGGGAGATCAGGAACAGGAAGAGAATCGCCACCAGCAGGATCAGCAGCACGCTGAGCTGGGCGATCCGGCTGTCCATCAACGTCGTGAAGTAGTTGCCGCTCTCGCTGGTGGCGATTGTGTAGATGAAGCCGACGAAGACCGCCAGCAGGTAGAGCGGGCAGACATACCTGAGCATGAAGCCGACGAACCGGGGAATACGGATCGCCGAGCCCCGGTTCACCTCCTCCATCCCGCGGTCGATCCCGAGGCCCCAGCCGAAGAGGATCGTCTGGATCGTGGCCATCACGAAGATGCAGAAGGTGCCGACCCAGAAGTCGATCGTGTCCAGGGCCATCAGGTCCTGGGAGAAGTAGACGACGAACATCGAGCCGACCAGGGTGATGAAGCCCAGGAGCGCCACCGACGCCTTCCGCGTCAGGCCCAGCCCCTCCTCCAGCAGCGCGATCGCCGGCTGGAGCATCGACAGCGAGCTCGTGATCGCCGCCAGGAAGAGCAGGAAGAAGAAGAGCGACCCGACGAACCGCCCGCCCGGCATCTCGGCGAACACCTGCGGCAGCGTCACGAACCCGAGGCCGAACGTCCCGCCGATCGCCGTGGCCCCGAGGAAGATGAACGCGGCCGGCACCGTGATCATCCCGCCCAGACCCACCTCGCAGAACTCGTTGCCTGCGACGCTGGTGAGCGAGCTCAGGGCCACGTCGTCGTTGCGCCGCAGGTAGCTGGAGTAGCTCAGGACGATGCCGAATCCGACGGAGAGGGAGAAGAAGATCTGCCCGGTCGCCTCCAGCCACATCTGTCCGTTGGCGAGGCTGTCGAGCAGGCCGCGCTCCGGCGATGTCCGCAGGTTCCACATGAACCCAAGGCCCTTGTCGATGTTGTCCAGCGTCAGCACGCGCACCAAGACAACCAGGCCGCAGAGCACCAGCAGCGGCATCGCCCAAAGGCAGAAAATCTCGATCCCCTTCTGGAGGCCCCGGTAGATCAGCGCGAAGTTCAGCAGGAAGCAGACGAGCAGGAACCCGACAGCGGCGTTCAGCCCGCCCGACTCGACGAGAAATCCGTTGCTGTTGGATCCTGTGAACTCAGCGAAGAAGTTCGCGTAAGCCGCCGGGTCGTCCCCCATCTGCTCGAAGCGGCCGCTGGCCATGAACCACGCGTACGCCAGACACCATCCCTCGACGAACACGTAATAGAAGTAGACGCAGATCGGGATGAGCAGGCCCAGCACGCCGAAGTAGGGCGCCGCGCGGTTGCGCCAGATCGATCGGAAGATCCCCGGGGCGCTGTTGAAACCGCGCGTCCCGCCGTAGCGGCCCAGGCTCCACTCCGCCCATGCCAGCGGAATGCCCAGGACCAGCAGGGCGATGAAGTAGGGGATCATGAACGCGCCGCCCTCGTACTGGGCCGCCTTCCCCGGGAAGCGCAGGAAGTTGCCCAGGCCCACGGCGGAGCCCATGACGGCCATGATCACGCCGAGGCGCGTGTTCCACGTCTCGCGCGGGCGATGCTGGTCGGGGGGGAGCTCCCGCGTGGTGGCGGGTTCGGCATGTGCGACGGCCGGCGGCGCGCCGGCGGTATCGTCATTCTCGGGCATTAGCGGGTTCCTGCTCGGTTTCCGTGAACGTTGCCGGCGGGAGTCGCGCGGGGGCCACGATTCCGGCGGCGGCGATCGCCGAAGGAGCGAATCTTCCCGAACAGTGACCCGTTTGCAAGGGATCGACCCCTGCGCGACCGGAAAACCCGGTCCGGCGCCGGCGGCTCCCCGCCGCGGCCTTATACTGCCGGCGCCATGACGACGCCGTCTCAAATCGCGGTACCGGCTTCGATCACAGCCCTCATGACCGGCGTCATCGATTACGCCGGCCTCTTCCCACCGGCTGCGCTGCCGCTGGACGACTCGATCCGCAACTACGCGCAATACCGGACCGAGCCGCAGGCCTGGATGCTCGGCCGCTTCATCTGCCCGGCGGCGCGCCTGCAGGAGCTGCTCCCCTGGGTCGCGCGCCTCTTCGCCGATGGCGAACCCCTCGCCGTTTCAGCACTTGGGCGCAGCGCGCAGGAGTCGGACGACTTCATCGCCAATCTCCGGCTCGATCTCCAGGCGATCGCCGACTTCAACGACGCCGCCGCCGGCAGGGCGAAGGTCGATGTCTTCGAGCTGCGCCTCCCGGAGCCGGCGGCCGATCTCTCCGCCCAGGTGGCGGACCAGCTCGTGAAGCGGTGCGGCGTCGCCGGCCTCAGGCCGTTCTGCGAGGTGAGCCTTCAGCCGGACTGGCGCGAGTCGCTGCCGGCAGCCGTTGCGGGGCTGGCGCGGCACGAGGGGCTGGGCTTCAAGCTCCGCACCGGCGGGGTGGAGGCGGCGGCGTTTCCCTCGACCGAGCAGGTCGCCTTCGCGATCGCGACGTGCCGCGAGGCGCGCATGCCGATGAAGTTCACCGCGGGCCTGCACCATCCCGTGCGCCATCACAACGATGCGGTGGGGACGAAGATGCACGGCTTCCTGAACGTCTACATCGCCTGCGTGCTCGCTTGGAGCCGCAGCGCCGACGAAGCGACCCTCCGCGCCGTGCTGGAAGAGGAGGAGAGCTGCGCCTTCACGCTGCGCGACTACGGCCTGGCATGGCACCAGACGGCGGTCCCGGTGGAGGAGATCACGCGGGCGCGGCGGGAGTTTGCCATCTCCTTCGGCAGCTGCAGCTTCGACGAGCCGCGCGACGATCTTCGCGCCTTGGGCCTGCTGTGAGCACAACGACCCAATAGCCGCGGCACGGCGTGCCGCAGGAGAGCAAAAGCCGCGGCACGGCGTGCCGCAGGTGTCGGGTCAGAAGCCGCGGCTATTGGTCTCTTGTCCGCTCCGACCCTCCGTCGCCTCGTCGCTCCGTAGCTCCGTCGCTTCGCCCCCAACCTGCTACCCTCTGGCATCATGACCGACCCAAAGCTCAAGTCGTTCATCGCCGTCGAGGCAGGCTCCGACTTTCCGATCCAGAACCTCCCCTTCGGCGTCTTTCGCCGGCGGGCCGGCGGCGACGCCGCGCAGCGCGCCACCATCGGCACGCGCATCGGCGACCATGTCGTCGACCTGCGCCTGCTGGAGGAGCGCGGCCTCCTCGCGCCGCGCACGCTGGACGGCCGGCGCGTCTTCGATCGGCCGACGCTCAACGCCTTCATGGCCGCCGGGCGCGCGGCCTGGCGCGAGACACGGCAGATCCTCACCCGCCTGCTGGCCCACGACGAGCCGGCGCTGCGCGACGACACGGCCCTGCGCGACGCCGCGATCATTCCGGCGGCGGACGTGGAGATGCTCCTGCCCGCCGACATCGGCGACTACACCGATTTCTACAGCTCGCGCGAGCACGCGACGAACGTCGGCACGATGTTCCGCGGCCCGGAGAACGCGCTGATGTCCAACTGGCTGCACCTCCCCGTCGGCTATCACGGGCGCGCCAGCAGCATCGTCGTCAGCGGCACCGACCTTCACCGCCCGCACGGGCAGACAAAGGCCGACGACGCCGCGGCGCCCGCCTTCGGGCCGAGCCGCATGGTCGACTTCGAACTGGAAATGGGCTACTTCGTCGGCCCCGGGAACGCACTGGGGCAACCAATCCCCGCGGGGCGGGCGCTGGATCATGTCTTCGGCCTGGTGCTGGTCAACGACTGGAGCGCGCGCGACATCCAGAAGTGGGAGTACGTGCCGCTGGGCCCGTTCCTCGCCAAGAACTTCGGCACGAGCATCTCCCCCTGGATCGTCACGCTCGACGCGCTCGAGCCGTTCCGCACGAACGGGCCCGATCAAACCGACCCCCAGCCGCTGCCTTACCTGCGCGCCGACAGCCCCGGCGCCTATGACGTGAAGCTCCAGGTGACGCTCCAGCCCGCCGACGCGCCAGAGCCGGCCGTCATCTGCCGGAGCAACTTCAAGTACATGTACTGGACGATCGCGCAGCAGGTGGCGCACCACACGGCCGGCGGCTGCAACCTGCGTCCGGGCGACCTCCTCGCCAGCGGCACGATCAGCGGCCCCGGCCCCGAGAGCTACGGCAGCATGCTCGAGCTGGCCTGGAAGGGGGAGCGCCCCCTGACCCTGCCCGGAGGAGAGAAGCGCGCCAGCCTCCAGGACGGCGACCGCCTCACCATCACCGGCCGCTGCGACGGCCCCGACTACCGCATCGGCTTCGGCGAAGTCACCGGCCGCGTCCTCCCGGCGGTTGAGATGGAGTGAGCGCGCCACCCGTTCGAACCGCCTTGGCCGTCGAGCGTGTGGCGGGCGACGCGGCCTTCCTGGTGGTCGTAGGCCAGGCGCAGGTCGGCGTCCGCATCGCCGTCGGCATCCGCCTCCACCAGGCGGTTCTTCAGGTCGTAGCCCTGGCGGAAGAGCAGCGTGCCCCCACCACCAGAGCCGTTCTTGCGGGTTGTCAAAGAGCCGTTGGCATCGTAGCCGAACTTCGTGGTCGATGCACCGGCGGCGGTGCTCAGGAGCTGGTCCCGGGCGTTGTAGGTGCTGGTGGTCGTGCCCGCCGACCAGCCGGAGGGCAGGTTGTGGGTGCCGACGGCGGCGTTTAGTCCGATACCTGCGGTTCAGCCTCGAGGCTGAGCTACCCGGCCGCGCGGTTCGGGCCCGCAGCCTCACGGCTCCGACCCGCGGC
>JAEZED010000189.1 GCA_023417885.1 Planctomycetota bacterium
GGGGATGATCGTCCCGCGGACGATCACCGCCGCGCAGGGCGCCCTGGCCAGCATGGACGTCCAGGCCTGGGCGCTCAGCCCCGACGCGGCGACCGCGCCGCTGGCGATCGAGGACGGCGTCGCCGTCCCCACGCCCCCAACGACCGCCCGCCGTTACACCGTCGGCCCCGTGATCCTGCCGTCCGGGCGCATCGCCGGCGTGACGCGCACGACCATCGACCCCGGCCTCGACGTCGTGGTGCGCGGCGACGAGGGTGAGGCGTACGACACATTCTGCGCCGTCCGCACCCGCACCGCCGGCGTCAGCGTCCGCGCCACCGACCTCGACCAGCTTCCCGCCAGCAGCGGCCAGGAGAACCCCTGGATCGGCGTCGGCCCGATCACCGTCTACCTCCGCGCGCTCCAGCGCGCCCAGATGCCCTTCGCCGATGGCGAGTCGGAGCACATCGCCGTCACGATGCCCGACTGCATGATCAGCATCCGGAGCGTCGGCGGCGACGAGGACGAGGAGCAGGAGATGGAGATGTCGATCGAGCCGGTCACTCCGGAAGACGGCGAGTCGATGTTCCAGCTGGCGATCGGAACGAGCATCCCGAGCTGATCGCCGCCGCGTCCCGGGAGACCTTCACAAACCCCCACACCCCCGCAGAGGCAAACCGCGATGATCGAGCACACCATCGAGACCGTCTACAAGACCAAGGAAGGCACGGGGCGCAAGAGCTCCATCAAGATCCAGGCCGACGGCAGCGTCCACCGCGAGTTGACGATCCCCGCCGGCGCCACCATTCAGGTCACCGTCGCGATCGACGTCAGCGAGATCAAGGGCCTGAACATCGGCATCAGCAAGGGCACGGCCACGGTGAAGACCAACTCGAGCTCCGAGCCGACAGACACGCTGAGCCTGAGCGCGAAGAAGGACGTCATCTGGACGCCCGACGACACGCAAGCCTGTCCGCTGACGGACGACGTCACCGCGCTCTACATCACCAACACGAGCGAGAGCGGCGAAGACCTGGACTTCTACCTCCAGGCCGCCGTCGACTCTACGCCCGCCTCGTAAGGCGCCGCGCATCGGGTCGCTTGAGCGAGCGAGGAGCTCGCGGCTCGCACCACCTCCCGAGGAACGCCATGCCGGCCGGATCCCCCACCAACGTCCGAATCCTCGCCAACGTGCGCGTGCACGAGGGCCCGACGCCGCGCCACTTCAAGGCCGGCCAGGTGTACCCGATCCGCAGCGGCAAGGCGGGGTGGGCGGGGATCCTCTCGCCGGCGGCGGCGCGCAAGCTCGTCGATGAGGGCAAGGCCCGCTACGAGCCCCCGATCGCACCGGCCGAAACCCCGGCCGTCGCGGACGAGGGCGAAGAGGCGGGCGCGGGTGCGATCGTCATCGAAACGGCCGATCCCGCCGCGCCGGGATCGGCCAGGCGCTCCGCCCCTCCGCCGGCGAAGTTCAACCCGGCGCCGCCCACGTCGCCGGCCGGCCCTGCCGACGGACGCGACGCGATGCTCGGCAAGCGGCGCCGCTCCTGATTCCCTCTCATGTGCCTCATTTACTTCCTCCCCGGGTTCACCAAGCAGGCGCTGCAGCCTGAAGAGGCCCGGAAGATCGGCATCGGCCATGCGGTCGAGGATGGCTCCGGGCTCAGCTGCGTGCAGACGAAGAAGGGCCCGGACGGCAAGTCCGGCCTTCTCGCTGCGCCGGCCGGCTACAAGGGGAAGCTCCGGCACGACGCGAAGGATCAGACCTGGCGAAAGGCGCCGGGCGGCGCTTACTGGGTAGGGCGGGCGAACGACCAGGCGATCGGCCCGACCGAGCTGGCGCGCAAGGAGCGCTTCGACGGTGAGCTCGTCGAGCTCGCCGACGGCAACAAGTGGCTGATCCCGCGGCTCGTCGGGTTCCTCGAAGGGCGGCCGTCGTCTCTGCCGCGCCGCTTCGACCTGGACGACGATGGCGAGCCGCTGGTGCGGATCCATGAGAAGTACCAGGACATCGCGGACCGGGCCTGGACGCTCTGGCTGACGGCGACGGGCCAGCTCGGCGACCAGCCTGAGCTGACGTACAAGGAAGAGCTGCAGCTGGCGACGGACGCGCTGGCGCTCAACTACCGGATCTCGCACATCGAGGCCGTCGGCCTGCTCCGCCTCCTGGACACGCGGTCGCTCACGAAGGTGCTGCGGTCGCTCATCGACTTCGAAGCGATCGACGAGGCAGTGAAGCGGGGAAAAGTGGGTCGGGGGGACGATCAGGCGTCGGACGCAGCCGGCTCGAAGTGAACTACCAGCTTTTCCGCGCCGGCCGGATCGGAATCGAGCGCATCGGTTTCTACGAGCTCTGGCGATTCCTCGAGGACGGCTCCCCGCCGATCGGCGAGGCGCACGTCGCGGTTCATCATTATCACCACGGGGCAAAGCCGCCGAGGCGCCGCTAAGGCCCCGGCGGCATTCTCGCGTTCCACACCCAGCCCCTGAGCGATGGCACCACGGAACGAAGTCAAGGTCACCTTCACCGCCGACGTGCGGGACCTGCTGCAGAAGGATCGGCAGATCCAGACGTCGCAGGACGCCATCCAGAGGGAGCTGGCGGAAACCGCCCGCGCCGCCGACCGCGCCGATCGGCAGCTGGAGACCAGCGCCTCGCGCGTCACGCGCAGCAGCGAGCGGAACGCCCGCAACGCGGCGCGCACGGCGCGGCAGACGGGCATGCCGGTCATGGCCGGCGGCGTGGTCGGCGGCGTGGTCGGCGGCGGCGCTGTGGGTGGAGGTGGTGGGGGTGGCGCCGGCCGGAAGCTCACGCCTTATGACGTGCTCCCTCTCGGGATGAGCACGCAGGCGCAGAAGGCGGTGCGCCGCTCTGGCGTGGATCCGTACGGCCTGCGCGGCGTGGGAAAGTCGACGATCGGGCCAGGCATCGCAGGCGCCTTCGCGGCCGCGCACAGCCCGGCGATGGCGCGGCGCGGCGGGACGGCCGCGTACGAGATGGCCGGCGACTGGCAGGCCATCAACCGCGCGAAGCTCGCGGAGCTGGCGCACCATTCCACGTACAACCCCTGGGGCCCGGGGGGATTCCTCTCGTCGATCGACGCCGACGTCGAGGCGGCCGACCGCCGCGCCCGCCGGAGCGTCGCCGAGCAGGATCCGGAGACCGGGCACGACGCGCGCCGCCGCCGGCGGCTGGAGACCGTCGCCCGTGGGCGGCGCATGCTGCGCGTCGGCGCCGCGGCCCGCTACGCGCTGCTGCCGGGTGCGGGATTCGGCGGAGATCTGAGGAGCGGCATCGGCGGCCAGCTCGCGGCGGTCGCCGGCGGCGCCATCGCGATCTCCACCGCCCGGGAAATGTTCCTGGGCGCGTTCCAGAACATGGAGGAGCTGGGCCTCGAGGCAATGGCCTTCGAGAAGCAGATGACCCCGCTCCTGGCCCTGAACGACAACTCGGCGAGCCTGGGAAACATCCGCAGGAACAAAGAGCGCGTGCTCTCGCTCTCCACCGCTGCGGGCCTGGGCACCGACGCGGCCGCGGCCTCGATCTTCAACCTGCTGGGCGCACTGCCGCAGCACGGCGATCGCGAGCACCGCGCCGCCACCTGGCAGGCGCAGCTCCTGACGGAGGTGAAGGGCGGCTCGCTCGACGAGAACATCAGCGCGCTGGCACGCCTGCAGGCGACGACCGGGCTCTCCTTCCGCGAGGTCGCGAACCTCGCCGCCGGCACGGAGGAAGAGGGCGCCCTGGACATGGACAAGCTGGCCGAGAAGGGCGGCCAGGCGTTCAAGACCTTCACGGAGGCAGGCTACTCGCCGTACGAGGCCGCGGCCGCGATCCAGATCGGCACGCTCACCCTCGACGAGGACATGGCCCTCCGGCAGGCCCGCAACCTGCCCGGGCGGCTCCTGACCGGGCTCCAGAAGCGCGGCATCACGCCCACCGGCAACTTCGCGACGGACTTCGAGTCGCTGCTCGGGAGCATGACCGGCACGCAGCAGGAGCGGTACCTGCAGTTGCAGGACGTGTTCGACCAGCAGGGGGTCGTGCTCGCCTCCACGCTCGCGGGCCGGATGGACCAGTTCCGGCGCAACGTGGGCGTAACGAAGGAAATTGCCACCGGCGATTACCTGTATAACCGGTACACGCGCCGCCTCGACGACCCGGCGATGCGCGGGGCGATGTCACTGCGCGCGATCACGAGCACATCGGCCAACGTGCGGACGCTCGCGGCGAACAACATGCTGCCGACCGTCGAGGCGGACTCGGTGATGCGCTGGAACGAGGAGTGGCAGGCCACGCAGCTGGGCCTCCAGATCGCCAACGCCGATAATCCGTGGGTCTCGCAGGAAATGCAGCAACGCGCCGCCCGTCTCCAGGTGACGGGCGATCGGATGGACGGAACTATCGACGGCAGCAAGGAGTCCTTCCTGGGTCACACGGCCGTGCTCGGCCAGCTGATCTCCAGCGCCGAGGGTCTGACCGGCGACGAGCGCACCGAGGCGCTGGTGCAGGCGCGCCTGTACGAGATGCGTCACTCCCGCACCCTGGGCATCAAGGACGACGACGGCTCCTTCATGGACGGGTCGGACATTCGCGAAGCCCTGGAGATCAACAAGGCGTACGGCGTGGTTCCGGACGCCGCCAACCTCCGCGAGTATCACCGCCTGCAGCGGGAGGGCGGGCAGTCGGTGGCCGACCGGTACATCAGCCGGCTCGCCCCCGTCAGCAACGAGGAGCTCGCCGGCCAGCGCCGCTCGCTGCAGTCCCGGGCGCGGCAGCTCGCTGCTCAGTTGGGCGGCGGCGCGGACATCACCGAGGGGGAGCAGGCGATCGTCGACGAGCTGCAGGCCACGCGCGAGGAGATCAAGAAGGTCGGCGAGCTGCTGGCCGCGCGTCAGGGAATGGCGACGAAGGTCGCCAATGAGACTCGGATCAACGCCAACCGCGGCGCCGCCGCCGGCGACTCGTTCGGCGAGCGCCTCGCCACGCTCAACATGGCGATCTGAGCCGCCCCCCAGTCCTCTCACCAATGCCCGACGAACCGTCACCGCTGCTCCCACGCATCGAGGCCTTCGATGGCTCGCGCGCGGTCGTGTTCAGGTTCTTGAACGGCCGCGTCCAGGGCCGGGGCCAGGAGTTGGAGATCTCCCGCCGTCCCGGCACGAAGGACTACACCTTCCGCCAACTCGGCAAGCGCGGGGATCCGTTCGAGTTGATCGGGATCCTCTACGCCTCCCCGACCACCTACGGCGTCGACGGCGCCACGCGCGGCGTCATCGACGAGCTCAATGAAATGCGCGGCCGGCAGGTACTGCTCATCCGCCCGCGCGAGCCGAGGCTCGTCTGCGTGCTCCTGCATGCCGCGGAGATGGACATGGTGCGCCCGCGCCTGTTCGTGGATCCGCACCTGCGCGCCGCCGCCCCGCCCGACGTCGATCGCATCCTGACCGTGCTGCTGTCCCTCGTGCTGGTCGAGCAGCCGGCCATTCCCGAGTAGCGCGCCGCCAAACCCATGCCGACACCTCCCCTTCAACCGGCCGGGGGGGGGCG
>JAEZED010000001.1 GCA_023417885.1 Planctomycetota bacterium
CGCCCCCCCCCCCCCAACCACCCCCCCCCCCAGGGGCGCCGGGCCTCCGGGGTTGCGGCTTCCGCCGCCCGGCCTTTGGACTGCGGATGAACGCCATCAGCCAACGCCCGAGCGCATTCGTCGTCGCGGCGCTCATCTCTTGCCACCGGCCCTCGCGTGGATGACATCCCCGCCGGAAAGCAAGCGTTCTTTGGGTCGCGCGAGAACGGATCTGCGGGCGGGACGCTCAATGTCCGCACGAAACTGCGCGTTGTCCAAACGAAACTGGCCAGTGTCCAAACAAGACTGTGCGTTTGGGAGCCGAAACTGGTCATCGGCGCCGCGCGAACGACCAGTTTCGTTTGGACAATGACGGGTTGCGTTTGGACACTGGCCAGTTTCGTTTGGACAACAGCTGGTTTCGTTTGGACAACACCCAGTTTCGTTCAAACTTTCATCTGTTTCGTTTGGACACCGACCAGTTTCGTTTGGACACCGTGCCGTTTGCCGGTGGAAGTGACCGGTTTCGTGCCGAAAACGACCTCTTTCGGCCAATAAAACGCGCTCCTCGCGCTAGCTGAGTGTATCTGGACGCTCCCGCTCAACTGCGCACCCCGTCACGCCGATGGGCAGCGACATGAACCGTGGTTGCTTTGTGCCGACGAGCGCCTACCAGCGGCGGCTCGAGTTCATCGAGCGGAACCCCACGTACGACCGCGATCGCAAGCGCCGCTATCGCGCCGCCATCAAGGCCGCGGTCGAGGCCCGCGCAGCCGCCGTCGCACGGCAGTTGGCGCTGCCCGCCAAGCCACAGCCCCTCGCGCTCCCGGCGGCGCCCGTTCGGCTCGCGCTCCCGGCGCCGGAGCCCATGCAGCTTCCGCTGTTCATCCTCGCCGACGAGCGCGAGCTCGTCGGCGCGCGTGGGGAAGAACGTATGGCGGCTTAGCGACATCCGCCGGCCCATCTCGAGAGAGAGCGACTGGAGACTGCGCCGTCGTTGCTGCTTTAAAGCGACGGCGAATCTTCAGTGGTCATGATCATGCGGGGCGCATCGAACCGACCGCATGACGGCAGGGGGTCTTTCTTTTTTTGTCGTTGATTGTTGCGAGGCGTTGGAGCCATAGTGCGGGCCGCGGCCACCGCAGCGCGCTGCACACCTGCCGCCCCCAGGGAAGTTCGGAGCGACCCGCCACCGGGGGCGACCAGAAAGGGAAAGCAGCGCGGTGACCCGCTGTTGGCAGCCCGTGCCGACGACCCACCTCGTGATGCGCCGGCAATGACTGCGGCAGGAGATTTCGGCCCCCACTCGCAGGTCGGGGCGCCGGCGTGTTGCTTTTCACGCTGTCGCAAGCGCAAGGGCCGATCGGACCAACCCGCGACTTGGGGAGGGTGCGTTGGCGTGTAGATGGTGGAACCACCATGTTGCACCCAGGCATCGCCGCTCCGCCGGCTCCGGAAGAGAAGACATTCATGCAGCGCGTGCTCGACGTCGTCGAGCGGGTCGGGAACAAGGTCCCGCACCCGGCGGTGATTTTCGTCGCGCTGATCCTCCTCGTGATCCTGCTGTCGCACGCCCTGTACCTGGCGGGCGTCAGCGTGACGTACGAGGCGATCAATCCCGAGACCCACGAGCTGGAGGAGGTGACGCGCTCGGTGCGGAGCCTGCTCCTCGGGGACGGGATCCGCTTCATGTACGCCGACCTGATCCCCAACTTCATGGCCTTCACGGGGATGGGCGTGATCATCGTCGCGATGCTCGGCGTCGGCGTGGCCGAGGCGTCGGGCCTGATCGGGGCGCTCATTCGCAAGCTGGTGCTGATCGCCTCCCCCAAGGCGCTCACGTACATCCTGGTTTTCGTCGGGATCATGTCTAGCATCGCCGCCGACGCGGGATACCTGGTGCTCGTGCCGCTCGCCGCCGCCGCCTTTGCGAGCGTGGGACGCAACCCGCTGGCAGGCCTGGCCGCCTCCTTCGCCGGCGTGGCGGCGGTCTTCAGCGTCAACATCTTCGTCAAGCCGCTGGACGGGATCCTCGTGGGGATCGCCAACGACGCCATCCACCTGACGAACCCCAACCTCTCGATCTCGCTGACGTCCAACCTGTGGTTCTCGATCGCATCGGTCGTCCTGCTGACGGTCGTCGTCTCGGTGATCACCGACAAGTGGGTCGAGCCGCGCCTCGGGCCCTACACGGGCGACGCCACGACGGAGCCGGCGCAGCAGTTCAGCCATGAGGAGTCGCGCGGGCTCAAGTACGCGCTCTGGGCACTGCTGGGGCTTCTCGTCGTCGTTGGCCTGCTCACGCTGCCGCCGAACGCTGTGCTCCGCAACCCCGAGACCGGCGCGCTGATCGGTGATTCGCCCTTCAAGAACGCGCTGATCGCCCTCATCGCGGGGCTTTTCCTGGGGGTCGGCGCCGCCTACGGCATCGGCGCCGGGACGATTCGCAAGAGCGCGGATGTCACCACGGCCATGGAGAAGGCCGTCGCCGGGCTCGGCGGGCTGATCTTCCTGCTCTTCATCATCAGCCAGTTCAACGCCTTCTTCACGTACACGAACATGGCGCCGATCGCGGCGGCGAAGCTGGGAGACTGGCTCGAGGGGACGGGCCTCGGGGCGCTGCCGCTGCTCCTGGGCTTCACGATGGTGATCTTCCTGCTCGACCTGATCATGACGGGCGCGATCCCGAAGTGGGCCATCTTCGCGCCGATCTTCGTCCCGCTGCTCATGCGGCTTGGCGTGCCGCCCGAGGCCACGCTGGCGGCTTACCGCGTGGGCGATTCGCCCGTGAACGCCATCTCGCCCCTGAATGCCTACTTCGCGCTGATCGTCTCGTTCTCCATCAAGTACCAGAAGGACGCGGGCGTGGGGACGGTGGTGGCCCTGATGCTGCCTTACGTCGTGGCCCTGGCCATCCTGTGGCCGGTCCTGCTGGCCGTCTGGCAGATGCTGGGCCTTCCCTGGGGCATCTGAATGACCCGTTGCACGCACACACGCCACGAAGGAGAGATCATGAGCACCATCGCAATGGACGCGCACGCGACCGTCGACGCAGAATCCGCCGTGGGCCACCTCATCCGCTTTCTGTCCGTGGAAGGCGTGAGCGGGAACGAAGCCGCGATCGCCGGCGCGGTGACCGAAGCGCTGCGGGGAATGGGCGTGCCGGCATCCGCCATCCGCTTCGACACGGCCAACGAGCGCATCCCGATGCCAACGCAGACGGGCAATCTCTTCGTGGACCTCCCCGGCACGCGGCCCGGAGACCGACTCGCCTTCGCGACCCACCTCGACACGGTTCCTCTCTGCGCCGGCGCCCGCCCGCGGCGCGACGGAGACCGCATCGTCAACGACAACCCCGGCAGCGCGCTGGGCGGCGACAACCGGACCGGCTGCGCCGTCCTCGTCGCGATGGCGGAGGCCCTCATCCGGCACCACCTGCCGCACCCGCCGATCAGGCTCATCTTCACGGTGCGCGAGGAGAGCCGGCTGATGGGCGCGCGGCACATGGATCCCGCCGACCTGCGCGACGTGGCCATGGGCTTCAACGTCGACAGCAAGGTTCCCGCCGACCTGGTGACGGGGGCGGTCGGCGGCGAGACATGGGAAGTGCAGGTCAGCGGCAAGGCCTCGCACGCTGGCGTGGCGCCGGAGAAGGGGATCTCCGCGACGCTGGCCGCCGCCATCGCCATCGCCGAGGCCCATCGCGGCGGTTGGTTCGGGAAGGTCGTCAAGCCCGAGGGTCGCGGCACGAGCAACGTCGGCGTGTTCGGCGGGCGCGAGAACCGCTCGGCGGGCGACGCCACCAACGTCGTCACCGACTTTGTTCACATCGACGGCGAGTCCCGCAGCGACGACGAGGCATTCACCGCGGCGATCACGGCGGCGTTCGAGCAGGCGTTCATGAGAGCGGCCGAGCAGGTAAGGAGCGATACGGGCGAGAGCGCGCAGGCGCGCTTCACGAGCCGCGCCGACTACTTCCCGTTCCGGATTGCAGACGATGCCCCGGTCGTCCGCCACGCCATGCGTGCCGCGGAATCGATCGGCCTAACGCCGACGACGCTATTCTCCCACGGCGGGCTCGACGCCAACTGGTTTGCCCGCCACGGCCTGCCGACGGTGACGATCGGGGCCGGACAGCACGAAATTCACACGATCAACGAGTTCGTCGACATCCCGCAGTTCGTCGACGGCTGCCGCCTGGCGGTCGCGCTGGCGACGCTCGAATCGTGAGTGGAGTTTTTTCGCACCATGAACACCACCGGGACAACTCCGAAGGCCATTCCTGCCGGTGAACCGCTCGCAGCCACCGGCTTCGAGCGCGAGCTGGAGGAACGCCTGCTGCGCTACGTGCGCATCGACACGCAGAGCGACGAGAAGTCGCCGACATCGCCGAGCACGGAGAAGCAGTACGACCTGCTCAGGCTCCTGGCCGACGAGTTGAAGTCCATCGGCGCCGCCGACGTGGCGCTGACGGACTACGGGGTTGTCCTGGCGACGATTCCCGCCACGGACGCAGCCAGGGACGCGCCCACGATCGCGCTCCTGGCACACGTGGACACCGCTCCCGCCTTCAGCGGCGCCGGCGTCAACCCGATCGTCCACCGCAACTACGACGGACGCGACATCGTCCTTCCCGACGACCCGTCCGTCGTGCTCTCGCCCGCGGAGTTTCCCTACCTCGCGACGAAGATCGGCGACGACATCGTCACCGCCGGCGGAAAGACGCTGCTGGGCGCGGACGACAAGGCGGGCGTCGCGATCATCATGGCGGCGGCGCATCATCTGCTGGAGCACCCGGAAATCCCGCATGGGAATGTCCGAATCGCCTTCACGCCCGACGAGGAGATCGGGCGCGGCGTCCATCCGCGGTTGCCGGAAGATCTGAAGGCGGACGTCGGGTACACGCTCGACGGCGCGGAGCTGGGCGAGGTCGTCTACGAGACCTTCTCCGCCGACAAGGGGGAGGTTCACATCGAGGGCGTGTCGATTCATCCCGGCCAGGCCCGCGGCAAGCTGGTGAACGCGCTGCACCTGGCGGCCAAGATCATCGACACGCTCCCGCACATCACCCGCACGCCGGAGACGACGGCCGATCGCGAGGGGTTCATCCACGCCTACCACGTGGACGGCTCGGCGTCGGCGGCGGACGTGGGCTTCATCCTGCGCGACTTTGAGCTGGACGGGCTGCGCGAGCATGGCGAGGTGCTCAAGCGCGTGTGTGAGGCGATCCAGGCGACGGAGCCGCGCGCCCGGATCACGTGCACGATCACGCCGCAGTACCGCAACATGCGCTACTGGCTCGAGAAGGACATGCGCCCGGTCGAGCTGGCGCGGCAGGCGTGCCGCGAGCTGGGGATCGAGCCGGTCGAGACGCCGATCCGCGGCGGGACCGACGGATCGCGGCTCACCGAGCTTGGCGTCCCGACGCCGAACCTGTTCACGGGGATGCAGAACATCCACGGCCCGCAGGAGTGGATCAGCCTCCAGGACATGGCCCGTGCCACGCAGGCGTGCATCAGGCTCGTCGAGCTGTGGAGCCAGCAGTCGGTCGCCTCCTCGGGCTGAGGCAGGGGGGGCCGGGACCGCGTTGCAACCGCTCGGTCACTTCCCGACTGGCAGATGAACCACAGCACGCTCCACCCACCGATCCAGGCCAGCGAGGCGGACTACGTCTCCACCGGTCACCTTCCGCCGGCAGACTTCCTGGAGAGGCTCGTCGCCGAGGCGTACGAACGCTTCAGGTTCATCGACGAAGGGGAGCTCTCAACTGTCTATCCGGCACTGGCGGCGGTGCCGCGAAACCTGTTCGGCATCTGCGTCGTGGGAACCAGCGGCATCGCCTGGTCCGCGGGCGATGCCGATCGCGCGTTCGCGATCATGAGCGTCTCCAAGCCGTTCGTCTTCGCACTGGTGTGCGACGTACTGGGCGCCGAGGAGGCCCGCCGAAGGATCGGCGTGAACAGCACCGGCCTGCCGTTCAACTCCCTCGCTGCGATCGAAAGAGGCGACGAGGGCCGGACCAACCCGATGGTGAACGCCGGCGCCATCGCGACGACCAGCCTTGTGCCCGGCGCCGACGCCGCCGACCGATGGCGGTTCATCCATGACGGGCTTAACCGCTTTGCGGGCCGGGAGCTCACGCTTCACGACGAGATGTACGCCTCGGCGTTAGAGACCAACCACCGCAACCAGAGCATCGCCCGCCTGCTCCGGAGCTACGGCCGGATCCAGATCGATCCGGATGAAGCCGTCGACCTCTACACGCGCCAGTGCTCCCTGAACGTCAGCGCCCGAGACCTTGCCGTCATGGGCGCCACCCTCGCCGACGGTGGGGTCAATCCGATCACCCGGGAGCGCGTGTTGAGTCCCACCGTCTGCCACCACGTGCTGGCGGTCATGGCGACGGCCGGCCTGTACGAGACGTCCGGCGACTGGCTCTACGACATCGGCCTGCCGGGCAAGAGCGGCATCGGCGGGGGGATCGTGACCGTCTCCCCCGGCAAGGGTGGCCTTGGAACGTTTGCACCGCCACTCGATGAGGCCGGGAACAGCGTCAAGGGGCAACTCGCCGCCAAGTTCCTTTCTCAGCGGCTGGGAATGGACCTGTTCGTTTCGAAACCGGAACATTGAACCGCCGACGTCGGCAGCAGGGCGGCGCTGGCCGCTGGAACGGGACATCGCATGACCACGATCTCGGAAGTGCCCCCGGGTGAGGCGACCACCGAAGCGGCGGAGTCGGACCGCACGACCTGGCTCGCGCTGGTCGTGATCGTGCTGGCGCAGATTCAGATGTCGTTCAACGTCAACGCGGTGCCGGTGTCGATCGGGCCGATCGTGGACGACCTGAACACCCCGGCGACGAGCGTGGCGACCGCGCTCGTCATCTATTCGCTGGTCGTCGCGGCGCTGGTCATGGTCGGGGCCAGGGTCGGATCGATGCTGGGGGCACGGCTCGTCTTCCAGGCGAGCGTGGTCATCCATGCTGTCGCGATGGGCATGATGGCCTTCAGCACCGACGCGCGGACGATGAACAACGCCCAGGCCCTCGCCGGGCTCGCCGCCGCGATCCTCGTGCCGACGCTCGTCGTGCTCATCGCCGCGAACTACAAGGGGCGGCAGCAGGCGCTGGCTCTTGGCGTACTCGCCGGCTCGGGTGCGGTCGCGGGGGCGCTGGCCTTCTTCATCGCCGGTTTCCTCGGCTCGACGGTCGGCTGGCGCTACTCGTTCGGCATCCTCGTCTTTCTCGCCGCCGCCATCCTCATCCTCAGCACCCGGCTCAGCCCCGTCGCGCGGCAGCGCGGGGTGCGGATCGATCTCGTCGGCGCCGCCCTCGCGGCGATGGCGATCGCGCTGATCAGCTTCGGGTTCAACAACCTCAACGCCTGGGGCCTGGTGCTCGCCCGGCCGGCGGCGCCGTTTCATCTGATCGGGCTGTCGCCGGCGCCGTTCATGGTGGTCCTCGGAATCGTCATGGGCCAGGCCTTCTTCGTCTGGTCGCGCCGCCGAATCGCCAAGGACCGCTCGCCCCTCCTGTCGCTGGAAGTGCTCGACACGCGCGTGGAGCGCGCCACGCTCTATGCGTTCCTCGTGATCGGCGCGCTCGGCCCCGCGATCAACTTCCTCATCCCGCTCTACATCCAGATCATCCAGGACCGCTCGACCATGTTCACGGCGGTCGCCGTCGTTCCCTACACCCTCTCCATCGCCGCCGCAGCCATCCTCGTGGTGCGGCTTTACGACCGGCTCTCGCCGCGGCAGATCGGGGTGCTCGCCTTCCTGCTGGTAGCCGGAGGGCTGACGCTGCTGGCGTTCACCATCCGCAACGAGTGGGGCACGCCCACGGTGATCCTCGGGCTCGTCCTCGTCGGTTGCGGTGAAGGCGCGCTGCTGACGCTGCTGTTCAACGTCCTGGTGCACGAGTCGCCCAATGAGCTCGCCGGCGACGTCGGCGCTCTGCGCGGCGCCGCCAACAACCTCTCGACGGCGCTTGGCACCGCCTTCGCCAGCGTCGTTGCCGTAGGGGTGCTCGCGGTGAACGCGACCGCCATGCTGAATCGCTCGACCATCCCCGATTCGCTCAAGACGCAGGTCAACCTCGACAACGTCAACTTCGTCACCAACACGCACCTCAAGGAAGTCCTGGGCCGCACCACCGCCACGCCGGAGCAGGTGGACGAGGCGGTGAGCATCAACCAGGCTGCGCGGCTCCGCGCCCTCAAGGACTCCTTCCTGATCCTCGCGGGCATCTCGCTGCTTGCCATCTTCCCCGCCACCGGCTTGCCGAAGCACGCTCCGGTGGGTGACGGCGAGACGCCGACGACACCCGGCCCCGCGCGGCCAGCATCGAGGGAAGACGCCAATGAAACGTAGAAGCAACGCGGTACGGCTCCTCGCCCCGTGTATACCGTACCTGCTGGCCGCTGCGTGCATGGCGCAGGCGCAAGAGGACGGAACGGCCGGCGCGGAGGCCGGACTCACAGATCGCGGCGACATCTTCACCGACAGCGAGGAGCACTGGTACGGCCTCGACGCGCCCACGTCGCCCGATTACGAGCTCGACGAGATCTTCTCGCCCCATACAGGCATGTTCCGCGTGCCGCTGGTTGATGGCCCGATCAACGGGCTGCTCGACATTCAGCGGCAGATCGAAGAGGACTTGGGCCTCCGGATCGGTTTCGCCTACACGCAGCTTTACCAGCAGGCCAGCGGCGGGCCCGGCGATCGATGGGGAATGGCGGGGGACGCCGACCTGCTGTTCGACTGGGCGCTCGTAGGCCGCGGCACGGACGACGTCGGCCGATTCTTCTTCTCTGTCGAGGAGCGTTTCCGCTTCGCCAGCGACATCACGCCCGCGCAGCTTTCCGGCGAGATCGGCTCCGTCGTGGGCACCGGTGGACCCTTCAACAACCGCGGCCTGGTCATTCGCGACGCCTTCTGGGAGCAGAGACTACTGGGCGCCAGGCTGCGCGTGCTCGCGGGCCGCGCGGCGCCGGATGACTATGTCGGCGCGCACCGGCTGGCCAGCGCCAACTTCGCCTTCTTCAACGCCAGCGTTGCGGGCAACCCCACGATGGCCGCCGTCGGCCATGGCCCGCTGGCGCTGGTTTCGATTCACCCTACCGACTACTTCTACGCCACGCTGGGCGGCGCCAACGCCTACAGCGTCACGACCCAATCGTCTATCAGCTCCCTCTTCGACGAAGGGCGGATCTATGGCTTCGGCGAGGTCGGCGTGACCTCCGATGTCGAGCGCCTGGGCCCGGCGCGCCTCGCCTTCACGGGATGGAACATGCCCGCGCGCGAGCTTGACGGCCTGCCGAGCGACTGGGGCTTTTCCATCACGGTCGAGCAATATGTCGGCGACCGGCTCTGGTTCTACGGGCGATATGGATACGCGAACGAGGGCCTCCTGACGGGGATCGACCGGCACATGGCCGCCGCCGTGGCGGTGGACGGGCTGCTCGGCAGTCCGGACAACCTCACGGGGCTCGGCGTCGGCTATGCCGTGCCGGCGAGCGACGATCTGCGCGACCAGAAGTCGGTCGAGCTGTTTCACCTCTTCCAGCTCACCGAGCACACACAGCTTTCGGCGGGCGCGCAGGCGATCATCGACCCCGCGAATGCACCGGATGACGACGTGGTCGGCATCTTCTCGCTTCGGCTGCGGGTCGCGCTGTAGCCGGAGCAGAAGCCGCGCGGGCTTCAATCCGCCTTCGATGACAAATCGCCTCGGCAAGTTTAATTGTGGCCGGGGCCGGCCGTGGCTAGATTAGCCGGCGGCCGGCATCCCAAACCGTTACTGCGTCCCGGACATGTGCCGGCGGAGCACCGGGACGGTGTTGGATCGCTCCAGTCGCGGGAGGCGAGCATTTGAGCGTGACCTCGAAGACCGATGGAACGCGATCGAGAAGCGAGCTTCGGTTTCAACGGCTCGTGGAACAGTCGCCGTTGAGCACGCAGGTGTTCGCGCCGGATGGATCGGTACGGCAGGTCAACGCGGCCTGGGAGCGGCTCTGGGGCGGCACCATGGCCGACCTCGCCACCTACAACGTCCTGGAGGATCCGGAACTGGAGCGCCTTGGGCTGATGCCGCTGATCCGCCGTGCCTTCGCGGGGGAGACGGTGACGATCGACCCGGTGCCCTACGTGATCCACCGTGGGCAGTATGCCGGGCAGACGCGGTGGGTTGGCGCCCACACTTACCCCGTCAGGGATCGGGACGGGCAGGTCGAGGAGGTCGTCCTCGTCCATACCGACCTCACCGAGCGCAAGCGGCTGGAACGCGAGCTGGCCGGACAGGTGGAGTTCCGCACCGCCGTCGAGCGGGCGATGGCGTCCGGCCTGGTGACGATGGACCTCGATGGTCGGCTGACCTCGGCCAACCCGGCCTTCTGCGCCATGGTGGGGCGGCCGGAGGAGGAGGTGGTGGGGGCGGTGGCGCCCTTCCCGTGGTGGCCGGCGGAGCATGCCGAGGTCTACGCGGCGCATCTCCGGCACATCCTGAGCGCCGGCTGCCGTGAATACGAGCAAGCGCTTTGTCGGGCCGACGGAGAGCGGTTCGAGGCGGCCTTCGTCGTCACACCACTGCTCGACGGGCACAGGAAGCAGATCGGGTGGCTCTCCTCCATCACCGACATCAGCCGCCAGAAGCGCAGCGAGGCGGCGCTGGAGACGGCCCACGAGCGCTGGGAGCTGGCGATCCGCGCCACGCAGGACGGCATCTGGGACTGGAACCTGGAGACGGGCGAGCTCTACTGGTCACCGCGATGCAAGGAGATCCTCGGGTACGCCGATGACGCGCTCCGGCCCAGTGTGGAGACGGTGCGCGAGTTGCTCCATCCCGAAGACCGCGACCGCGGATGGGAGATGACCCAGCGGCACCTGAACGGCGAAACGACCAGCTTCGAGGTCGAGTATCGCCTCCGCCACCGCGATGGCGACTACCGGTGGGTTCTTTGCCGCGGCACGGCCATCCGCGATGGGGACGGCCGCGCGGTGCGCATGATCGGCTCGCACACCGACATCACCGACCGCAAGCGCGCCGAGAGCGCGCTCAGCGACAGCCAGTCGCGGCTCGAGGCCCTGTTCGAGACGGCGCAGGACGCCATTCTCTTCAGCAACGACGACGCGCGTTATGTCGATGCCAATCCGGCGGCCTGCGAGCTCACCGGCTTCTCGCGCGAGGAACTGCTGCACCTTACCGTCGCGGACCTCACTCCGGACGGCGACCGGGAACTGAACCGAGTCCTCTGGGAAAAATTCATCGAGCAGGGCCGGCAGTCGGGCGAGTACAGGCTCGTCTGCAAGGACGGCACGGTGGTCGACGTGGAGTACCGGGCGGTCGCCAGTATCCTCCCGGGGCTCCACCTCTCGGTGCTTCGCGACATCTCCGAGCGAAAGCGCACCGAGGCGGCGCTGCGCCAGGCCGAGGAGCGGCTGCGCCTGGGCCTGTCGGCAGGCAACATGGGTATCTGGGACTGGGACATTATCGAGGACCACATCGTCTGGTCCGAGCAGATCTATCAGTTCCACGGCCTGAGGCCTGACGAGTTCGGCGGAAGAGGGGCCGACTTCCTCGCGCTGGTCCACCCGGCCGACCGCGACAGGGTCGAGACGAGCGTGCGCACTTCGCTCCAGGGGGGCGGGCAGTATGAGCTGGAGTTCCGGACGACGGTTCCCGGCGGCGAGGAGCGCTGGCTCTTCACGACCGGCCGCGTCTTCCACGACGATAGCGGCCGACCCGTGCGCATGATGGGCGCGACGATCGACGTCACCGAACGGCGCCGGACGGAGCAGGCGCTCTCCGACAGCGAGGAGCGGTTTCGCGTCGCGCTGAAGAACACCTCCGTCTGCGTCTACACCAACGACCGCGACCTGCGATACACCTGGATCTACAACCCGCGCTTCGGCTACCCCATCGAGGAGATCATCGGCAAGCGCGACGGCGAGATCCTCCCGATGGAGAGCATCGCCGAACTCGTCGCCATGAAGCGGCGCGTCCTCAGCTCCGCGCGGGGGGAGCGCCGGCGCATCAGCACGACCGTTTTCGGCGACGACCTCGTATTCGACGTCACCGTCGAGCCCCTGCTGGACCCCGGTCGCGGCGAGGTCACCGGCGTCACCGTCGCCACCATGGACGTGACCGACGTCATGCACGCCAAGCGCCAGGCCGAGGAAGCCAGCCGCGCGAAGGACCAGTTCCTCGCCGTCCTGAGCCACGAGCTCCGCACGCCGCTC
>JAEZED010000041.1 GCA_023417885.1 Planctomycetota bacterium
AGCCCCATGAGGGCTCGCCCGCCTTTCATGCCGGTGGATTCACCGGCACACCGGAGAGACCGTCGCATCACCGGCGCGGGTTGCGCTTCGGGGCGCCCCTGTCATCCTCGAGGCGATCCACGTGCACTTCGCGCTTCCGGGCCGTGTCCTTCACGTGCTCGGTGTGCTCCTCGGCGTGCTTGCCGACGCGAACCTCGCCCGTGACCCGCTGCTCCTTGCTGACCACCGGGCGCTCGGAGTGCTCGGTGATCGTCACGTCGCCGCCGCGGAAGGCGGACATGTCCTGCTCGGTCGCGGGGCGATCGACCTTGCGGCGCTCGACGTCCACGTGCTCTTCGCGCAGCGTGACGTCCTTCTCGACCGGGACTTTGCGCTCGCGCGTGTAAATGCGCGCGCCGCCCGTCTGCCGGCGCTCCTTGCCGATGCGGATCTGCTCCTCGGTCTCGGGGATCACCACCTCGTCGCGGCGGCCCGCCTCGTTCTGCATCCCGCGGGCGCCCATCTCGCCGCGCATCTCGCGGCGGCCGGTCTCCTGCCGCATGGCCGAGTCGGCCCTGGGCGTGCGGGGCGCGCCGTCGGAGAGGCGGTCGATGTCGACCGCGCCGTGCCGGCGCATCAGCTCGACGGCGGCGGCGAAGTGCCGGTCGTCGGTCTCGACGGTGACGAGGCATCCGCCGCGGCGCACGCCCTCGGCGTAGATGCGCGCGTCGTCGTCCGGGACGCCGTGCTCGCGCAGGTCGTCGGTGCTGGCGGACGTGCCGCCGCGGCCGACGGTGTGGACATCATTGCTGTCGAGCCACTCGGCCCGCGTCAGCTCCCGTGCGACCATCTCGGCCTCGCCGGGGTTCTCGAAGAGGCCGACCACGTATCGATCGTGGCTGCCGGATTGATTGCTCCTGTGAGCCATATTGGAACTCCTTTCAGTCGGGTTCATGAAGTAGGTCTGTTTGCGTTGTCCGGCTGGTGTGCCGGCTCATCCTGCAGCCGCTCGGGCGGCAGGCGTTCCACCCGCGCCTCCTCGCGGCGCACCGTTACCTTCTGCTTCCGGGGGTGAGCGACGGCGGCGCGCGTGATGCGCAGCTCCTCGCGCACGGCCAGCCGCTTCTCGACGACCAGCACCTCCTCCAGGAGCGGGATGACCAGCGCATCCCCCTCCCGCCGGGGCCTGGGCGGGTGGGCGGGGTCGGCGACGAACTGGTTGCACGGGACGCGCTCCACGCGCACCTCCTCGCGCAAGAGGTCCTGCTCGATCTCCTGCTCCTCCTCGTGCACGCGCTTGCTCACGCGGACGCGCCCCGTCTCCACCGGGCGCTTGCCGAGCCGCACGTGCTCCTCGATCTCGGGAATGACCAGAAAGCCCCCGTCGCTGCGCTCGTGCTGGTGATCGCCATCCCCCAGGTGACGCCCCGCCGCAAGCGGCGCGTGCCAACCCTCGCCCGACCGGCTCAGTAGATCGCTTTCGATCAGCATGCGCCGCCCGTCGGACAGGCGGATGATCACGCGCAGGCCGTCCGGGAGCACCTGCTCCACCTCGCCGGTGATGCGGTCAGGGCCGATGACGCGGTCTCCCGCATCAGGCCCGCGGATGGTCGCGTGCAACTCCCCCGCGCGGGCCGATGCATCGGATCCGTTTTGCCTGAACATAGGACCTCCTTGCCCACCGGCTGAGCCGGAGGCGTTCGATGCCTTGGGGTCGTACATTGTCAGCGCCTAGGGCTGCGCGGGATCGACCACCGTGGTGTCGTTCCCGAGCCCCGTCGGATTCTCCGTCTCCTCGTTGCTGAAGACACCAGCGGCCCACAACAGCAGCAGCAGGAGCAGCACGGCGAGAATGATGCCGATGATCCATATCGGCGCCTTGGATCCGCGGGTGCTGGGATCGCGATAGGCCCCGACGGCGTCGGCGCCGCGGTTGCCGTGGATGTTCGGATTGGAAGTCATAGCCACCACCTTCCTCTGTTGATCGTGAAGCAATGCCGGCCCCGGAACGCCCCGGAGACGAGGGGAACGGGCAACGTGCAACGCCCATGCCTCGCGACCGCGGCGAGCCGTTCCGAGAGGTGGTTTCGCCCGCGTCGCCGACCAAGGCGCGCATAAGCCGTGCACCCGCCCGAGGCTGTCGAATCTGCCCTCGCCTTCACCAAAATCGCGAGGGATTCGTTGCCCCCACCGCGGCTGCGACGGAATGCGCGCATTACCGCCCCGGATCGCAGGATTGGTGGGAACGGCGTCAGAACGCCGGTGATGATGCCGATGCCCTCACCGGCTCGCGACGACGTGCCCGCCGCAGATCACGAGGTCCACCGGATTCCCTCCGAACTCAAAGCCGAGGTGCCGCTCGTCGCGATGGCGCAGCAGCACGAGATCGGCCCGAAGGCCCGGGACGACACGCCCGCGATCCGCCAGGCCCAGCAGGCGCGCGGACGTGGCCGTCGTCGCGACGATCGCCTCGGCCGCGGTGATGCCCAGGTGTCGCACCGCCAGGGCAATCACCATCGGCATCGAGCTCGTCGGCGCCGAGCCGGGGTTGCAATTGCTTGCCAGCACGAGCTTTCCACCCGCGTCCAGGAACGCGCGCCCGTCGGCATAGCGCCCGTCGACATGAAACCCGCAGGCCGGCAGCATCACGCCGAACGTGTCGGAGCGGGCGAGCTGTCCCAGGGCATCCGGCGCGGTCGCCTCGAGGTGATCCACGCTGTGCGCGCCCAACTCGACCGCAAGCTCGAGCCCGCCCAGGGCATTGAACTGGTCCGCATGCAGCCGCACGGGATGGCCCAGCTCCAGCGCCCGCTCGAAGAGACGCCGGCAGTCCGCGACGCTCCAGGCCCCCTGCTCGCAATAGGCGTCGATGGCGACCCCCGGAAACGCCTCGTGGACCGCCGGCAGCGTCTCGCCGATGGTGCGGCGGACGAAGTCGGGCTGCTCCGGGTCGATGGCGTGCCCCAGCAGTGCCGTCGGAATGACGGTGCCGGGGAAGGGCCGATCCGGTGCCACACCGGCGGCGCCGTGCGTGGACGCTTCGCAGGCACGCCGGATGGCCCGGAGCATCTTCAGCTCGTCCGCCGTCGTCAGGCCGTAGCCGCTCTTGACCTCCACCGTCGTCGTCCCCTCGTGCAGCATGGTCCAGAGGCGCTGACGGAGACCTGCGGCGAGCGATTCCTCGGAGGCGGCGCGGACGGCGCGGACCGTGGAGAGGATCCCCCCGCCCGCCTCCAGGATCTGGAGGTAGGTCGCGCCGCGCTGCTTCATCTCCCACTCGTCCAGCCGGTCGCCCGCCCAGAGGGCGTGGGTATGAGCATCAACGAAGCCGGGCATCAGCACGCGGCCGTCGGCCTCGATGAGCTCGTGGGCCTGCAGCGCGCCGCCGGGATCGCCCGCCGCACCGTCGCCGCGGACGGCGGAGATTCGATCGTCCTCCACCAGCACGTCCGCGCGCTGCAGCACCGTGCCGTCGCCGACCACCACGCGCGCGTTCGTGATCAGGATGCTCATCAGCCTCGCTCCGCCACGCCGGCGATGAAGGAGAGGAACAGGTGGGCCGCCACGCGCGCCGTGCGCCCCGCAACGTCCTGCGGCGGAGAGAGCTCCATGATGTCGAAGTGCCAGACGCGCCGCTCGCGCCCGGCGGCCTCCGCCAGGAGCGCGGCATGGCGCACCGTGAGGCCCGCCGGGTTCATGGCGCTCACGCCCGGGGCCTGCGCGCTGTCGATCGCGTCGAGATCGATGCTCACGAACGCCGCCGACTCCGTGCGCAGGGCGATCGCGAAGGCCGCCGGCAGCACCTCGCGCCGATAGCGACGCGGGCCGAGAATGTCGTCGGCACGCCGCAGCGTCGCCCCCTGCTCCGCGAGCCATTCGATGTCCGTCCCTGCGTTCACGAAACGGCCGAGTCCCAGCTCGACGAAGGCGGTCGGGCTCATGCTCCCCTTCTCGATCAGCCGGCGAAAGGGCATGCCGCTCCCGGCGCGGGCGCGCACATCGGTGTGGGCGTCGAGGTTGATCCCCCCCACCGCCAGCCCCGCGTGCTGCGCGAGCGCCGAGACGGTCGGCAGCGTCAGGTCATGCCCCCCGCCGATGCATGCCACGATCAGGCCGGCCGAGTGCAGCGCCATGGCGGCGGCCTCGATGCGGGCGTGCGTCTCCATCAGCGCCGCCTCCGTCTCGCCGGGGGCGGGGGCGACGTCGCCGGCGTCGTAGACGAGGCC
>JAEZED010000052.1 GCA_023417885.1 Planctomycetota bacterium
GGGGCGGGGGGGCAGGCGCCTGCGAAGCCCACGGGGGCGCCGGGTTGCCCGGGCGCCCGCGGTCTGAAGTCAGGGTTGTCGTTGCGATCAGAGGTCGAGGATGTAGATCTCCCCGCCGTTGATCACCTGGCTGACCACGCTGTTGTTGTCATCGACGTGGCTGCCGAAGAAGAGGCTGCCGGTGTCGGTGTCCCAGATGGCGAACGAGATCGAATCGGCCAGCGGGCCGTCGGTCAGCGTCATCTCCAGCGTCAGGCCCGACTCGACCAGCTTCGGGAAGAAGAGGAAGCTGATGTCATAGACATTCACCTTCGCCGACATCGAGGCATGCGTCAGGCCATCCTCGCTCCACGTGAAAAGGGAACTCACGCTCGTCGAGGTGATCAGGTAGCTGCGGTTGTCGGCGCCGCGGTAGGTGAGGTTCACCGTACCGGCCGTGACCCCGCTGTCGCCGTCGCGGGCGGCGGCGAAGACGAAGGTGGTGTTCGTGCCTGCCTTGGCGGGAAGCGCGCCGCCGGAGGCGAGGTTCTTGAACGTGCCAGCTCCGAGCACCAGGCCCGCATCGTCACGGCTGACGGTGAGGGAGGTGGTGACCTCGCTCTCGGCGTACCCGCCGCCGATGACGCGCATCTGGACGGTGAGGCTCTCGTGGTCGTCGGTGGGGCTGTACGAGAAGGTCGTCGTGGCGACGCCGCTCGTGCCGTCGGCATTAGGCGTGACGCCGACCGTCTGGGAGTAGATGAAGCCGTCAACCGGATGCACAACGACGAACTCGACCTGGGCATCGGCGATGGACGTCGTCGAGGTGATTCCGAAGCCTTGTAGTTCCTCTTCGGTGAGGGTAGCCCGGAGGGTGATGTTGGCCACCCCGTTCGAGCCGGTGGTCACGTGCTGCTGCCCGCTGAAGGCGACGTTGACGGGCGCACCGGCGGCCTCTGCCGAGAAGCTGCCGCTGATCTCGTTGGAGGTGGCCCCGGAGTCGTCGGTGACGACGACGGAGTAGGTGTTGACGCCGTCCACGGCGTTGAAGCTGACGGCCGGGGAGGCGCTGGGTGCCTGCGCGACGCCGTTGATCGTCCAGTGGTAGGTCAGCACGTCGTTGATGCCGGCGTCGGTCGCGGAGGCCAGGAGGTTGATCTCCTCGCCGATCTCGACGCTGCCTGCGGGCGCCCCGCTGACGCCGGCGGCGACCGGGGCGACGTTGCCGACCGTGAAGAGGCGGGCCGGGGAGACGGCGATGTTGCCGTCGTCATCGGTGGCCCGCACTTGGAAGGCGTACTGGCCGTCGTTCTCAGGGGTGAGCTGGGTGAACTCGCCGGCTTCGACAACCTGCTCGGTGACAAAGCTCGTCCCGTTGTGGCGGGCCAGAACCCAGGTGTAGGTGACGGTGTCGACCGATGCCGTCGTGAAGGCGGCACCGACGTTCACGGGCGACCCCTCCACCGCGCCCACGGGGGCGGGGGAGATCGACTGGAACACCGGCAGCACGTCTGCCACGGTGACGGCGAAGAGGTCGTCCCCTTCGATGCTGCTGAGGGTGGCCGGGGCAGTGGCGTTCTCGTGATCGGTCACCCAGGCCCGCACCTCGAGCTCCCCGGCGTCGGGGAGGGTGTAGAGGAGGCTGCCGCCGATGCCCAGGCCGGTGAACTCATGCTCCTTGATCATGGAGCCGTCGAGCCAGAGTTCGATGCGGTAGTCGTACTGGGAGGTGGGCGCCGAGTTGAAGTCGGAATGAACCCAGGCCTCGACGAGGACATCGCGTCCCTCGGAAAAGCTGGGTTCGGGCGTGACGCTGAACCGGCCGACCGGCGGGGCGTTCTTGACCGTGAGCGTCACCTGGTCGGTGTCGGTGTTTCCGTCGGAGTCGACGACGGTAACTGCGAGATCCCACGAGGCGGTGCCATCCCCCAGGCCCATGCTCACGAGTTCGCCCCAGGTGATCGTCCGCTCCGGCCCGGTGTCGGAGGGAAGCTGCTGCTGGCCATTGATCGACCAGGTGTAGGTTGTGATGTCGCCATCGACGTCGGTGCTGAGGCCTGCGTCGAGATCGAGCTGCTGGCCTTCGAAGATTTCATACGGGCCGCCCGCATCGGCGACGGGGGCCGAGGAGAGGAGGCGGCGGTGTTCCAGGGCCTCGAACAGCCCGGGAGCACGTTCATTGCGCGGCAATTGCGCCGCGTGGCTGCCCGACACCACTGATCGCGACCGACGGAAGAACGTCGGGGGATTGGAAAGAGACATGAAGCATTTCCTTCTGCGAAACCGCAACGAGGGGGGATGTGAGAGACCCGGGGCGGACCCGGCAGGAGGCAGGGTCAGCGCCCGGGCTGACTAGCGCAGCCGCAAGACGTGGGGCAGAAACACGTCCGCGCCGAGTGAGATATATCGGCAAGGGCGAGTGGAATCGCCCAATGACCTTTGGCTCCCCCGCACAGGGAGCCGTCGAGGAACCCGATTGTCTTCTCTCCCGGCGGGCCAATACTGGCAGAAATATGCTCGGATGCAAGCCCGTCGGCCGCCCGCGCCCGAAGTTCCGGCGAAGCAGGCATTGCCAACCGGCGCGGCGGCGGGCATCCTCTGGATGCCGACCCACCCCAACGGGCGCAACGCCCATGTTCAGACCTCGCAAATCCCGGATCAATCGAATGCCCAGAATGATGACGCGCCCCCGGTGGCTCCCGATCTTTTCGACCATCATGACCGTGGCGCTCGCCCCTCACCTGCTCCCTGCCTCCCCTGCCGGTTACGTTCAGACCGGTCCTTCCGATAGCGCCGGTCGGAACGGCCAGGAGGCGCGTGACGATCAGTGGAAGCCCGGATCGGGCCTTCTCAGCCGCTTCGCCGAGGATCTCGACCCGGCGAACCCGCTCCCCGAGTACCCGCGCCCGCAGCTGACGCGCCCGGCGTGGACGAACCTGAACGGACTCTGGGACTACGCCATCACGCCCGCCTCCGCCGAGCAGCCGCCGGAGGAGTACGAGGGGCGCATCCTCGTTCCGTTTCCGATCGAGTCGGCCCTCTCAGGCGTGCAGAAGCCGCTCAAGCCAGACCAGCGCCTCTGGTACCGCCGGACGTTCCAGAAACCGACCGACCTCGGCGAGAAGCGCCTGCTCCTTCATTTCGGCGCCGTCGACTGGGAGGCACAGGTCCTCGTGAACGGGCAGGCCCTCGGCGACCACCAGGGGGGCTTCGACAGCTTCAGCTTCGACATCACCGACGCCCTGCGCGACGGGGAGAACGAGCTGGTCGTCGCGGTGCGCGATCCCACCGACACCGGCACGCAGCCGATCGGCAAGCAGCGCCTGGAGCCTCGGGGGATCTTCTACACGGGCGTCAGCGGCATCTGGCAGACCGTCTGGCTCGAGCCGGTGCCGAGGGCGCACATCCGCGGGCTGTCGCTCGAGTCCGACATCGACGCCGGCGTCCTGCGCGTGACCCCGGACATCGAGGGTGTGGAGAGCGTCGGCGCGTCGGATTCGGTAGTCGTGGAGGTGTACGACGGTGAGGAGAAGATCGCCGAGGCCAGCGGCGGAGAGGGGGCGTTGGAGGGGACGATCCAGATTACGATCGCGGAGCCGAAGCTCTGGTCGCCGCAGTCGCCGCACCTGTACGACCTGAAGGTGCGGCTCCGGCATGGCGAGACGACGGACGAGGTGAGCAGCTACGCGGCGCTGCGCAAGATCTCGCTCTCGGCGCCTGCGGAGGGAGAGCCGGTGCGCCTGCTGCTGAACGGCGAGCCGGTGTTTCAGTTCGGCCTGCTCGACCAGGGCTGGTGGCCGGACGGCCTGTACACGGCGCCGACGGACGAGGCGCTGCGCTACGACATCGAGATCACGAAGGAAATGGGCTTCAACATGGCCCGTAAGCACGTGAAGGTCGAGCCGGCGCGCTGGTACTACTGGACGGACAAGCTGGGCCTGCTCGTGTGGCAGGACTTTCCTTCCAGCTTCGCGGTGAACGCGGCGCCGGACTCGGAGCGCGATCCGGAGATGCCGCAGGAGGCGGTCGCCCATTGGCGGCGCGAGTACCGGGCGATGATCGACCAGCTCGATTTTCACCCGAGCGTGGTGGTCTGGGTTCCATTCAACGAGGGATGGGGCCAGCACGACACGAACGAGATGATCGAGTGGACGCGGAAGTACGACCCGACGCGCCCCGTCGGCGGGCCCAGCGGGTGGGCCGACCGCGGCAACGGCGACCTCCACGACATGCACAGCTACCCCGGGCCGTCGATGTTCGAACCGCAGCCGAAGCGCGCCAGCGTGCTCGGCGAGTTCGGCGGGCTGGGGCTGCCCCTGGAGGGGCACCTCTGGCAGGAGGATCGCAACTGGGGCTACCGCACGCTCGAGTCGCGCGAGCAGCTCGAGCGCCGCTACCGCCAGCTCATCACGGAGCTGCGCCCGCTCATCCGCCAGGGCCTCGCGGCGGCGGTCTACACGCAGACCACCGACGTCGAGGGAGAGGTCAACGGGCTGCTGACCTACGACCGCCGGGTCGTGAAGATCGAACCGGAGACGCTGCGCGCACTGCACGCGCCGCTCTACCAGCCGGTGACGCCGGCGGAGCGGGTTGTGATCCTCCAGACCAGCGAGGAACAGCCCCAGGCGTGGCTCTACACGATGGAGCAACCGGCCGGCGACTGGGCGACCGCGGGCTTCGACGACGCGACGTGGCGCAACGGGTTCGGCGGCTTCGGGACGGAGCGAACGCCTGGGGCCAAGGTGAGGACGGAGTGGAACGGGGACGCAATCTGGCTTCGGCGCGACTTCAACCTCGACGAAGCGGACTTCGCCGAGCTTTACGTGCGCATCCATCACGACGAGGACGCGGAAATCTACCTCAACGGCGAGCTGGTCCTGGAGCTGGAGGGGTACAGCACGGGCTACCGGGATGTTCCCCTTCCGCAGGAGGCGGCGCGGCTGCTGAAGGCCGGGGAGAACGTGCTGGCGATCCATTGCCGGCAGACGGACGGCGGGCAGTACATCGACGCGGGGCTGGTGGAGCTCCGGCCGAAGCAGGGCGGCGCCGCGTGGGAATGAGCAGCAGGGATGCGGGATCGACCCACGTCACGGAAAGCACATGAGCCGCAGCGAAGTCGATGGTGACATGCAGGACGCTCCCCGCGCGGACGAGCCGCGGCCGCGCGGTGGCAAGGGCCGGCGCGACGCCGACGTCAACGGCGGAAGCGGCGGGGATTCTCCGGGCGGCGGGGCTTTCGGCGAGCGACGGCGACTGACGCGCAAGGCGATCGCCGACCAGCTTCGGGCAGCGCGTGCGGCGAACCGCCAGCCGTACATGCAGCCGTTCATGTTCTGCGCTGGAATCGAGTGCAGCTACCCGATCGTGGGGGAGAACCACCGGGTGGACCAGCTGAAGGAGACGGGGCATTACGACCTGTGGCGCACGGATCTCCGCCTGGCGCAGGACCTGGGATTGAACTACCTGCGTTACGGCGTGCCCACCCATCGCATCTGGCTGGGGCCGGACCGGTATGACTGGACCTGGCTCGATCCGGTGATGGCCCACATGCAGCAGGCGGGAATCAGCCCGATCATCGACCTCGTCCACTTCGGCCTCCCCGACTGGCTCGGTGAGGACCAGGAGCGGCCGTGGTTCCAGAACCCGCGCTGGCCGGAGCTCTTCGCGGGCTACGCCGCCGCCTTCGCCGACCGTTACCCGCACATCCGCTACTACACGCCGGTGAACGAGATCTACGTCACCGCGCTCTTCTCCGGGCTCTACGGGTGGTGGAACGAGCGCCGCGCGGACGACGCCGCCTTCGTGACCAACCTGAAGCATTGCGTTGCCGCGAGCCTGCTCGCCATGCGCCGCATTCTCGCCCGCCGCCCCGACGCCATCTTCATCTTCAGCGAGAGCACCGAGTACGTGCACCCCGGCAGCCCCGCCGTCGTCGAGCGGGCGCGCCTCATGAACGAGCGCCGCTTCCTCTCGCTCGACCTGCTCTTCGCCCACGACATCTCCGCCACCATGTACCGCTACGTCACGGCGGGGGGCATGACGGAGAAGGAGTATGTCTGGTTCATGCAGCAGTCGGACCTAAAGAGCCACTGCATCATGGGGACGGACTACTACATCACCAACGAGCACGTCCTCCACGCCGACGGCCACGCCACGCGCGTCGGCGACGTCTACGGGTATTACGTGATCACCCGGCAGTACTACGACCGGTATCACCTGCCGGTGATGCACACGGAGACCAACCGCTCCAGCCGCCAGGCGGTGGGGTGGCTCTGGAAGGAATGGACCAACCTCCTGCGCCTGCGCGACGACGGCGTCCCGGTGATCGGCTTCACGTGGTTCGGCCTCGTGGACATGAAGGACTGGGACAGCGCCCTGACCAATCCGCGCGGACACGTGAACGCGGTGGGCCTCTTCGACCTCAACCGCCGCGCCCGGCCCGTCGCCCGGGCTTACCGGGAGCTGATCGAGCAGTACGCGCACCTGAACATCAGCCAGAACAAGTTCCCTGCGTTGACGGCCTGAACCGTCGCGATACAGGCGTGCTCGGTGCGAGTCGCGGGGATTGTCGTGCCAATGCGGCGAATCCGCGTCGAAATCTTGGGGAGCTGGCCTCCCGCCGGGCACAGCGTGGCGCGGGGGCCGGGACGCGTGCAACCGATAAGCGCCCGTGGACCTTGCCCCCGCGGCCCCTTCCGCGACAATGGTTGGCCTGTCCGCGGGGGGCCCGGCACGCCGGCGTTCTGCTGTACAATCATCGGGGATCGACCAAAGGACTTCGCCATGACCATCCTGCTGACTGCCGCCTGCGTGACGCTGGCCCTGGGCCTGCTGCTCCTGCTCATGGGACTGGCCGGCCGTCGTGCCCCCGAGCCGGGCGGCTTCGGCGTCGTTTCAGACGATCCGAACGCGCCGCAGCCGTCGGGCGCCGAGCCGCCCGCCACCACGCGGCGCAAGGTTCGCCCGGTGCCGTTGCTCCTGGGCCTTGTTCTGGCCATCGCAGGCGGCGTCGGCGTCGGGCTGATCCTGCGTGAGGGGCTGGCTTCGGACCGGCTCGACGAGTGGGTGCTCCAGCGCTGGCCTGCGGGGATGCTGGTGTCCGACCTGTCCCTGGAAGATTCCCGCCGCCGCAACGCTGCGCATCGCGAGTTGACCCGGCGGTACGAGGCGGACGAACTGGACGAGGAGCTGGAGCACGAGCTGACGAACCGTTACATCGCCTACCTGGGCGAGGATCTGCGGTTCCGCGGTTCGGTGCCGGCGGTGGTGGAGGTGGACTTGGGCCGCTCGCGGCGCGATGGACATATCGAAGACGCGGAGTGGGGTCGTCTCGTCGCGGAGCGCTCGCCACTGCGCGCCCAGCTTCCCCGGCGTGCGGCGATGACGGAGCCGATGGAGGTTGGCGTCGGGGCGGGGCTCGACGATCCGCTCGCCCCGGCCTGGATCCTTATCCGGTTCACCGGCATGCGCTTCGGCGAGCAGGAGCTCGAGGTCCCGCAGTCGATCATCGTTGCGGCGAATCCCAACTGGCGCATGGCGACGCCGGAGGAAGCGGACGAGTGGATGATGTCGCGCGGTTTTGACATCCCCGTGCGCCGCATGGTCGGCGTGGAGCAGGAAGTGCCGGCGGAGGTGCTCCAGGCGCTGGGCGCCGGGACACACGACTTCGTCCTGAGCGCGCACGTCTACGCGTTCGACCCGGAAGAGACACCCGCGCCCGCGGAGCTGCTGGCGTCGCAGTCTGCCGATCAGCAGCAGTCGCCGGAGCCGGGCCCGATGAATCCGGCCGTCGTTTCGGCCCGGATCACGCCGGAGCAGGCCGAGCAGCTGATTCCGAAAGCCATCGGCAATGCCGAGCGACCCATCGAGCGGCGCATCCAGCTCCTGACCGCAGAGGAGCAGGCGGAGATGGAGCGCCAGCGCGAGGAAGCCCGGCAGCGCCGCGCCGCAGCGGGCGGCGAGGGCGCCGGTGGCCGGCCGATGGGCAACGCCGCCGGCGCGGTAGCGCCGCGTCGGCCCCCCGGGGATGGCGCGACCCCCGCCCCCACGCC